>DASYAR010000684.1:0-31207 GCA_036501235.1 Planctomycetaceae bacterium
GCGATTTCCCCCCAGTGGAATGTACAGGTAGTCTCGCAGGCATGCCGACAGCGAAATGTGCCAGCGCTGCCAGAAATCAGACGGATTGAGAGCCTTGTAGGGTGAATTGAAATTTTGCGGGATGCGGATGCCGAACATGTAGCCGAGCCCGACGGCCATCGTGCTATAGCCGGAGAAATCGAAATACAACTGAAAGCTGTAACCCAGGACTGCTAGCCATGTTCCCAGCGACGAGAGCTGGTCGTACTGTTTCCAGGCGGGGTCGACGAACGCGGCCAGGGTGTCGGCGAGCAGGACCTTCTCGGCCAGGCCGTAGACGAAATACGACAGCCCGAGGTCGAGCCAGCGGCGGCGATCGGCTTGTCCCAGGTTTTCGAGGTCCTGTTCGATCTGCCGGAAGCGGACGATCGGGCCCGCCACCAACTGTGAGAACAGGGAGACGTATGCTGAGAATTCGAACAGATTACGGGTGGGCTTGATCGTGCCTCGATAGCAATCGACGATGTAGCTGATCGTGTGAAACGTATAGAACGAGATACCGATCGGAAGAATGACGTCGAGCCTGAGCGGAACCGAGCCGGTTCCCAGCGCACGGCACAGGCTGTCGGCCGACGACAGCAGGAAATCGGCGTACTTGAAGAAACCGAGCAGGGCCAGATCGATGGCGATTGGGACGATCAGGCAGGCCCGCCTCGCCGCCGGCGACGTGTACTTCAGAAAGCCGAGCCCGGCCAGGTAGCTGACCAGCGTGGAAAAGGCCATTAGCAGGCAGAACCGCGCATCCCAATAGCCGTAAAAGACGTAGCCGGTGATGGTCAGCCAGATGTAGCGGGCCGAAGCCGAGCGCAGCATCCAGAACACCAAGTACGTCACGGGGAGAAACAGGAACAGAAAAATCAAGCTGTTGAACAGCAAACCAGGAACTCCGTTTGGACCTACTGGGAAACAATTCGCTTACAGGGCCGGGAGCCGCGGGGTGGAACTCGCCGGTTCTGTCACATCAGGTGCCGAAGCACTCGATTTCGTCATCGTGGGCGGCGATTGCGCTGTCAATTCTCGGGTGATCCCGGCTGCTAGCAATTCAGCCATCCGGGCTGCTCCCAGATCATTGAAATGCACAAGATCGCCGAAGAGATCTCGCCGGCCCGTCAGAACGGCATCCACGTCTATCAGCGGCACTCCTTCGTCGCGAGCCAAGTCTCGAAGCGTCTGATTGGCCCGTTTCTCGAATCGGGTCATGGTCTCGATCGTCGGACGGCAGAAATCGGCCCGCATGTCGCACAAATGGGCCAGGTCTTCGCTTCGCGGAGGCGAAGCCGCGCTGATGGCATGCGTGACGAGAATCGGGACGGCGCCGTCATTGCGAATTCTGCGAACCAACTCGGCCACGTCCGTGCGATACTTTTCGAGACGATCTTTCGGAGCCGTCGTGAAGAACCAGGTGTTGTCATGCGCGGCGACTTGCCGGCGAAGCTGAAGATCGCGGCGGATCGCGCGAATCCAGGAGGGTAAGTTGCGGTACAGGCTCGAGACCCGGTCGATGGTGCGAAACTGGAATTGGGCGGATTGGCTTGCCAGCTCCGTTTGTGTCAGGACGGGGAGCGGCTCCGGCGCCGCATCGCGAAGATAAAACACCGGCGAAGCATAGATCACGACGATCTGCGGCTGGAACCTCGTAAGCCATTGGTCCCAATACGCCAACATACCGGCGGCCGTCAGGCTCGTCATGCCGCCGTTAATGACATCGTACTTCCCCTCCTGCTGCATGACTTTCTGCAACTGGGCGGGGTATTCATGGTTGTTCGATTCCATGAGACCGAACGTCTCCGACGCACCCAGCACGAGCACGCGCGTGGCGCCCTCGGCCGGTTGCCGGGTCGTTTCGGGTCCTCGAAAGCCGAATTCGTTGAGCTTCCACTTGCGGAACAAACCGTGCGGTCTGCCGCGGAAACCCCAGCTCTCGCGCAGCTTGAGATCGTGTTCGTTGTCGGGACTGGCCAGAAACGGTACGCCCAGATGGATGTAATCGTCCAGGCGCGCCATGGCTTCCACGCCCGCCAGAAACAAGGCCAGCGTGCCGAGTCGTGAAATCCAACGGATGACAACCGACCTCATATCTCTCTCCAACCTCGTCGAACAACAAATCATCGAATCGGGTGACGGACGAAGACCCTAAACTCCGCATAAACTAGCCGCACACGCCTCAGCGCCACGATCAGTCGATTCCACGAGACCACCGATAGGTTGCGGAACCAAATCGCCTCGCTCCGCCTGGTGCACCAGGCTCGCCATCTCGCGAGCCGTGACGTAGTAGTACTTGAGCTGCGGGTGGTCCTCGGCGAGATCTCGCAACTCTGCGTGAAAACGTCGCATCGTTCCCCCCAGAAACATTTCCAGATTGGATTCCTGCGCTCCGTGGGTGTGCAGTTTGAGGAACCGCCAGTCTTCACGTCCGGCGACAGAGACTCCCGCCGACGTCCATAGTTTCAAGCGATCCAGCGTGGCGGGCCGGCGGCCCGTCAGATCGCCGTTTTCAAGACGTGGGACGACTCCCCACTTACGATCGCTCCAATCAAACGCCAGCGGTCCTTGAATCATCAGCAGCCCGTCTTGCGGAAAGTTGCGCCCCACCCGTGCGGCGATTCCCACGTCGTGCGATTTCGAGCAACGGGGATCGTCGACGGCGTAGTAGATGCTGTTGACCGTTTTTGTCTGGCACGGATCGGGAGCTGCGGGCATCGTAAAATCGGCATAGCAGCCTGTTTCGCGCAGGACCGTGATTTCGTCGTCGACGCCGCACCAATCGCCGTGCGGATGCGAGTTGTCGAGGGCCCAGTTTCCGTGAATGAATCCGTAGGAGATCCGGCCGGGGGCGTCACGCTCGAGCAACCCGTGGCGATCGTGGAGCGTCCGCACATAGTTTTCGAGCTTATCACGGAGCGATTCGGATGTGTCGTTCCGATGGTGCAGATGGACGTCGACGTCCCCGAATCCACGACGGCACAGCGCGGCAATCGATTCGACGTGCTCCGCGTCGTATTCATCCCCAGGGTAAAAGAACGTATGCTGCGGCGGTCGGCCTGTGGAATCGGACAATCCGGCGACGGAACGTGGGTATTCTTCGACCCAGCGGGCGACGCGCGCGTCCTGAACGTGCCGGGCCGGGCGTTTCCACATCGGCTCGTAATGGTCGCAGATGCACAAAAACAGGTGCATTTCACGATCGGGTTGCCAGGCGCGCGGCGTCAAGAGTTGCGGCACGCTGGAAAAGGGCACTCCACGAATTCTCATGACCGCACCTCCGACGAGGTAGGCCTGTCTTTGCCGGGCGGCTGATGTGCTTCATACGACTGGCGCAGCCAGCGTTCGCGCAGGTCGGCATAGAGCGGCCCGGCCAGCGTCTTGGCCGCCTTTTTCGCCTGCCAGGCGAGCGCCTGCTGCCACCGAGGCAGAAATCTTCCCGCGGCGATGGCCGACATGGTTTCGATCGGGACTCCCCGGTCAATCGAATACCGGCCTTTGACGATGCAGCCGTCAACGACATGCGGAAACGCAGTCGGCTCGGAGGTAAAAAGAACCGTAATTCCGGCTTGGGCCGCTGCGGCCGCTACGGGACGCGAATAGAATCCGCCGGGAACTGAGGCGGTTGTAATCTGCTCCCCGATGATCTCTGCCAGGATTTGGCAGCTCTGCCGCCACTCGAGGACGAGCTGTTCCGGCGTGCAATCCGACATCCGCGGGGGATGGCTGCACGAATGACTACCGATGACGTGTCCGCGTCGATGCAGTTCGCCGACCTCCTCACGCGTCAAGAACGCCGGCGTATCGAGAAAATCGGTCGAAATGAAGAACTGGCCGCGCCACCCTCGCTCTTCGAGCAATCCGGCTACGATCGAATGGGCCGAACGGCCGCCGTCGTCGAACGTCAGAAGGAATGGCAAAGCGGGTTCAGTCGGTGAGTCCGATTCGGCCGCGCGCGGCCGCGCGCGGCGTGCCACGCCGTCCAAGGCCGCCAGATACAGGCGAAATTCCTCTTCGAAGAACTTGTAGCGCGCAGCGCCGGCGCCAGCAAAACCGCTGGCATCGAATTCCTGGGCGGGCACGACGTCATGAAAGATGAGCGCAATCGGCATTTCGTCTCCTTTGCCAGGCGGCCACGCGCCATTTGAAGTATTCCGTAAGCCAAGGATGGCCCCACACCTGTGACGGACGCCCGGCGGTGGACAGCACGCGCGCCCGGCCTTCTGAAACGTCGAGCAGCAGATCCTGCAGGTCCTCGAGATTGTCGAACACCATTCGCTGCTGGATGACGATGTGCGAATCGTTTTGTTCATCGAACGGACTGCGGATGTCCCCGAACACCGGGCCCGTATCGACTCCTGCGTCGATCTTCAGCAAAGTCATGCCGACGTTTTTCAAGTCGTTGCGGGCCAGCGCCCAGAAACAGCCATGCGCGTTGCGGTATTCGGGGCACACGCCGGGGTGCATGACGAATGTTCCCAACCGCGGAATCCCGAAGACTTCCGGCTTAAGCAGCATCTTGCAGCGCGCGATCATGAGGTCGGGCGCGGCGACGCGAAGAAACGCTTGCACTTCCGGCGAGTTGGGACTTCTGGCGTATACGATCGGGGTACGTTTGCTTAACGGCGGATATTGCTCGCGCATCTCGGCAAGACGGCGAATTTCCCACTGCCGGTCGCCGCGCTCGAGCACCAGCTTGTAGTACGCGCGGAACGCCAGAACGTCGAGAAATCGCAGCAGTCCGACGCGGCGCATCTCGCGGCGGATACGCCCCCAGGCCTGCCGGTTCGTGCCCTGCAACACGATGAGCCCAGTCAGCTCGGAAAACGAGCCCAGCCAGAGAGACAACCCCTCGAGATCGAGGAGGGCGTCAGCATGGCAGATCAGGACGGTGCGCAACGCCGGTTCCCGTGCGATTTTCAGCGAGTGGAGGTCGGTCATGATGTCAGGCGGGCCTCCGTGCGGCAGGGGCGACCTGTTCGAGAATGGCGGCAAGCTGCCCACACTGGCTGCGGCGATCGAGTCCTTCGAGGTGGTTGATCGGTTCCGGCAGTGGGATGCCCGCACCCCGGCATTCCAGATGTGTTTCCAGGAATTCCGCGATTCCGACCGTGTTCGTGGGATCGAAGGCAGCGGCATTCGAATGCTGCTGGAGTAAATCCCACAGCTCCCCGCGAGGAGCGATGGCCAGCATCGGCCGCCGCACAGCCAGATATTCGAAGACTTTGGCCGGGAGCACGCGTTCTGCCCCCGGCAATCCCGCGAGTGTGACGAGCAGCAAGTCGGCCGATCGCATCAATTCGACTGCGTCGGTGTGATCGAGGTACGGGATCTCTTCGACGCAGCCTGTGTCGGCTTGCAAGGCAACCATCAGATCCTGCTCTTCGGCGGTGCGCCTTCCGGCAACCACCAGTTTCAGGCGGCGGCCAAGATCCGGCGAGCGATCCGACAGGTCTCGAATTGCGGCGGCGAGCGGCGCCAGGGATGTCAACTTCCAGAGCGTCCCCACGTACACGAGCCGCAAAGGGGCCTCGGAAGGCGGCTCGGCCGCAGTCGCGGACGGAAGCGGCAGATCGTCCGGATCGAAGCCGTTAAAGATGCAGTGTGCCTGCGCCGTACTCCCACAGCGCCGGGCCGCTCGTTCGAGATTGGCCGTGCTGGCCCGCGTTGTCGCGATGATCGCGCGCGCCGACCGCAACACACCGGCCTGTTGCCGTTGCTGGATGATCGACGCCAGACGACCGAATTTCCGGTTTTCCATGTACGTGTTGGCGAGACTCCATTCGTCGCGGTAGTCGACGACCAGAGGCAACCCGGTTTCATGGCTTAAGGCCCGGCCGACCAAAAACGTCGAAAACGGAGGCCCGCTGGCAAGAATCGCGTCGTGCGGTGCTTCGTCGAGCACTTGGCGTCCCATGCGAATCGCATTGGGAACCCAGAGGATTTGTGGATCGGGCTGTAACAGGCAGTTTGCGATCGTGCGCAGGGAGTTCTTCGCAAACGACTGGAGTCTTGTACTGAAAGACGCCGCCGGATGCCCTGCCGCGCCCGTCACCAGGGACTTGACGGCGTAGCTGGGTTCCCAAGTCGTCGCACGGAGCATTTCCGTGCCCGGGGGAATGTCGTTGAGCAGACTGTGGTCGATGGCGGGCACCGAAGGGTTCCTCACCGTCAAGACGGTCGTCTGCCAACCGAAATGCTGCAGGTATTTGACGAATTTCGTCACGCGCTGGACCCCCGCCCCTCCCACCGGCGGAAACTGATATGCCACAAGCAGCAGCCGGCGCATCGATCGCGAGGCCGGCCCTGCCGTACAATTGAAGCCCGCAGCGCTGCGAGCCGGTTCCCGGTCACAGGCAGCCGACTCGAGCGTCGCTGTCGGCAACAATCCAGAAATGTCGGAAACGTCCGTCATCGAGGCATCCAGGGAAAATGCGGCAATGTCCCAAGGCATTCAAGGCTAGCACGTCTTTGCGACCGTGCGCGGCGTGGGTTGCCAGACAACTTGCTTTTTGCCGGATATGACGGTTATCCAGGCGACGACTCCGGCCGACAGCGAAATCATGAGAAACGCCAGCGGCTTCAAGATGCGAAAGCGACCGACGCAGCCTTCGGATTTCTGGGCGGCCAGGCCGAGCGTCGCCAGGCACAGGCCCGCCCCAAATGGGACCTGCCACAGCCAATGTCCGAAGACCGCCCCCAGCGTCACAGCCGTTCCCGACAGTAAAACCGACAAAGGCAGCAACCAGCGGCAAACCTTATGGCTGACGAGAAACCACAGCAGCGCGGGGGGGGCAAACTGTAGAATCCGCCGGCGATAGCGCCATAAAGTATCCAATGCGCCGGCAATCGTGCGGACCTTGCGCGCCATTTCGATCTTGGCGTCACGTGCAGGAAGCATCTCGCAGATCACCTGCGGATCCATCACGGCCCGCTGGCCGCAGGCCACGACATTGTAAACCGCGGCAAAATCATCACAGTCGCCCGGATCGAACGGAACGAAGCAGGCCCGCCGCATGGCATAACATGCTCCGACACAGCCCACGATGCTCGAGATCTCTCCTTCCCTCACCCGCACCGCACAATCGGCGCCCAGGTACAGTCCTTCGCCTTCCGCTTTCGCGCTCGCCGGTTGTGCGTTGGTCGATGAAGTCTCTCGACTCGCCGAGTCATTGAGCGCGACGGAATTGCCGTCCCGCACGCGGATCGCGCTGCTGACTGCGCCGATGGAGGGATCGGCAAAGTGCCGCACCAGGAGGGTGATCGCATTGGGCGCCAAGAGGCTGGCGGCATCGGTGAACAGAATGACCTCGCCGCTCGCTTGAGCTGCCGCCAGGTTCAGACAAACCTGCTTGCCCGACCGCGTGGACGCCCGAATCAACCTGGCGCGCGGGGTGTACGAGCCCACGATTGCATCCGTCTGATCGGACGAACAATCCGACGCGACGAGCACCTCGAACGCATCGGCCGGATAGTCCGACGCAAGCACATTATCGAGCTTGCGCGCGATAATGGCGGCTTCATTGCGGGCCGGGATGATTACCGACACGCGCGGCTGAATTGGTTGTTGCACCCAAGGGCGGCGACGGCTGCGCGCCGCCAGCGCGAGAAGCGCCGGATAAACGACGCCGCAGTATCCCGCCAACAGGCAGGTGCCGGCGACGCACGACAGAATGAAAATGTCGATCATGTGCATGTCAACGATTGCTGGTCAGGGTGACGAGTCGATTTCGAGGTCCAGTCCGATACGGTTCCGAATCTCAGCCCGGCGGCGCGAACGTCGGCTGCCAGGTCGGGCAGCACGGCGGCGGCATGCGGATGGTTGTCGTGCAGCAGAAATAAATCACTGTCCTGCAACGGCACGCTTCGCAATCTCTGCCGCAACTCGCTGGCAGTGTGACATTGGTAATCGCGCGGATCGCGGTTCCAGAGCACGACGGTCTGCCCGATCCGCCAGAGTGCGAACAACTGTCGCGCCGTGACTTTTCCCATCGGCGGACGGAACAACGTGGTCTCGGCGCCGGTCAGGTCCGCGAGCAGATCGCCTGTCCGGCGAACTTCGTCGATCAGGCTCGGTACCGAGAGCTTGGCCATCAACGGGTGCGACCACGTATGATTTCCTATACTGTGGCCCGCGCTGGCGATCCGCTTGACGAGATCGGGATGCTTCTCCGCCTCGCGTCCGATGATGAAGAACGTCGCTTGGATTCCAAATTCTCCGAGCGTATCGAGTAGCGGAGGGGTGTGCTGCGGATGCGGGCCGTCGTCAAACGTCAGGCACACGCGACCGCTGTGAAGGGGGCCCTCCGTCAGAAACAGGCCGCTTGGCAGAAACGTCGATAGGGCGTGCCGTGCGACTTGCCGGAATGGATTCAACCGCTTGCCGAACGACTCGACTTGATTCGAATATGGGGCTGCGCCCCGTGGCCCATCCTGGAAGCCGATGCCGCAGTCGGCAGAGTGCGCGACGGCGGATTGCAGAACGCCCACCAGCTTTCGTGCCGTCGTATCCAGGTCGGAGACTCGGGACGCGATTTTCTCCGGCGGCGTCGTCGCGGAAGCGAGAGCTCCGGCCATCTGCTCGGCGAGTTCGGTCGCGTTGTCCGGACCGGCCAGACGATCGACCCCTTCCAACGCAATTTCGCCCACGCCGCCGACCCGCGTCGCGACAAACGGAATGCCGCAGGCGTGCGATTCGAGCAGCACGTTGGGGACCCCTTCCGACCGACTGGAAAGCACGGTCCAATCCGCGGCCCGATACCAGTCCGCCAGGTCGGCGTGGGGGACCGGGCCGATGAATCGCACATTGTTGTCCAACCCGAGTTCGGTCGTCGTGCGCTCCAGGGCCGTTCGCTCGGCCCCCTCCCCGACGAGCGCCAACTCGAATGTTTCGCCTCGGCTTTTGAGATTGTTCGCCGCTTGCAGCAGCACATCCAACCCTTTGACGGGAACCAGCCGCCCGACTGACAGGAACAGGGGCAGGCCGTGGTTGATGCCAAGCCGCTCGCGTGCGGCAAAGCGGTCGCCTGGCGTGAACTGGGCCCGATCGACCCCGCGATACGTCAGATGCACCCGTTCTGCCGGCACTCCCAATTCGATGACGCGCCGGCGAAGATCGTCGCTGACGGTGAACACCCCGTCCGCGGCGTGCAACGTGGCGGCAATCACGCGGCGCCGCCGTCGCGATTCGCGCGCCTGCACCAGCACGTCGGACCCGCCCACGACGATGAACGCAGCGGCGCCGATCTGCCGTGCGTACTTCACGGCGACCGCCCCGTCGGGGTATGTCCAATATCCGACCACGGCCTCGGGCCGAAAGCCGGCGAGTTTGCCATGCAGGGTCGCGCGAACCGAATGCCAGAGAAATTGGTCGTGCCAGAGTCGGCCCACTTTGGGAAGATAATAATAACGCGGGTAATGAATCGTCACGTCGTCTCGTCGCTCGAGACGGTCTGTACCGATCGATTCGGCGATGGGATGCCGAACTTGCAGTTCATCCGTCCAGGGAATCGGCGCTACGACGTGAACTTCGTTTTCACGGCCCAAGGCGCGGGCCAGCTCCCAGTTGAACGTCGCTTTGGTTGGGAGCCAGGGGCTGGGAAAGTCGTTTGTCAGCAGAAGAATTCGCATCGTTCATTCCAGATCGATGGATGACGCTTCAATAACCACGAGAGCAAAGGAAGTGCGTTTAAGGAACGAAGGTTCGAATCTCGGATGTGGCGCCTGCCAGACTACGGCTCGCGTCGATTATGACCGCCGACGGCGACACATTGCCGGGAACGCGTTCAACGGGCACCGGCGTTTCGCGAATGCGACGGACGACGACTTGCCGTTTGCCGGCCGGCGTCAGCGGAATGGCATCGACCACTGCGATTTCCAGCCCAACCGCGTATCCGACCGTGTCGTGAATCTGGTCTTGGAGAGACTTGCGGACTTCCGCGTTCCAATCCGCATTCACGACCACCAGGAGGCGAATCGACCAGCGATCGTCCTGGATGACCTGAAACTGTCGAATCGCAGGAAAGTCCTTCAGCAGATGTGGGAAGAATTCTCCGGGGACGTGCCGCCCGTCAGGCGTTTCTAGAATGTCGAGCCGCCTGCCGACAACTTTTTTAAGCAGGGGCAGACCGCGTCCGCAGGGGCAGGCTTCGCTGCTGGCAATGGCCCGGTCGCCATTCTGGTATCTGATGAAGGGCATGCCGTAATTCGTCAGATCGGTGATGACGACGTTTCCTTCCCGGCCGACGGGAGTTGGCTGGCCGTCGTCGTCGACAATCTCCACCAGCAAGTCTTCCATCGTCAGATGCAGCCCGGAATGCCGTTCGCATTCGCAGCCGATCAGCATGAACTCGCGCGATCCGTAGGTCTCGAAGACCGGCGCTTGAAAGACTCGCTCAATCAGGTCCCGCTGAAACTCGTGCAGCTTTTCGGCCCCGACGACGATGGATAGCGGCGAATGGGGCCGCAATCCGTGCTCCTCTAACCCACGTGCAAAGTCGTAAAGGGGATTGGTGTAAGCCACGATGGCTTGGGGACGGCAACGGTTGAGGTCTTTCAGATATCTCGACACGCTGGCTTCGCTCGTGTCGTAAGAATTCGTCATCTTGCGGCGGTACAGTCGGTAGTAGAGCGCGTCTTTCAGTCGCTTTCCACGGGAAGGCCTGCCGACCTGCCCCCACAGATGCCATTGGCTGGTTCCGGGACCTGCTCCGGCCCAGGAATATCCGCGATGCCACGCGGCGTGTCGCCGGGCGTGGCTATCGGTGTCGAGATCGAATTCGAGAGGTACTCCGCTCGATCCGCCGGTGGCCTTTTTCATCAGTCGCATCCCGGTGACCATGGCCCGAATCTGACGACGATTCTCGCGAATGACGTCGCGATCGATCATAGGCCAGTGTGCGAAGCCGGCCTGTGACGACAGCGCGCTCGGATCGAGACCCAGCGAGCGCCACGCATCGCGGTAATACGGGCAATTCTCAGCTGCGTGGGCCAGCAGTCGTTTGAGGGAATCGAACTGCAGCGAGACGATTTCGTCGTGGGGCAGCCATTGGCTGTTTTCGAGCTCGCGCCAGTAGGCGTAGGTCTTCCGCCGCTTGATCCCCGATTCGAAGCCACGAATCAAAACGTGCTGGTAAATAAAGTCGAGCATAAAGCGATTTCCTTGTGAACAGGTCCCCGCAACCGTGTTCGGATCAACGGGCGGCCACCGGAATTCTGTCGGGATTCACCGCATCCGCCGACAGGCGGCGGACGACGACTTTTCGCTTGCCCGCGGCAGTCAACGGAATGTCGTTGACGACGGCGATTTCCAGGCGCACGCTGTCGCCGACGATGCGGGAAATCTGTTGTTCGAGATCGTCGTGCACGGCCGCATTCCACTGCGCGCTGACGACAAGTCGCAATTGAATCGCATCGAGCTGTTCCTGGACGACCTGGAAACGCCGGATCGCCGGATATTCCTTGATCAAGTGCGGGAAGAACTCTCCGGGAATGCGCCGTCCGTCCGGCGTGTCGAGAATATCGAGCTGTCGGCCGACGACCTTCTGAAGCAACGGGAGTCCGCGGCCGCAGGGGCACCGCTCGCTGCTGGCGATCGCCCGGTCGCCGTTTTGATAACGAATGAACGGCATGCCGTAGTTGGTCAGGTCGGTAATCACCACGTTGCCCTCCTGTCCGTCGGGGGTCGGCCGCCCTCGATCGTCGACGATTTCGACGAGCAGGTCTTCGGTGGTCAGATGCAGGCCGGCATGGTGCTCGCATTCGCTACCGATCAGCATGAATTCGCGCGAGCCGTAGGTCTCGAAAATCGGCGCACGGAAGACCCGCTCGATGACCTCGCGCTGAAAGTCGTGCAACTTCTCGGCCCCCACCAGAATCGAACGCGGCGAAAACGGACTCAGCCCGCGTTCTTCCAGAGCCAGCGCAAAGTCGTAGAGCGGATTCGTGAATGCGACGATCGCGTGCGGACGGCACCGGCTGAGACTTTCCAGATACTGGGGAATCGTCGCCGCGCTCAGGCCGAATGAACTGGCCATCGTCCGCCGATACAAGCGGTGATACAAAGCGTCCTTGAGTCGCTTGGCACGCGACGGGTTTCCGACCGCCCCTCCCCACAGGTGCCATTGGCGCGATCCGGGACCGGCGCCGGCCCAGTTGTATCCGCGATGCCACGCCGCATAGCGGCGCTCCAGGCTGCCGTGGTCGAGATCGAATTCGAGCGGCACTCCGCTCGATCCCCCCGTCGCTTTCTTGATCAATTTCATGCCGGGCAGTGCTGCGCGCATCTGTCGGCGGTACAACCAGATCGTTTCCCGGTCGATGATCGGCCAGTGCTGCACGTCGGCCAGCGAGCGGATGTCTCGTGGTTCAAGGCCTTGGACGAGCCAGGTGTCCCGGTAATACGGGCAGTTCGTCGCCGCGTGTTCCATCACCTGCCGCAGCGATGCCAACTGCATGGCCCGCAGGTCGGTTTGCGGCAACCACTGACTTCGCTCGAGCTCCCGCCAAGAGGGGTACGTCTTGCGGCGCTTGATTCCGGACTCGAAGCCGCGAATCAAGACGTGGCGATAGAAAAGGTCGATCATGCTGATTGCTCGTGCAGGTCGTCGTGGAAAGGTTGTTGAATCGACAAGGCCCAAAACTCGAGTTGGTCGCTTCCGGTCCCTTACCGGCCGGGCTTTCGTGGCAAAAGAGACAGATAAAGTTGTTCGTAACGCGCAACGGCGCGCCTGAGGTCGAAATGATTTTCTATGCGGCGCCGGCCGGCCAGCCCCATCTGGGCGGCGCGCTGCGGATGCCGCAGCATTTCCAGCATGGCCTCGGCCAGGGCCCCCGGAGATTGAGGCGGAACGAGCAGGCCCGTCTCTTCGTGAGAGACGACTTCGGAATTGCCCCCCACACGCGTGGCGACGATTGGCAGTCCGCTGGCGGCCGCTTCCAGGAGCGTGAGCGACACTCCCTCGGTGACGGAAGACAGCACGAAAAAACCGGCCTGCGACAGGCATTCGTGCACATCGTCCCGAAACCCGATGAAATTCACGTTACGGCGAAGTTGCAGCTCGTCGCAATAGGCTTCGAGGTCGGCACGGTCCGGTCCGTCGCCGACCAGGTCGATCATAAAATCTGGCTCTGCATCGGCAACGATTCGCACCGCTGCCAGCAATGTTCGCTGGTCTTTGTCCGGATAGGAAATTCGGGCTACGTGAATCGCCCTGCGGGCGGCGCCCGGAGGCGTGGTCTCTCGCGCCGAAAATCGTGACAGGTCGACCCCGTTCCATATGGTCTCGACTTTGTTGGTCTTGATTCGCTCAATCTGCAAGGCGACCTCGGCGGCATCCTGCGAGACGGCGATCACTTTATCGGTCAGGGCCGACGCCATGCGGTTCGCCAAAACCCATTTCTTGTTTCGGGGGTAATTTCGGCCGTGTTTGGTATGCACCACCACTGGCACGCCGCTGAGACGGGCCGCGATCGCGCCCACCAGATGCGGCGCCGGGTTATGAGTGTGCAACACGTCGGGTCGCAGTTCGCGCAATCGCCGGGCGACGGCTGCGACCCGCCCCGGGATCTTCCGATTCTTTGTATTCAGGTTCTCGACGGGTATTCCCAGCGCCTCGAACTTAGGACCCCACGCGCCGATCTGTTCCAGGCACAGGATGCGAACTGCAAACAGGTCTTGATCGATACAACGGACGAGATCGTAGACGACTTTTTCCAACCCGCCCACGTTCAGCCCCAGCACCAGGTGCACGACTTGCACGCGGCGATCTGCAGCCCGGCTCTGGTCCGACGCCAATCGCCGACCGTCGGTGCCCGCTTCAGGCGCTGGCCTTCGCGGCTCGGCTTTCGCCGGAGCAACCGGTTCCGCTAGTCTTGTCATACTGACACACTTTCGGTGCGCTGAAGCTCGCTGTTGTCGCGTGCGAATTGCACGTTCAGCGAATGTTGAACTTGATGAACAGGTAGATGAACACGAGGAAGGCAATGCTGCCGGCCGCCAATTGACCGAGACGGCGCGACGTCACCTGAACGGTTGCAGCAAGTCCCCGGCGGTTCGCATCCAGAAAATAAACATTCGCCACGCCGAGCCCGAGGTAGACCGGTTCGACATAGGCACGCGACAGGCTGAACATCGAGACGGCAAACCCGCACAGGATCGTCGCCAGGTACGGATGCAACCGCCGAAACGCCACGCTCGTCGTGAACCGGCCCTCGTTCTTGATGCGCTGCCGGAGCTTCCAGAAGCTGATGGCGGCAAACCAGAATGTGCCCAGGAAAATCGCCCCGCCGACCAGTCCCAACTCGACGAAGGCATGGACGAAAGAGTTGTGAGCCACCTGGCCGACCTGATCGGCGTAGGAATTGAATCCGATCCCGAAGATCGGAGAATTCTTCATTTCGGTGAGTCCGTCGGACCACAGCTCGATGCGGGCTTCGCCCGTCCCCCCCTTGAGGCCGCCTCCCAAGTCGGCTTGCCGGCCTCCGGCGGACAGGGCCAGAACCGGGAGCAGCAGCGCTCCGACGAGCGCCGTTTTCCTGATTCCAAATCGCAGATACGACAGCAGCAGGCCTGCCGCTACGAAGGCCAACAGTCCCCCGCGAGATTTCGTCAGGAGCAGCGTGGCGAAGAAAATTGCCAGCGGAATCATCCAGGCGATGCGGAACATCCCCAGTTTCGAGTCTTCGGCCCCCAGAATGCAGATCATGATCCCTGCCACCGTGATCATCGACAGATCGTTCGGATCGCCGAAGATTCCGGTGGCGCACAGCCGAGGGATCAGATACGGCTCGCCCGTTTCCGGATCGATCATCATTTCTTGCGTCGTGCGGATCGATGCAATCTCGATGATTCCGTAGTAGTGCAGAATGGCGATCGTCGAATTGATCACGGCAAAAACGGCGACCGAGTACAGAAAGATTCGCAGCCGCCACGTGGAACGCACGACGGCCACCAGCACCAGGTAATAAATGACGGATCGGGCGAAGATGATAACGCCCGTGCGCGCGCTCCACGTGTCGAAGTGACACAGGTGCGACAGGGCGATCGCTGGCAGCAGGGCCAGAACGCAGGCCGTGATCGGTTCCCGTTTGAGTTGCTCGGGACGGCAGCGGTTGATGACGCGCGGCAACACCGATGCCAGCGTGGCCAGCATCAGATAGTTGTAAATCGGCACGTTTTCGAGCGACGGGATGATCTCGCCCGGTCGCACGAACAGCGTCAGATTCGATAACAAAAAAAGGGCGAAATCCACAGTGTCGCCTAGTTCGAGCGGGAGGCCTGGTCGAGGACGGGCAGCACATCAGCCAGAAAGTTCCGGCAGGCGTCCGATTCGGTCGCGTCGCCAGCCGGTTTCGCGCCCGTGGCGGCCACTTGCAGGCGGAACAGCATCGGTTGCGAGCCCAGCGTCAGGCGCGGATTGTACGGCGCCTGCCAGCGGCCGCGAGCCTTGCGCCAGGCGATGTAAGTCTGCAACGTCTTTTCGGGATCGTCGCGGAATTGGAACGTCAGCTTTAAGAACTCGTCGTCGCTGTCGAACTTCATCGGTAGGCCGGAGCCGGTCTGGTCGAGCTGATCGCCCTCATAGCACGCTTCCGGACGTAGCGTCAGCAGCGGGCCTGCGTTTCCGGCCAGAATCAGCAAGGAGACCCGTTCGCCCGTTCCCTCGTTCGCGTACGTCCGGCTCTGATACGCGCGGCACTGGAGAGACTGGAGCAATTCCTCCGACAACGGAGCGCCAGCTTCGGACCGCCAGCCACCGATGGTCACGGGCAACTTGTCGAGCTCTTCGGCGGCCGCCTGCAACAGCCGTTCGCGTTCGACCGTGTTGACGGTCGGCCGGGAAAGCGTGCTTCCCAGCAGGCTGACAGCGGATAGTGCCACAAGGCCCAGCCAGGGACGCAGCATCGTGGTCGTATTCATTTCGCCTTCCCCTCCGCGACTTGATTGGATATTTGACGCCACGCGTGCCGTTCGGAAGGGGTCAACAGCTCGTTGGCGAGGCCGTCTTGCAGCGCTTGAGCCGCTTCGGACCGGGAGTTGCTCAATTCCTTCATTTGAAACAGCGCCATCGACAGATGCAGACGGAAGCGGGCGTTCTTATCATTTGATTGGCACAACGGACCAAGAATTTCGCGGGCTTCGCGAGACTGGCCCATACCGATCAGAATCAGCGATTTGCTGTCGAGTAACTCCAGGGAGTCGGGCAGCAGCTGCAGCGCCTCGTCGATCACGCGCAGGGCGTCGTGGCGGCGATCGGGACTTTCAGCCAGGGCCAATGCCAGATTGTTGAGCGTGGCCGGATCTTTCGGGGTTTTCTTGAGCACGTTTTCGAAGAGCACGATCGCTTCGGCCGTTCGCCCTTGCATCATCCGCAGCACGCCCAATTCGAGCAGGAAGGCCACATTGCCCGGCTGCGACTTGCGGAAAGAAGTCAAGACTTGCTCGGCGGCCGTCATGCGCGCCGATGACGCTGCGCCGGAATTCGCGGCGATCGTCAAGATCCGTGCGATGGCCGACGCTTCGCCGGCCGGATCGGAACTTTCGGCAGCTCCCAGAGTCTGCGCCAGGGCCTCGTCGAATTGCTTCTGCCGGACGAGAAACTGGACGAACTGCGCGCGGAGCGTCGGTGTATTCTCGACTTTCAATGCCGCGTCGAATTGCCGGCGGGCGTCTTTCGGGCGATTGAGCAATTCGTAAGCGCGCGCCAGCAGCAAACGATCTCCGGGCTGGGGCTGGTCGTTCTTGTTGACGAGATCTGCGAGCACTGTGGCTGCCTTGCGAATATTGTCCGCACCGCCGTGAACCAGCAGCAGGGAAGCCTCCAACCGGCGGTCGTCGGGAATCGCGGTTTTGTCGAGATCGTCCAGTACGGTGAGGGCCCGGTCCCATTCGGCGTCCGACCCGCGGATTCCGAGCAACCAGGCGATCGTGCGCCGGGCCTCGATCAATTTCGGGTTGATCGTCAGCGCCTGCTGGAATGCCGCCAGGGCTTTGTCGTGGTCGATCCGCAGATAAAACCTGCCGATTTCCTGCAGCAATTGGCTGTCTTTCTCGTGGCCGGCCAGCGCGCGGCGGTAGCTCTGTTCGGCGGCCCGGTCGTCGCCGAGCATGTCGTACCCGCGTGCCAGGACGAGGTCGCGGTCATGGGCGTCGAGCGGCATCCGGGCGGCCATCTCGTCGAGCGTCTGGCGGGCCTCGGCTGTCCGTTGTGTTCGATGCAAAACCCACACCAGCGCGCTCCAGGCACGTGATTCCTGCGGGGATCGTTCCAGCGTTTTACGGAGCAAGGTTTCGGCCGCGTCGGCTTTGCCGTCCAGCGCGAGAGTTTGCGCGTACCAGACCTGCGCCGCTGCGTCGGTGGGCCGCAATTCGGCGGCCGTGCGGGCGATGCGGAGCGCCGCAGACGTGCTCCCGGCTTGCAGACTGGCGGGGATCGCCTGCGCCGCCAGGTCATCCGACACGGCGGCCATCTGCGTCGATTGGCTGATGAGGTTCGATGCGTCGGCAAACCGATTCAGGCGCTGCAGCGCCGACACGAGCCATTGATACGTCGCCAGATTGCGCGCTCCCGAGCGCAGCGCCTGCTCATAGCTTTCGACCGCTTCCGCCGTCCGTCCCAGGCGGTCGGATATTCTGGCGCGCAGCAGTTTCAAGGGGGGCCACGTGGGACGCGAGACTTCGATTTCGGCGGCCCAGCGATTCGCTTGATGCACGGCGTCGTTGCCTTGCTGCTCGGCTTCGAGCAGGTGGATGGATTTGACGAATCGCCACAACGTGCCGTCTGCTCCTTCCAGCGTCTCGATCTGCTTCGCGCACTCGCGCAGCTCGTCGAGATCGCCGGCCAGCGCGGCTAAATCGGCGGCCATTTCATAGGCCCACAATTCGGCGAAGCGCGTTTGCCTGAGACCTTTCAACCGCTGGCGGGCTGATTGAATGGCGCCGGCGTCGATTTCCGCGGAAATCAATTGCTGGAGGACGGCTCCCCGTCCCGCGGCCGTGCTGCGTTCCAGAGATTGTTCCAGAGTCCGCAGCCCGGCTTCGACGTCCCCCTGCCGCCGTTGCAATTCGGCCGCGGTCAGCGCGGCCGTCTCGGCACTTCCTCCCGAGCTGCGAAATCGTTCGAGGGCGGCCTGGGCTTCGGAACCCGCGCCGGCATCCTGAAACAGGACTGCGACGCGGGGCAAGTAGGCCGAGTCCAACCGGGGTTGGGTCGCCAGTTTCTTCAAGCTTTGCAGGGCGGCGGCGCGATCGTTTCTGGTGAGTGCTGCCACGGCCCGCAAAATCAAGACCGGCGGCAACTCCGCATGCTTCCCTTCCAGGTGCTTGAGGGCCGCATCGAACCCGACCCAATCGCGGGTGTTCGCGGGGGACTTGCGAAGTTGCTGATGCAACCGCGTTTCCGCCAATCCCAACCAAGCCGCCGGAAGGTCCGGCTCGCCGGCCGTGGCGAGCTCGAAGTGCCGACCCGCGCGGTCGGAATCGCCGATTCGTTGCCATTCCGACGCCGCCA
The DNA here is from genome assembly GCA_036501235.1 of Planctomycetaceae bacterium. GTDB lineage: Bacteria > Planctomycetota > Planctomycetia > Planctomycetales > Planctomycetaceae > JACQFH01. Next base: position 18,531 of record DASYAR010000684.1, read on the forward strand.
GCAAATGGCTTTCTCGCGAACGCGGGTCGAGGCGGACGAGTTGATCGTAAGCCCCCGCGGCCTGGTCGTGCAGCCCCTCGCGGGCATAGACGGCCGCCAGCAGCTTCCAGCGGCGTTGGCGTTCGGCCAGGGTTTCGGCGGCATCGGCGCTTTCGGTCACGTTGGCCGCGAGCCGCTTGAGGGTCGGAAGGGCTGCGGCCGTGTTCCCCGCCAGGCATTGCAACTGGACTCGGGCGAATTCCAGTTCTTCGCTGAAGCGGCGTCGGACAGGAGTCGAGAGCTGCGGCAAGCGCCGTTGAAATAACGGTTCGAGCTGCGCCAGGGCGGCCTCGGCCTGCTCCGCATCCTGCTGCGCGAGATGAATCTGCAGAATGGCCCTGTTCAATTCGAGGTCGTCCGCGCCGAGCTTTTCGACGGCCGTTTCCAGAACGCGAATCGCTTCTTCCGGCTGCTGGAGACGCGAATACAGGGCTGCCACCGTCAGGTATGCGCGCCGACTGTGCGGAACGACTTCCAGCAGCCGTTCGCCGAATTCGCGGGCGCCAGCCAGGTCGTCAACTGGCGTGGCCAGAACCGAGGCCAGCAGCACGTCGGGATTCTCAGGGGCCGCCAGGCGGGCGTTTTCGAGATCGTTTAATCCGCCCGGCAATTGAAATGCGGCCCGGTAACGAAAGCGGGCCAGCAGAGCTTCCGGATCGGCCGGATACTGTTCGACCATCTCGTCGATCACTTCGTCCGCGGAACCGGCGGCGGAATCGCGCTGCTCCGCCGGCAACGAGTTGGAGAATCGACGCAAAATGTCGGCCAGTCCCGTGGACAGGACAACATCCCCGCGATGCTGCGCCAGCGCCTGGCGATAGAACTTGATCACGTCTCCGGCGGAAGTCTTCGGCGAGGCGTTGAGCTGGGCTCGCAGAGCTCGCGCCAGAACTCGCGCGGCCGGCAGGTCGCCCGGCATTTCGCTTGCGGCCTGGCGGGCTTGCTGAATCGCTTCGTCCAGGCGGCCTGTTTCCAGCAGCAGATCGGCCAGTCGCAAGCGGGCCTCGGATTGTTGGGGATTGGCCCTCACGGCTTGAAAGTAGATGGAGACGGCCCGTTGCCGGTGCTCGAGTCCGCCGTCGAGTTTGTCGAATGTTTGAGCCAGGAACAGCAGCGCCTCGGGATCTTCCGGGCGCAATTGCAGGTATTGATGGAAGGCGGAAGTGGCGGCCTTCGAATTCCCCTGTTCGTTCAAAGTCTTGGCTCGCGCCAGAATGGCCGTCGCGTTCCACCGCACCTGCATGCGATGCCAGAGGAACAGGGTTGCCGACAGCACGGCCAGCGCCACGAGCGTGACCAGCGCCAGCCGCTTGTTGATTTGCCACCCGCGAGATCCGGGGATGCGCAGCGCGGCGATCGCCGGCAATTCCGTCGGAATCGCGGTCGAGGAGTTCACTGCAATATCCGTGAGAATGTCAGTCGACATGGAGCGATTCGAAAAAGAGCAATGTCATTCCGCGGCGCTGTTGCGGAAGTAATAGGCGTATTTCCGGGCCGGCGCACCGTTCAGCACGGCCCCCACGACGTTGATTCCCGCGCCCGACAGCCGGTCGGCAGCCAGTTTGATCTGGCCCGTCTGGCTGTAGTCGTGCCGGGCGCACATCAGCACGCCGTCGGCCTGATGCGCGATCAGCAAGGTTTCGCTGGCGCACAAGACCGGCGGGACGTCGACGATCACCTTGTCGAACTTCTTCCGAAGCTGCTGCAAGACTTCCTGGAATCGCTGACTGGAAAACAGGTGGCTGGGCGTGTTTCCGCGGGCGATTCCCGCCGGCAGCACGAACAGCCGGTCTCCCCAGTCCATCACGATGGCCTCATCGAGACTGCATTCGCCACGCAGCACCTCCGCCAATCCGGGCGATTTTTGCATGCCGAACAGGTCGTGCAGGTGCGGAGACCGCAGGTCGGCGTCGATGACCAGCACGCGGCCTTCGATCGCCAGCGACCAGCTCATGCCCAATTGGGCCGAGAGATTCGTCTTCCCTTCGCCCGACACGGCGCTGGCCACGACGAACACCCGCTGGTCTCGAAATTCCTCATCGACCGATAATGTCGTCCGCAAGGCGTTCACGCTTTCCTCGAACAGATGGACCTGCAGCTCGTAGGCGCGGTTCGCTCCCGGCCGTGGAATCGTGGGACGCGTCGGCAGCACGGCGACTTCGCTGACCATTTTGAACGCGAACTGTCGCTCGAGCTGTTCACGCTCGAACACGCGGCTGTGCATCAGGTCCCAGCCGACGAGCATCATGAACGGCATCAGAAACCCGACCAGGCCGGCCATGCCCATCTTCTTGGCCAGGGTCGGCCCTTCCGGGAAATCGGGGGTCTTCGGCTTCTGCACGACGTGCACCCGTTCAGGGGCCCGGCTCTCAGTCGTCAGATGCACGGCCCGTTCGGCGATCCGGCGGCGGATCTCCTCGGCGTTTTCCAGCTCGGCACGGGCGAATTCCACTTCCAGGGACTTATCGCCGTGTTCGGCCTGTTCGCCGCGTTCGCCGTCGATCTTCTCGCGCAGCGTGTCGACAGTCCGTTCGCGCTCGGCCAGGTCGCTTTCCGCCTTGGCGAGAGGCCCCGGCCGACTCGCCACGGCGCGTCCTTTGGAGTCCTTGGCGGTTTGCTGACGGATGTCTTCCTTGGCGGCGGCGATCTCCTGCTCGACCTTGCGAATCTCATCCTGGATGCGCTGCCGCCGCGGTGTATTCGCGGCCAGCTTCCGCAAGGTGGCCTGTTTGTAGTTCAACTCCTGCTTGAGCTTCATGATGCGGGGCTCGGTGTCGAACGAAAGTTCGGGCGCGGCTTCCTCCACCACCGGTTCGCCGCGGTCGGCCTCTTCACGAAGCGCCGCGACTTTCGCTCGCGCCAATTCGGCTTCCACTTCTGCTTCGACCAGGCGTTGCTGCAGGTTCGACAGCAGCACCGAGCGTCCCATGGCGCGGGGCGATCGGTTTTTCCCACCCGTCATGTCGACGAGCATGCCGTCTTCTCCGCCGACCTGCTTCGTCAACTCGCGGAGTTTCTCGCGTTTGAGGTCGATGTCGCGATCGCGGATGGCCTGTTCCTCGGTGAGCAGCTCGAGAACGCGATTGCGCTTCGTATCGGATTCCGTCGAATGAAACCGCAGGTAGGTGTCGACGATGGCCTGCACCACCTTGCTCGATGATTGCGGGTATTTCGACAGGAACGAGATCTCGTACAGTTCCGATTTGCCGATGCGGGCCGCCTTGAGCCGCGTGCTGATCCACGTGGCGGGATCCTCATCGCCGGCGATTTCCCGCAACTCGGGCAGGTCCAACAGGCCCTCGGCCTCGATTGCGCGACCGATGATGAACGGGCCGCGCATCAATTCGACCTGCGTTTCGGCGAATTCCTTGGACGGGTCGGAGGTCTGGAAGGCGACGTAGGGGGCCTTGTCGACGATCTGCAGGGTGGCCCGGCTTTTGTATTTGGGCTCCGTCACGCTGGCGACGACGGCACAGGCGATGCCCGCCAGGGCCAGGCCGATTGGTGTGGCGATCAGCATCCGTTTGGCCAGAGCGTGCCACAATACGGAAAACGAAAATGATCCCTGCGAATCGTCGTCGCCGTGGTTCATTTGCAGAACCATAGGCGCCGGAGCTTCGCGGGCATCGTCGTTGCTCCGAACGGGAGGCGTCTCTTCGATTATCGTTCCGTTCATCGGAAATGTTCCCAAAGGACTAATAGCGCAAACCAACGGACGTTGTTTCGACTTCTATGCCGTTTCCACTTCGATCAGCAGTTTCCTCAGATACGTCGCGAACAGGCCGAACAGTCCGACCGCCACGGACAGCGCCACCCAGCTGAAGCGGCCCGCCTCGGCCGCATTGACAGCCGTCTCGCTTTGGGCAGACCAGGCCAGCATCGAAATGCGGGCCGCCGTCGCCAGAATCCCCACCGGGACGATCGCCCCCAGCAGCGCCAGTTTTTCGATCCAGGACCGGCTGCGCAGCACGCTGAACGCCATCGCCACCGCGGCCGCGCCGAAGAATGCTCCCAGACCGGAACAGTTCGCATCCATGGCGACGGCGTGCTCACCCAGAACGAGACTCTGGCCTTCGGCTATGGCCGGTCGTCCCAGGCACATCAGCAGAGCGGCGCTCGTTTTCATCACGATCGTCTGCACGGGGCCGCTCAACAGTTGTTCGATTTGCGCAGGGATCGGCACCATGAACGTCAGGAACACGAGCACCGCAGCGGCCCAGGCCGCGACTCGCAACCCGGCAACGATCCAGCACGCCCCGGCCAACCAGATGACCAGCGACCAGCCTGCCAGCGCGGGAATCGCCAGACGATCCGCGGCGAAACGCATTCCGAGTGCTGTCGCGACGAACAACAGGCCTCCCCATCCAGGGAGCGCTTCGGCTGTTGGCAGCGACGATTTTCGCAGCCAGAGCATCATTCCGGCGACGGGGACGATCAGGAAGCCGTGCGCGTAATCGGATCGAGTGTGCCAGGCGGCGATCAGGCCGCCGATCGTCGCGCCATACAGCCATAGCAGCAAGACGCCGCAGACGACGACAGCCGTGCCCCAGTAAGTGGAGTGCGGCGCGTCGGCTGAAAGGTCGCCAGTACCCTGGGCGTCCGTACCATGCTGCTTGACCGGCGCGACCTCTACAGCGGGCCCGGTCGCTCGAAGTGTCTGACCTCGTGCGCGGCGAATCGGGCTTTGCGGCGGCGGCGTGCGCGGTGCAGGCGACGCCACGGCGAGATCGGCAGAGCGTTGCACCGGTGCAACATTCTTGGGCGGGGCGATGTCGTTTGGCGCAGTCGGCTCGCTGAAGGCGGGGGGCGATGCGGTTGGAGGCCGCTCGACCGGTCGCCGCAAGAGCGGACTGCGGCCTGTTCCGTGACGTGTTGCCATGTTGTCGTGTTCGTGGCGACAAGCTGCCAGCTTGCCGGTTGTGTTACGTGAATGACAAGCTGGCAGCTTGTCGCTTAGGGCGCGCACTCCGTTCCCGTCGGTGGCGCCCCGATCGAGTTTGACGAACTCCCTGACGGGGCATCCTGGGCAAGTATTTCACACCGGCATGAAGCGGGCGGGCGATCTGTGCCGGACTGTTGCTTTTTGCAGACGCTCTGTTTCACACGGTAGCGGATGTAGCGAACGTGCCGTTGGCGACCTCTGACAGGAATGCCGCCTGTTCGTGGAATACTGGCATCGCTGGCAATCCGACGTATCCTTATGAGAATGCTTTGAACGAGCGACGGGGGTCAGCCCCGGCCACCCTACACCAACCGAGGTCTATTCATGCGGATTCTTGTGGCAGGCGGAGCGGGGTTCATTGGCAGCCATATCGTCGATGGCCTCCTGGCCAAGGGGCACGTCGTCAGCGTCGTTGACGACCTCTCATCGGGCCGCAAGGAAAATCTGCCGGCCTCCGTCCCCTTGATCGTCGCCGATGTTCGCGACCGTGCTCGGCTCCAGGCGGCGTTCGACGAAGTCCGCCCGGAAGCCGTCTGTCTCCAGGCGGCGCAATTGTCGGTCAGCAGGTCGGTGCGCGAGCCCCTGTTCGACGCCGAGGTCAATCTGCTGGGGCTCCTGGGCGTTCTCGAAAACAGCGTTCGCGTGGGCGCCAAAAAAGTCGTGTTCGCGTCCTCCGGCGGTGTGCTGTATGGAGACGTCTTCGAGCCCGCGCCCGAGACGACGCCGGCCAATCCGATTTCTCCCTACGGCATCAGCAAGTGGGCCGGCGAGCTCTACTTGCAGTTCTTCGCCCGCGAACACGGCCTGCGGACCGTGGCTCTTCGCTATTCCAACGTGTATGGTCCCCGGCAGAACCCGCACGGCGAGGCGGGAGTCGTGGCCATCTTCGCCCAGAAAATGCTGGCCGGCCAGCACGTCGTCGTGAACGGCGACGGCCGCTACATCCGCGATTACGTGTACGTCAGCGACGTGGCGCGGGCCAATGTGCTGTCGCTCGAACGCGACCTGCCGCAAACATTCACCGCGATCAACATCGGCACCGGAGCGGCGACCGACGTCAACGAACTGGCCGATCAGATGCGGACGTTCTGCATCGCATCGGCGGCTCGCGCCGGCCGAAAGCTGGACGTCCCCCCAGCCGCTCATGGACCGGAACGAGCCGGCGATCTGCGATCGAACCTCGTGGCCAATGCCAAGGCCCGCGAGCTCCTCGGCTGGCAACCGACCGTCCCCGTCCGTGAAGGACTGCGCCAGACGGTGGAGTGGTTCGCAAAGCAGGCGTAAATCGAGACCCGAACTCGCATGGGCTCAGGCCGGGTGGCCCGACCGCGTGCTTGTGCACCGGTCGGCCTATTTGTCTGGTCCCCCTTTCGGAAGCTGGTACGTGAGGCGTTCCGCGTCGGTCAGGTCGCGGCCGGCGGCGCGGCGCAATCGGTCGAGCAGATGAGACACGTTCAGGTCCCACAACCGGACCGTGCCCCGATCGTCCGACGTCGCGAGCCAGCGGCCGTCGTGAGAGAACGACACCTGCAGCAGCTCTCCCTCGTGCCCGTGCAGCACCACGGGACTGCGCATGGCCTCGCTGGTCGAAATGTTCCACAACCGCAATTCGCCTCGTGAATCTTTTGCGGCCAGCCAGTCGCCGTCGTCGCTGAAGGCAATGTTGGCGATCCACGAATCGTATCCGTGCAGCAGCTCGGCACTGGAATCGACCTTGTCTTCCGTCATCTTCCACAGTCGCACTTCGCCGTTCGCATCGCCGGTCAGCAGCCGGCGCCCATTCGCGTTGATCACGAGCTGATCGATCTTCACCTGATGCCCTCCGAGCGGGACGGAGCTGCTCGCGATCTGCGGCGCCGCGAGGTCCCACAGGCGAATTCCGCCATTCTCGTCGGCGCTGACCAACTTCTTGCCGTCCGGAGTGAATCGGACATGCACCACATTGCCTCGGTGCCCGGTGAGAAGTGTCGCCGTTTTGGCGGCGTCGGCGGCGCGAATGTCCCAGATCCGCGTTTCGCCGTTCGGCGCGGCCAGCAGGAAATGGCGGGCGCTTGGCCCGAACGTCATGTGAGTCGTTTTTTCGAGAGATCCCGGAAGCAGAATACTCCCCTGGGGCGGGCTGCCGGTGGCCAGCCGCCAGATTCGCACTTCCGCCTGCTCGTCGGCGGTGATCAGATCGCGTCCGTCAGGGCTGAACGCAATGAGCTGGACGATCGCCTTGTGACCCTGCAAGGCGGACGCGTTCTTAATGTCGGCCGCCGTCAGGTCCCAGATTCGCAGTTCGCCCGTGCCGTCGCGCACGGCCAGCCATTTGTCGTTGCGCGAGAAGACCAGCGCACGGATCGGAGTGCGATTCGAAGACAGCAGCACGCTGCTGTTATCCTCTGCGTTGCCGCCACGAGACAAATCCCATAGCCGGACTTCGCCGCGGGCGTCCGCCGTGGCAAGACGCTGACCTTCATGTGAGAACGTCAGATGCTGAAGGCGACCTTTGTGGCCGGACAGCACGATCATACTGCGCGGCACATCGGCGGCGGCCATGTCCCAGACGCGAACTTGCCCGTCCGCGTCGCCGGTGGCCAGTTTCCGGCTGTCGCGATTGAACACCAGCCCGATTCCCGGCGCAGGTTTCTGGTGCACGAGCACCGCCGCATCGATCAAGTCGGGCGCCGTCAGGTCCCACTGCCGGACCTGACCGTCGACGCTGCGCGTGAGCATGCGGCGGTTGTCGGGCACGAAGGCGAGTTGCTGGATCGGCGCATCGTGGCCGCGCAATACGACGAGGCTGGCGGCGACGTCTGCGGCCGTCAAATCCCAGACGTCGGCCTGCCCCTTGTCGTCGACGGAGGCGAGTCGCTTGCCGTCGGGAGACGCGGCAATCTGCACGATTCCGGCGGAGGTCCGGCTGGTGAGCAGCGTATTCGCAGTCAGTCCGCTCGCACTCAGGTCCCATAATCGCACCTCGCCCGGCCGAGTGCCTCCGGTGGCCAGCCAGCGGTTGTCGGGGGTAAAGCAACATTCGCGGATCGGGCCCTTCTGTCCGCGCAGCACGACGGAACCGCCTGCCAGATCCGACGCCGTCAGGTCGGCGACGCGAATCTGTCCCGCCGCGACCACGGCCAGATGGCGCCCATCGGAGGAAAACACGAACTGTTGAATCCGTCCTTCGTGGACGGGCAACACCGCGGCGCTTTTGGCAACGTCGGCAGCCGTCATGTCCCAGATTCGCACTTCTCCCTTTTCATCTCCGGTTGCAAGCCGCCGCGAATCGTTCGAGAACGCCAGCCGCAAAATCGGTTTCTGGTGGCCGGCGAGCACGACGGCGCCAGCCGCCGGATTGGCCGCCGTCAGGTCCCACAGTCGGACTTCGCCCGAGGCGTCGCCCGTGGCGAGCCGGTGGCCATCGGCCGACAGCGCCAGCTGGTCGATTTTGGCGACGGGATGGCGCAGCAGCACCGATGATTTCGCGAAATTCTGCGTCGTCATCGTCCAGATGCGGATTTCGCCGCCGGAATCCGCCGTGACGAGCCGCCCCCCGTCTGCCGCAAAAGCGATCCGGTCGATGCGAGCGTGGTGCTGGGCCAGCAGGATGGCGGATTGTCCGGCATCGGAACGTGACAGGTCCCACAGTCGGACTGCGCCGGTGACGTCGCCGCTGGCCAGGCGTTTGCCGTCATGAGCAAACGCCAGTTCGGAAATCTCGATTCGATGTCCGGTCAGCATGACGTCGGCCTTGGCCGGATCGATCGCCTGCAAATCCCACACGTGAATGTCGCCGGTTCGCGTCGCGGAGGCGATCCGGCGAAAGTCGTGAGTGAATTCCGTCCGCACGCCGGCCGCGACCGTATTCAATCCGCGGGTGACGCTCGGGGCCAGACTCGGACTCACGACCGGGCGGCCACCCAGGGCTTGCAGCGACTCGTACAGCTCTTCCTGGGCGAGCGGCAAGACCGGCTCGTGTGCGCCCCGCGTCGTTTCGGCCGCCGCGATCGCCAGGAGCGCGCTGCGCTGCGGAAAATCGCGGCGCGCCAGCCGCGACTGGGCTGCCAGACGTTCGGCCGTCGCGATCAGCAGTTGCTGGTTGGCGTCGCGTGCCAATTGGGCGTTTTCTTCCGCCAACCGCCGCATTTTTTCGGCCAGCTTCCCTTGTTCATCGGCGAGCTCGCTCTTTTCCGTCGCCAGCGAGCGCATCTTTTCGGCCAGCCGGCCGTTGTCTTCGGCGAGTTGCGATTTCTCGGCCGCGAGAGTCCCCTTCTCTTCCGCGAGAGACGTCGTCGAGGTCACCAGGTTCGACATTTCCTGCGACAGCCGCTCGGCCCGGGTTTTCGCCTCGCGCTCCGACTCGAACAGCGCGGCATTCTTCTCGGCTAAGGCCCCCTTTTCTTCCGCCAGGTGTCCTTTTTCTTCGGCGAGCCGCCCTTTTTCCTGCGCGAGGAACGCGTTCTTCCGTCGCTGTTCGTTGATCAAGACGACGGCGGCCAGCGACACGAGCGCCACCAGCAAGGCGCCCCCCATCGCCACGCGGACGGCGCCGCGATTGCGCCGCGCCACGCGCGCGACTTTCTCGAACAGGGAATCGGGATCGGCCGACACCGGTTCATCCGCCAACCAGCCTTCGACGTCTTTGGCCAGGGCCGTGGCGCTGGCATAGCGGTCGCCCGGGGCCACGGCCATCGCCTTGCGGCAGATCGCGTCGAGGGCCCGCGGCACGCGCGGGTTTCTGTCGCGCGCCCCGGGAAATTTGCCCGTTCGCACCCGTTCCAGGATTTCCGGCAACGACTCGCCCTGCACCGGCGCGACTCCCGCCACGAGGTGGAACAGCGTGGCGCCCAGGCTGTAGACGTCGCTATGGGGGCCGAGCCCGTTGATATTGCCGGCGGCCTGTTCCGGGCTCATGTATTGCGGCGTGCCGATGAGCGTGCCGGGCATCGTCTCGTGGGATTGCAGCTCTCTGGGGATTTGCAGCGTGCCGCCGAATTGCTCCGGATTCTCACGCTCATTCAAGCGCTTGGCGATCCCCCAGTCGACGACCAGCGTCTCACCGTATTTTCCGAGCATGATGTTGCCCGGCTTCAGGTCGCGATGCAGGATCCCCCGGTCGTGGGCATATTGAATCGCTTCGCAGACGTCGATGAACCGCATCAGCAATTTGCGAAATTCGAGGTTGCGTCCGCTGAAATCGCGGGCGCGCTGGGCCTGGCCGTCGCCGGCGTGCAGTCCGTCGATCGCTTCCTGCAGGCTGGTGCCCCGGATGAACCGCATCGCGTAGAACGGGCGGCCGTCGGGGTACGTTCCCAGGCCGTAGATCGGCACGATGTTCGGGTGCTCCAGGCCGCCCGTGATCTCCGCTTCCTGAACGAATCGCCCGCGGCACGATTCGTCCTGGGCGAATCGGCTTTGCATTTCTTTGAGGGCCACTTCGCGATTCAGCTCGATGTCCACCGCGACCGACACCTGGCCCAGCGCGCCGCGCGCGTGCGGACGCAGGATGCGATACCGTTCGGCCGTCGCGGAACCGACGGAAACCACCGTCGCACGGTCTGGCGCAGGTGGAGGACCCGGTTGCGAGTCGCGGAGCGAATTCGACTTCGTGTCTCCCTTGTCGCCGGGGCCCACCGTCGGTTGCAGCCGCGCCAGGATCGCTTGCAGCTCGCCGTCGGCGATCTGCCGCAAGCCATCGAGAACAGAATGTGGCAGGTGAATGGCGCCGGCGCTTTGGGCAGGGTCGTTGCCGTGGCGCGCCAGATGCTGCCAGACAACCTCGTCGAGCAGTTTCCGCTCGTCCGGCGAGAGCCCGCCCCGCTCCGTCAGCAGGTCGGCCAGCGACTGCGACCGATCGCTGGACCACTGCGCCACCGCCCCTTGCAGTGTGACCAGGTCGACCAGATCGAGCTGCAACGCAAAGAGCGCCAGCAGAAAGTGCTGTGTACCGTTTGGCATATCCGGTTGGATTGATTTCTTGACGGCTTCGGACCAAATCGCCTGGAAGTGCCCGCCCCCGCTTCGGTCCCCGTGTCATTTTAACGAAGCGCGAAAACAGTCAACAGGCATGGGATGAAATTGATGGAACGAGGCTGTGTGTGGTGTTTCGTGTTTCGTGTTTTGTGGGGGTGCGGGTGGGGTAGATGACGCGGAAAGCGGATGGGTGGCGGGGTCAGAGCGTCGAACGAAGTTACCGCATCGCAGCACAGAACGTGTCGCGCCAGAATTGGCGTCATCGGAGCCGGAAATTAAGCGATGGCCCCGACGAGTCGTCATTCATGCTCTGCCCCTGCCACACAGATTGATCGTGCCCGCATTCCCTCTGCGTTGTTTTTGGAATTGACGCAGTTCGGCGCTCCAATTATCTATAAACGATGCGACAGGCGGGCCTGAAATTCTTCTTCGAGGTGTTGCCGTGCGCGTCGTGTTGCAGGCGGAATCGGGGCGCAGGGCCGGACATCGGATCTGGCTGGGGGCCAACCAGCGCGTCTTCGTCGGCGGCACCGAATGGGCCGGGTTCTCGGTCCCCGGCGACCCCCAATTGGCCGATGTGCAATTCGTCGTCGAAAGCGACTACCAGCACTGCCACATTCGCAACCTGTTCGCCGGCCGGGCGCTCCTGGTGAATGGCCAGGAAGTGCAGGAACGCACTCTCGTCAACGGCGATATCGTCACCGCCGGCAACACGCAGTTTCGCGTCGGCATTCAGGAATCGGCGGAGGCGGAACGCCGGCAGGCCACCATCGGTGCTGATGCGTTGCGGCCCCAGAGAGTTGCCGTGCCGTACCAGGCCGAGCGCTGCGAATCGGGACTGTTTCGGTTCTACGGCCGCGATGCTTCGCAGACTCCCACCGACGTGGCGCTGTCTCTCTCGCAGCAGAATTCGTTCTACCTGATCGTGCATCTCACCAAGGCCGGCGTCGAGCTCCCTGTGGACCTGAAGCGGGTCGTCGATCTGGGCGCTCGGGGCGAAGTCGAGACCGACCAGCTCAACCCCTGCTCGATGCTCATGATCTCGCCGACCGATCCCATCGATCGGTTCCGGTTGCTGGAAGAAGGCTGGGGGCGCGATTCGGTGTTGGGCGTCTTCACCACGCGCGAGCGCCCGGGAATTATCAAGACGTTGAGTCGCGCCAACCTGTGGGTGTATCCGGCTCATATCATTCGCGACCAGCTTGCCGGCGGCGCTCCGGAATATATTCGCGAGTTGTTCCGCGGCATCAAGGCGGCGCTCGTGCCGTCGCATGCGCCCGGCGGTTGGGAGGTGTTTGCCAGCACCGAGAGCGATCCGTTGTGGATGCAGCTCGGTTTTCCGAACGCCCCGGAAACGCAGGGGGGCACGCCGTCGGCCTCGCCTCCACTCCCCCCGTCGAGCTCGGCCGGTTCGGCCCGCCCCGGCAGCGTCAAACCCGGCTCGCACGGCCCCGGCTCACAAAAAAACGCCCGCCCCGCATAGCAGGTCGATACTCGTTCCCACGCTCTGCGTCAACCTCGTCAGCGATTGCGCCACGCACGACGGGAACCCAAATCCGCCGAACGACGACGGACGGAATTCACCATGTCGCAAAACTCTGTGCCGTGCGGTGTCACCGGCGGACTTACGTCCGCCGCTCGCCCGGTCTTTCTTGATTGCCATCTTTTTCTGGGGTTTCCGCTAAGATTTCAGAGTTGGAATTTTTTTCTGCGGCCGAACGGACGTCGCTCGTGACGGCGG
>DASYAR010000685.1:0-18250 GCA_036501235.1 Planctomycetaceae bacterium
GCTCGCCAAACCGTGTTACGACTTTCGTTCGATGGCTCCGGCGATCGGCTTCCTGCAAGATCTGACCAGTTCGCTGAACGCGCTCGAGTGGGGGGTGTATCAGGCCGATCACGAAGACGCCAACGGACAGTATGAGGTCAATTTCAAATTTGCCGACGCGCTGACGACGTCCGACCGCGTCACGTTTTTCAAGATGACGTCGGGACAGATCGCGAAAAAGTACGGGGCCATCGCGACGCACATGCCCAAGCCGTTTTCGGACCGCACGGGGAGCGGGTTGCACGCCCATTTTCACATCGCCGACGCCAAGTCAGGAAAGAACCTGTTTCTCGACGAGGCCGACAAAAAGGGCCTGGGGCTGTCGCAATTCGCCTATTACTTTCTGGGAGGTGTTTTGAAACATGCCCGCGCGCTGTGCGCCGTGACCAGCCCGACGGTCAATTGTTATAAACGGCTGCAACTCGGCCGCGGACTGCTTTCCACACGTTCGGGATTCACCTGGGTCCCTGCATTTGCCAGCTACGGCGACAACAATCGAACGCAGATGATTCGCGTCGCCGGGCCGGGACATTGCGAAGACCGCACCGTGTCGTCAGGATGCAATCCGTATCTGGGGCTGGCGGCGTATCTGGCGGCAGGGCTTGACGGCGTCGAGAACAAGCTCGATCCGGGGCCGGCCAACCTGGGCAATCTTTATGAACTGACATTAGCACAGATTGCCGAGAAGGGAATCAAAACTCTGCCGCAGTCGCTCAAGGAAGCGATCGACGAATTAAAACAGGACACGGTCGTCCGCAAGGGATTGGGAGTCATTGCCGATGAATTCATCGAGCTCAAGAGTCGCGAATGGGAATCCTACGATCGCCAGGTGACGCCCTGGGAAGTGGGGCAGTATTTGACGTTCTTTTAGGGACGGGTCGAAAAGGTAAAAGAGTCGAAGAGTCTTTCCGTGGCGAGCCAGGGGTGTCATGTCACGGATCTTTCCAGACTGGATTTCAAGGGTCGAATTGCAAACCCTCGTTGTAAAAAAACTTCACCCTGATACCGCCGGGATCAACCCGGCGGCTCGCTGTGTCGAATTTGAAATTCACGCGGAGTGTGTTTGATGTCGTTTCAGATTGATTGCCCGAACTGTGGCGTGCGCCCGGTCTGGGAATTTCATTTCGCGGGGCCGTCGCGAAAACGCCCGGATCCAGACGACGCCGCGCTCACCGAGCGGCAGTGGGCCGAGTACCTGTACAATCGCCCCAATACGTGCGGCGAACAGACCGAGTGGTGGTATCACCGCTCGGCGTGCAAGACGTGGTTCCTGGCCCGCCGCGACACGCGAACGAATCAGGTGCTCGAAACCCGGCTGTTTGCGCCGCAGGAGGCCGCGGGTGGCTGATTCTCACGGAGGTCCTGCTCACGACGGCGATTCTCATCACTCTGATTCTCACAGTCGCGTCGAATTCGAATTCGACGGCAAGACGATTCAGGCTGAAGTCGGGCAGACAGTGACCGGCGCTTTACACGCGGCGGGCAAGCACGTCCTGTCGCGCAGCTTCAAGTACCATCGTCCGCGGGGGCTCTTCTGCGGAAGTGGTCGATGCCCGAACTGCCTGTGCACGGTGAACGGCACTCCCAACGTCCGCATCTGCACCGTGCCGGCCGAGGCGGGGCTCGTCGTCAAAACGCAGAATGCCTGGCCGAGCGTGAAATTCGATCTGTTCTCGATCTTCGATCGGTTTCACAAATTCATGCCGGTCGGCTTTTACTACAAGATGATGTACAAGCCGCGCTGGATGTGGCCCGTGTGGGAGAAATTCATCCGCCGCATCGCCGGATTGGGGAGCGTCGATCGCCGCAACGGAGGCGACGGCGTGTACGACAAGCTCAACCTGTTTTGCGACGTGGCGGTCGTCGGCGGCGGCTGGGCGGGTCTGAATGCGGCCCACGAAGCGGCGCGGTCGGGGCTGTCGGTCACGCTCATCGACGATCAGCCGGAGCTGGGGGGGCATTTGCGGTTCGATCCGCACCTGGCGGACGCGAGCCTGGAACATCTCGTCCGCCACGTTCGCGAGAACCCGGCGATTCAGGTGTGGGATCGGGCGACGGCATTTGGCCTGTATGAGGAGAATTACCTCGGCATTCAGCGCGGCAACCGGATGATCAGGCTGCGAGCCCGTGAAGTCGTGGTGGCGACCGGCGGCTGGGAGCGGCCTTTAGTGTTCGAGAACAACGATCTGCCGGGCGTCATGCTGGCCAGTGCCGCACAGCGGCTGTTGCATCTGGATCATGCGGCGTTCGAGGGCGGGGCGGTGATCGTTACCGACAATGCACAGGGTTATCGCATCGCCCGGCAACTGGCCGCGGCGGGGGCACAGATCGCCGCCGTCATCGACGTCCGCGAGTACCCGCCGCCGTCCGAATTTAAGGTGATTGCCGAGCACACGCTGGCGGCGGCCCGCGGAACGAGCCACGTGACGGGCGCCGTCGTGGGCCGATTTTCAGGCCAGCCGCAAGCCACGATTCCGTGCCGCTGGATCATCGAGGCCGTCGGCTTCACGCCGGCGAATTCATTGCTGTACCAGAACGGCTGCAAATTGCAGCACGACGAACTGCGCGACCACGCCGTCGTCAAAGCCTACGCCCGCGCGACGCATTCGGCGGGCGCCGTGAATGGGCAGCATGACCCGGCGGCGGCAGCGATCGACGGCCGCCGCGCAGGACTGGCCGCTGCCGCCGCGCTACGGCCGCACGATTCCAGACTGTCGGCCGACCGCGACGAACTGGCCGCCCAGTTGGCTGCGTGGCCGACAGGGGAACTTGCTTCGCGGCACTACATCTCTCCATCGCAGGCAAAAAAGAAATTCGTATGCCTGTGCGAAGACGTGACGGAAAAAGATGTGTGCGACGCCATCACCGAAGGTTACTCGAACATCGAGACTCTCAAGCGGTACTCGACAGTCGGCATGGGGCCGTGCCAGGGAAAGATGTGCCAGGCAGCCTCGATCGCCATTTGCGCCCGCGAAAATCAGCAGAGCATCGCCCAGACGGGAGTCACCACGGCCCGGCCTCCCGAGCAACCGCTTCCCCTGGGGTTGCTCGCCGGCCGCGCCTTGCATCATGCGCTCATCCGCCGCACGCCGATGCACGACTGGCACCTGCGGAACGGCGCCACGATGATGGACGCCGGCAACTGGAAGCGCCCGCAGGTCTATACGACTTCCGAAGATGAGTATGCAGCGGTCCGCGGGCGTGCCGGGCTCGTCGACGTTTCCACCCTCGGCAAGATCGAGCTGCGCGGCCGCGACGTCGTCAAATTTCTCGAATTCATTTACCCGAACCGGTTCGAAAACCTGGCTGTCGGCCGTGTGCGTTACGGCGTGATCTGCGACGACGCGGGAATTCTGCTTGACGACGGAACGAT
The DNA here is from genome assembly GCA_036501235.1 of Planctomycetaceae bacterium. GTDB lineage: Bacteria > Planctomycetota > Planctomycetia > Planctomycetales > Planctomycetaceae > JACQFH01. The sequence continues at coordinate 3,413 of DASYAR010000685.1, forward strand.
CGCCCGACTCGAGGACCAACGGTTTTTCCTGACCACGACCACCGGGAACGCCGATGCGATCGATAGCTGGTTTCGCTCGTGGCTGGCGGGAAAGCCGAACCTCGACGTGCGGTTGACGAATGTTTCCGGCAGCTATGCGGCGATGAATCTGGCCGGACCTCGCAGCCGGGACGTCCTGCGGAAGCTCGTCAGTTCCGATTTGTCGCCCGCCGCAATGCCGTATCTGGCGGCTCGCCAATGCAACATCGTCGGAGTGCCGGCGATCGTTTTGCGGATCGGCTTCGTCGGCGAGCTGGGATACGAAATCCACGTGCCGAGCCAATATGGGTTGCATGTCTGGGAGGCGATCGTCGAAGCCGGAAAAGAATTCTCGCTGGCTCCGTTCGGGGTCGAAGCGCAGCGACTGTTGCGGCTCGAAAAGAAGCACCTGCTTCCCGGGACCGACACCGACGCGCTGTCGAACCCGCTGGAGGCGGATTTACCCTGGATCGTCAAGCTCGACAAGCCCGACTTCGTGGGACAGCGGTCGCTGGCCCGCGCCAGCGCGCGCGGGGCGCGGAGCAGGCTGGTCGGTTTTCGCATCGAAGGGGGCCAGGTTCCGGAGCCCCCGGCGCTGGTCATCCACAAGGGCAAGCTGGGGGGACGCGTGACGTCGTGTTCATTCTCACCGGCCGCCGGCTGTACAGTGGGATTGGCCTGGGTGCCGGCGGATGTCTCACACAACGGCGACCGAATTCACATCCAGGTCGACGGTCAGACGGTCGTCGCCGTCGTCCAGGACGAACCATTTTACGATCCCACGGGGGAGAAACTGAAAAGTTAGGCGTCGGCGAGATGAGCCACGGCGCCACAATCGTTTAACCGCAATCCCAACGGGATGCGCGCGTCGAGCGCGCAACCAGGAGTTGAACTGCAAAATCACATAGGTCACAAAATTGATTACTACATATATAAACGACGCCAATCTCCGGCGCGACGGCCAATCGCCGACGGACCACCGCTATTCACGGCGGTGCCGGGCTCCCCGTTAAACGAGTCGCTTTCCACGAATATCACTCCGCATTCCGAACTCCACATTCCGCACTTCTCCCCATGCCCGCCTCACCTCCCATCGCCCAAAGTCCCCTTGTCGAAATGCACCATCGCCACGGTGCGCACGTCGAGCGCCGCGACGGTTGGCTAGTGGCGGTGAAATATCCCGCTGAACCGGGGCCGATCGGCAATGCAATCATTGATTTTACGCATCGTCCGACTGTCGAAATCAATGGCCCCGACGTCGGCGCACGCCTTGCCGATTTGTGCGGGTCGGATCTTCCCGTCCGGCAGATTCGCTCGGCTGATGAATGGCATGCCTACCGGTTGACGGCAGCACGCGCGATCGTCTTCGGAAAACTCCCCAAACCAGTCCCGGACTCGCTCGATGTCACCGGAGGTTGGGTGTCGCTGGTGCTCATGGGGCCGGACGCCGAAAGGTTGCTGAACAAGGTGACGGCGGTCGACTTGCGGGAACAGACGTTGCCTGTCGGAAGCTGCTGTCAGGGACCGATTTTCGGGGTCAATGCGCTCTTCGGCCGGTTTGTCCGCCGCTTCGAGCTGCACGTCTGTTACGACTCGGCCGAATTTCTGTGGGAAGTGCTCACGGACGCAGGCGCCGAGTTCCATCTGAAACCCGCCGGCATCGACTACGCTGCCCATCATTTTGTTTAACGCACTCGATTCAATTTCCATTACTCGATTTTCAATTTGCAATGACTACCTCGCGGATGTGGCGGCAGCACGAACTCAAAGACAGCTATGACGTCGTCGTCATCGGCGGCGGTGTACACGGGCTGGCAACGGCGTATTACCTCACCCAGATGGGTGTTCGCGACGTGGCGGTGCTCGAGGCCAAGTATCTCGGATTTGGCGGCTCGGGGCGCAACACGGCGATCGTTCGCTCAAATTATCGCACCCCCGAGGGGATCGCCTTTTACGATCTGTCGGTGCAGCTTTACGAGCAGCTCGCCGAAGATCTCGATTTCAACGTGATGTTTTCGCAGCACGGCCACCTCACGCTGGCCCATAACGAACGCGGCGTGACCGGCCTCACGGAACGGGCCCTCACGAACCAGTTGATGGGGGTCAATTCGCGAATTATTTTTCCGGCCGAAATTCAGGAGATCGTGCCCGACCTCAACGTCTTCGGGCATTGTCGATTTCCGATCATGGCGGCCCTGTATCATCCCCCTGGCGGCATCATTCGCCATGATGCGGTCGTCTGGGCCTACGCTCGGGGGGCCGATCGCGGCGGTGCCCACATTCATCAGCAGACGGAAGTCAACGCCATCGAAGTGAAAGAGGGTCGCGTCGAGGCAGTCGTCACCAATCGCGGCCGGATCAGAACCGGCACGGTCGTCAATGCGACGGCTGGATATGCGGGAATCATCAGCAAAATGGCGGGGCTGGAAATCCCGATCGAAACGCATCCCCTGCAGGCCTGCGTCACCGAGCCCCTCAAGCCATTCTTGAATTCGGTCATCGTGTCCTCGACGCTGCATGTGTACGTGTCGCAAACCGACCGAGGCGAGCTGGTGCTCGGGGCTGAGGTCGATGACTACGCCAGCTATTCGCTGCGCGGGACGCTGTCATTTCTGGAAGGGGCCGCGCTGCACCTTTTGGAACTTTTCCCATTTCTAGCCAACGTGAACGTGCTCAGGCAATGGGCGGGTCTGTGCGATATGACTCCCGATTACTCGCCGATCATGGGAGACACACCCGACGTCGCCGGCTTTTTCATGACGGTGGGTTGGGGCACCTATGGATTCAAAGCGGGCCCGGCGTCGGGCCATCTGCTCGCCGAGCGGATCGCCAGCGGCAAAACGCCGGAAAAGCTGATGCCGTTTTCGATCACCCGCTTCTATGAAGACCAGCTTGTCGGAGAAAAAGCCGCTGCCAGCGTGTCACACTGATACGGAGTCGTTCAACCCGGAGCCGGGCACCGACGCGAATAGCGGTGGTACGATGGCTTGTCTCGCGAAACTCCGACTCCGCTGGCTCCGGGTTAAACGAATCGGCTGGTCTGAGGTCCGTAAGATGATGCTTCGGAACTAATCAATAATGCCCGATCGTGACGAATCCCCCGGCGACGCGCGCGGGCGCCCGCTCCTCGCCGAATGCGAGCTGAAAAAACCATTGAAGGTCCTCGACATCTGGGCCCTGGGTGTGGGGGTGGTCATCACCGGCGAATACTTCGGCTGGAATTTCGCGCTCAAAGACAATGGGCCGGTCGCCGTGCTCGTGGCGTCGCTCGTCGTGTGCCTCTTGTATCTCACATGGGTGCTGGCGCTCACGGAGCTGTCGGTGGCCATGCCGTTCGCCGGCGGTCCGCTGGCGTACGGCCGCCGCGCTGCGGGACCGACGCTGGGGTTCGTCATGGGCTGGTCGATGTTCCTCGAATGCCAGTTTGCGACGATCACGACCGCCCTGGCAACCGGTGGGTACATTGCCTTCTTAATCAATCCTGCGGATCCCAGCGACACGGTCATGGCCTGGTCGGCTCTGGCTACGGTGGTCATATTCTTCGTGCTGCACGTCTGGGGAGTGAAGGAGCAATCGACGGTCATGGTGTGGATGACGTACGGCGCCATCCTCGGGCTCGTCATCTTCTGGGGCTTGGCCGCGACGAACTTTCGCTGGGATCGAATCTGGACGAAGCCGCTCTTGCCAGCGGATAAGGGGTGGCGCGCCGTGCTCGACGCTGTCCCCTATGCCCTGTGGTGGCTGGTGATGATCGAGACGGTCGCCCTGGCGGCCGAAGAGGCCCACGAGCCTCAACGCACGATTCCCCGCGGGCTGGTCTGGTCGCAACTGACTTTGATCGTCCTCGTGGTGCTGACATGGCTCTTCGCGTGCGGCGCCGTCGACGACCCGCAGCGGCTCGGGGCCGCCGACGTGAGTTATCCTCTGGCCAAGGTCATTCGCGAAATTCCGGTGGGACGTTCGCCGCTGGCAGTTTACGGATTCGGCCTGATTGCCTTGTTCGGGATGATTGCCAGCTACCACGGCATGGTCTATGGCACGAGCCGGCAGGCATTTTCACTGGGGCGGGCCGGCTATCTGCCGGCGATCCTGGGCATGGTGCATTCGGAACGCAGGACTCCTGTCCCGGCGCTGGCGCTCTGCAGCCTGGTGACGGCCGCTGTCGTGGTGGCCAAACTGTGGTATCCGAAAGCCATCGAGTTGGCGCTGCTCGTCTCCACCTTGACGGCCCTCGTTTGGTACGTTCTGGCCATCGTCTGCCTGTTCGTTTTACGTCGTCGCGAACCGGAACTATTTCGCAACTACCGGACGCCGGTGGCGCGCATCTTGCCCGCAGCCGTCGTGGTGCTTTCCATCTTTGCGGCCTGGGTCTATGTCGGGATCGACATCAAGGTGTTGCCGCTCACGGCGGCGCTTTATGGCGGCGGACTGGCATACTTTTTCTGCTGGTCCAGATCGCGGCTCAAGACGATAGCCCCGGAAGAGCAAACGGCCCGTCAGGCGGAGATCGCAGGTGAGTCATGAAAGACAAAGAAAATCCTGCGGGCAAAGTCGCAGGGCCAGGATTTCGCCTGCTTGAATATATGACGGCCGGCGTTCTGCTGCTGGTGTTGGGCGTGCTGGCTTGGATGACGGTCGCCGCCTACTCGCCAATTGCGCCGGGAGCCGTCGTCTCCGATCAGCAAGTCATTGCGGTCAACGTGTTGCTGGTGACCGCACTCGGCCTCGTCAGCGTCGTGGCGCTGCTGTATACACGAAAGTGAACAACGCAGAGATCGTCACCCGGCCATGCGGGTTTCGTCATGGCCCATCGCAGCAGACGCCGGATGGCTGGGAAGGCGGGTCGATTCGATCCCGCGCTCGGCGAAGAGTTGCGCCAAGTGGTTATGGCAGGTAAAAAACAGCACCTGCTGGCCCTGTTCGCCCAACTCCACGAGCAGGTCGACGGCGGCCCTGGCCCGCTGCTCGTCGAAGTTAACGAATACGTCGTCGAGAATCATCGGCAGGGTCGTTCCCTGTCGTGCCAGCTCGCGGACGACCGCCAGACGCACCGCCAGCAACAATTGCTCACGCGTCGCCCGGCTCAACGATTGCACCGGGAATGAATGTCCCTGGTCGTCGCTCACGACGAGGCGGCGCTCGCCCAGAGGCGACCAGACGCGAGAGTACTTGCCTCCTGTCAGCCGCGAGAACATCCGGCCGGCCTCCGCCAGAGCCAACGGTTGATGCGTGAGCTCGAAATCGCGGCGCAGGTCGTCGATGGTTCGCGAGGCAGCCTCGCAAACGACCCATTCGCGCGCCAGCGTGCGCAATCGGGCCTCAATTTGCCGCAGTTCGAAACGCACGTGGGTTGCCCGAGTGTCGTTCTCGAGAGCTTCGATTTCGCGTTTGACTCCCGCCAGATGTTCGAAGGCCCGCTCCAGATCACGGTCGAGGTCGGCCAGCTCCATTCGCAGCGTCGTAATGCATTCGCTGTTGTGGACAGCGTCAAAGCGTTCCAGGTCTTCTTCGACGAGCGCCAAGTCAGTGTGCGTGGCGCAGATCGCGTCGAGATCGCGTTCGGCGTCCTGCAACTGGTCGCGGAGGAACGTACGGCGGGCAAACGAGCGGGCACGTTCTTCGAATTCGTCGCGGTTGGCCGCTCCCGCTTGCACCAGCATCGCGTTCCGCTTGACTTTGATGTCTGCGACGCGCTGCCGCGCTTCGGCGACCTCGCGCCGCTTGTGCTTCAGCCGGGTCTTCAGCTCATGGCGCGTCGTGAGGCCCCGATCGAGCAGGGCGAGTCGTGCTTCCCAGTCGGACAGCACGTCGAGGGGATCGCGATTCTCGCCCGGCATTTCGGGCAGTCGGCGCGCCAACTCGAGAATTCGCTGCCGATATTCCTTGCGTATTCCATCCACCAGCGACAATTCGCGGCCGGAGTGCTTCCATTCCTCGAGCCGTTCGGCCGCCACGACCAGAAGTTGCCAGGCGGCCAGCGCTTCGTCGATCGACAGCGTATTCGGGATTCCAATCTTCTGCAGCAGATCGTTCCAACTCTGCCGCGCCGTGCCGACCTCCAAGTTTGAAGTGTGCAGTCTCTTTTTCAATCCGGCCAGGCGGCGCCTGAAAGCGCGAAGTCGTTGCTGGCGCGAACCCAATTCCACCAGATCGGCGATGTGCTGCTGTGCCTCGACGATCAGGTCGGAAGTTTCGCCGATCGTCTTCCCGCCATTCGCGCGGAGGATCATCGTTTGCAAGGCGGTGATTTCGTGCGTCAGGGCCGCGGCGATCGCATCCACGTCGCCCAGCCGCTTGCGGGCCTCTCCTTCGTATTGGATCTTGAGTCCCCAGGCGAGGCCTCCGCAGGTGATGCCCAGCATGGCGTAAATCGCGCCGGCGATACCGCTCGTGACGACTCCAGCCACAAGTCCCCAGCCGGCCAGGATCACTCCCATGAATGCGAACACTCCCAGAACGACGTGAACCCAGGCGGGTAACGTCAGTTGGGGAGCGGTGCGATTCCGTTCATGTTCGATTCCGGCGAGCTTTTGCGACAATTCCAGTTCTCGAAGTTTGACCGACGCCAGCTTGTTCAACTCGGTGATCCGGCTGCGCGCTTGCGCGAGAGCAGCGTCGATCGTCATTTCTCCCAAGTCGTGCAGGCTTTCGGCCAGGGCGTCTTTCAATTCGCGGCAGGCTCTTTTCATGCGGCGGCACTTGCGCTCCGCCGTCTGGCGGCGGGCGACGGCCGAGCGAAACGACTCGGCGACGCCGCTCAATCGACGCTCCGTCGCGGGAGACGCATCGGCCGCATCGACGCGGGCGGCCGTCCAATCGACTCCCAGACGATCGCAGGCGACCTGCAATTCGAGTTCTCGTGCATCGGCCTCGCGCAAAGCGGCTTCGCGGCGCTGTTCCAGTGCGACCAGCCAGCCCCGCTGCTCCACGAACCCGCGCAACGCGCCGGAATGCGTCCGCCACCCGGCATCACCCGCCGGATTCAGCAAATCGTGTTTGATGCGCCGGACTTCGGCCAGCAGCCGGTCGCGCTGTTCGGCCGCCGTCGCCAGTTCGCTCTCGATTCGATCAAGCCGTTCGACGCCCCGCTCCGGGAAATGGGAGATTTCCCGCAACGATTCCAGTTCCTGACGGCACTCGCGCGCCCGATTCCAAGGTCCCCAGGCGCGCTCCATGAACGCGTGACCGCGAAGCTGGGCCGAAGTCCCTGCGTGCCGCTGCCGCAGTCCGGAAATCTCGCGCTCCAACTGGTCACGACGCAGGCACCACTCGGCATGCCGGTCGCGCAACGGATCGAGCTCGGCCAGGCGCTGCTTCAGACGGTCGTGCTGGTCGAACAACGCGACCAGCTCCCCTCGGTGATGCAGCGGATCGATCAGCTCGGTGCGGCGCTCGTCGATCTGCCGTGCGGCGTTCACGAGCCGTGCTCCCCGAGGCCCGAAAGACATGCCGAACACGTGACGCGATACGTCGTCTCCCGACAGCGAATTGATTTCGCTCAATTCACGCAAATTCAGGGCGAAGATGCGATCGAAAAGTTGTTCGTGGGTCTCGCCGAAGAGGGCGGCGCCATGCATCGGGGCCGCGGCATCTCCGGTGATCAAGCGGGCGTCTCCGGCCAGGTCGCCGACGGCCGCGCGGTGGATGCGATGATTGCCTGCTGCGTCTTCGATGTGCAACGAGCCGGCTGCATGCGTGCGGTCGGAACCGGAAGCGGCCAGGTCCGCGGCGTGCGAAGTGAAGCCGAATAGAACGCCGCGAATGAATTGCCGCAGCGTTGTTTTGCCGGCTTCATTGGGCCCGAAAAAGACGTTCACACCATTTGGCCGCACGGGCAGCGTGAGATTGCGCCACACGCCGCAGCGGTCGATTTGAATTTCGGTCAGTTTCATGAGGACAACTCCTCCTGGGCGGCAAACCAGTGCATTGCCAGGCGGCGGGCATCGTAGGCCAATTCGCCGGCGTCGAGCTCGCCCGACAATGTTTCGAATTTGACTTCCCACGGGCCGTCGTGCAGCGCCGAATCGGCCAGGTATTCACGCCAGGGCGAATCGTGTCGCGCGAATCGCTCGTCAAGACGCACGGCAAAATCGGCGCCCAGGTCTTCCGTGGTGGAATGAGGCCAATGCGATCCCGGAGCGGCGTGCAACTGCAGCGCGTGCGTCTGAACCGTGACGCCGGACAACGGATTGAGCAGCGTCAGTTCGTCCAGGAAATCGTTCTGAAAGCCGGGCTGCGCGAGTCGCTCCCAGAGCGGGCCGTACCCGGAAACGGTCCACGTGACGAGCCGCACCTCTTCCCCGGTGTAACGTGGAAACTGCTCGAGTTGTGATGCCAGCTCCTGGAGCAGATCGTCGCGAGTGGAATCTGTTGCGACGGCAGCCGCACAGTGCTCCCAGCGCACCGGGGCGACCGGAACCCTCGTCTGCCGCGGTCCGGTTGCGGGGTCGATTTCGATCAGGCTGCATCCGTGCGGACCGGTCTCATCGGCGCGCAGGCCCTGGAGCGGCCCGGGATCGTCGGTCAGATGAAATGTTCGTCCTTCATCGGCTGCTTCGGCCAGGCGAATTTGCCAGCCGGCGTGCCGATCACCGTGGCCATCGGCAGAAATCGTGGCCAGCAATTTTCCCTCGCGGGTGATGGAGACGCTCGTTTCGAAACCGATCCCCAGCCGATGTGCGTGCGGCGGCCAGCGCAACCCGGCGGGCCAGTTCGACCAGAGGTGGGGGGATGAATGCACGATGACGGCCGTGTCGCGCTCGGCCAGCCGCCCGATTCCACGAACGAGGGCCGCGGGACCGCGCAGTCCGCCATCCCCGGGGTCGAAGCAATCGCCTGAGATCAGCAGGCAGTCGACCTCGCGCAACAGGGCTTCGTCGATCACTCGGTCGAATGCCGTCAGCGCGGCATCCTCGACGATTTTTCGCACTGCCGGTTCGAATTCTCCCGCCACGTGCAACTGGTGATCGAGCAAGAGACGCGATGCGTGAATGCAGCGGAACGTATCCATGAATGTGTCTCGGCTCCCTCCCGGCAACAGGCGTCTTTGGCAAGCGGCGGAAGTTTATCCGGGATCAAACTTTGCGCGAACCCCGAAATGTTGCAATTGACCTCTATTCGCACCCCCCGCTATCTTTCCCCCGCCCTTACGGCTTGCCGCCGGCTTGCCCATATCGGGCACATACGTTTGGAATCGGGATGACTCCCAGCTTGAGTAGATCATCCTCAAATCCTCCCCAACGCCGGGCATTCCTGGCAGTGGGGCTGGTCGCGCTTGTGGCACTCATTGGCATTCGATTGCCAATTCGTACGTTCCGCGATCTGGCTCGTGGAACTGCCGGGCCGGGAACCACGGACCACCCGCGGTTGCTGGAACTCGAAAGGCAGCTCCCCGCACGCCCACCGAGTTTCGATGCCACGACCTCCGTCAGTTGGGCGCTGGCCCAATCGATGCTGGCCCTGCTTTTGCCTTGCTGGGCCGCACATGTCGTGTTCCGGGCCGGCATGAGCCGTGTTCGTCGGACTCCCGCCATTCGCGCATTGCAACTGGCACTCGCCGTCGGCGTCGGATTGGGCCTGTCGTCCTGCACGTATTTTCTGTGGTTGGTCGTATGTGGGAAACCCGATTCGACGTTCTTCGTCGCGGATGCGACGGCCTGGTGCCTGCTCGCGGCCTGCTGCAGGGCCCCAGGGGCCGCGGCTCGCGCCGTTCCCGCTCCGGCAACGCCAACCGCTAACCGCATGCTCCGTCTCGCAATCGGCTGGTCGTTTGCAATGGCGCTATTCATTGCGATCGCCGGGCTGGTCAGCGAAACGCTGGCAGCGCCCGAGGGGCGCTGGGATGCGCGGGCAATCTGGAATCTCCGAGCAAGATTTCTCGTTCTGTCGGGGGACGAGTGGCGTCAGGCTTTCGCACCGACGTTCGACCACATCGATTATCCCCTGCTCGTGTCCGCCAGCATCGCCCGCTGGTGGACTTTCCTGGGACATGACGCCGCCTGGGCCACTGCAGGCATCGGCAGCGCTTTCACCCTGGCCACCGTCGCCGTCGTTGTCACGTTGCTCGGAGCTCGTCGCAGGTGGAGTCTGGGGCTGCTGGCGGGAATCGTGCTGCTGGGGACTGTGAGATTTCTGCGGTGCGGCGCCGCTCAATATGCCGACGTGCCCTTGGCGTTTTTCATGTTGGCAACGGTTGCTCTGCTGAACCTTTATGATGAACAACGCAATGGTGAGCAGCGGCAAGCGAACGCCCCCCTCAGCTTCGGGCGACTGCTGGCGCTGGCCGGGCTGACGGCCGGCCTGGCGGCATGGACGAAAAATGAAGGCTTACTGTTCCTGGCGATAACGCTCGCCGTTCGTGCCGCCTTCGCTTGGCGGCAATGCGGATTTCGGCAGGCACTGCGCGAATGCGGCTGCTTCCTGATCGGAGCCGTCCCACCAGTACTGGTTTTGATCGTGTTCAAATATCAGATACCCGTGACTAACGACCTGATCGCCAGCCAGGGCCTGAGCACGACCACGCGGCTGCTGTGGGATCCGCTGCGGCACCTGTCCATCTGGCGCGGCGGATGGGGAGGCTTGTTGCAGGTGGCTCAAGCCTATTTGGTGGTGATTCCCGTCTGTTTTCTGCTGCTGGGAAGACACCGCGCGCCTGCGGGCGATTCTCGCCACCTGCGCTTCTCCGCCGTTGTCGTGGGCTTGATGCTTGTGGGCTACTACGCCGCATATCTGACGACCCCTTACGATTTGAATTGGCACCTCTCCACATCAGTCGACAGGTTGCTCGTGCAGCTTTGGCCAATCGCCGTGCTGACGGCTTTCTGGCAGATGCGAGCACCGGAGGATGTGTGCGCAGCGATTCTCGAAAAATTGGATGCACGTCCTGAACATGGCGTCTCCCTCAGAAAGGTGGATTCTAATCCACCCGTCATACCGTATAATCAAGTTCTATGAACGCTTCGCCGCTGGCCGCCAAAAAATTGCTCGTCGGTCTGATCTCTGTCGGGTGTCTGCTGACCGCGGCGATTTGCTGCTATTACACCGAATGGACGAACCCGATCGTCTCGGTGACGACGCGGCTGGGGGTCATGCTCGGGGCCTTGTGGCTGGCCCTCCCCAGTCAGGGAGATAGCATCGCGTGGCAAAAAGGTTTGCCCGTCGTCCTGGCCGTGATCGTGGTGCTGGCCTTCGTGAAACGGGGTGGCGGCCGGCTCTTGCTGTACGTGGTGCCGATCGCCATCGTCGTCGGGCTCGCTGCGGCATTCATTCGGCCGCGCCCCAAACGTCGGCCGCGCGGGTAGCCTACTTGTCTTCCGCGGAAGTGACGCGGACGCTGGCCGGCTCCGCGGCGCTGGAGGGATCATTCGCCGAACTGCGGCGGTCTCCGGCGGCATCGGCCCGGCGCCTTTGACTATCGGTGCCTTCCGCACCCTGCGGCTTGGCGCTCCCCGCGTCGTCCGTTTCTTCCTGCTCAGACTCGCGGACGCGGGCCGCGGTATATAGTTGCGTGCTCAATTCCAGCACCTGACCTTTCCGCAAGTCTGGAATGCCTTCCATTTTTTCGGTGATATGCTCGACCCAGTCGGGACGGCGAGTCATCGCCGTCGACATCATCTTCAGGAACAGGCTGATCTCGGTGAAAGTCCGGTCGGTCATCTTGACCGTGAGCGGCGAAAAGATCCGTGCCACCACGTCGATCGTCTGCGAAGGGAACGAAACGAACAAGTCGGCGCGATGCGTGACGTGGATCGTGCCGTCAGGTTGTTTCGCGAAACTGGTCTGCAGAAATAACAGCGACTTGGCCGCGATGGGTTTCGACAGCATGGCCGTCTTGTACAAGCCATCGCACGCCACCAGGCTCTTTTCCGCACCGATGTGCAAGACTTCGAGCGTGCCGATCGAGCCGTCTCCCGTATCGGCTTCGTAATCGAATTTCCCGGTCTGCCACATCTGGAGCTTCGAGATTTTCATGGCCCGCCAGATGCTGACGGCGACATCCGGATGGGCCAGGAAATAGTTGTAGACCTCGGGTTCCACCGGAAATGTGACTTTCGGCAGGCGGCGATAAAAGCTGACCGATTTGAGCAGTCCCGCCACTTTTTGCCGGTTCTCCGCGCTGAGCGTATCGAGCGGGATCGCGGCGATCGCCGCCTTGCGCGACGTCGAATCCGACGCCCCTTTGGCCTCCAGGTCGGGCAGCCCCTTCGGCTCATTGGCACTGTGCGCGTTTTTTCCGGAAGCCTTTCCGGCGGTTTGCAGGATGTCGCCAAATCCCGTGTGATGCGCAGGCTCGCCCTCGCCTTTGGCTTGCCGCACGGGATTTTCGGCCGGCTCCGCCCGTGCTGCTCCCGGCGACATTGCCAGAACAAGGCTCGAACAGAGGACCACGAAGGATTGCCGAAACATCAGGCGCAGGTTCACAGTCAACATGCCAGCATTGCCCCCCTCGGCGCTAAAGGTACGACTTCCATTTCATCGGCAATTGGAGAAATGGACAGCACGTAAACTATGCCGGTTATTCCGATTCTCGTGGCTTTTCCGGCTGCACGAGAAACTGGGGCGGCTGCAAAGACTGGGTCGAATTACTTGCGCGGGTGCCGCTGGAAGAACTCCCAGAGGGCGTCATTCGCAGCAAGATTCTTCGTCGATTTTCCCAGGTACAACAGCGGAGGCTTTCGCCCCGGCCAGGTGTGTCCGGCGCCGGCGATCTCGAACAGCACGACTTCAGCTCCGTTCCGACCGCCTCCCCAAGTTTTGCGCGTGACGTGAGTGCCGTCGTCCACCTGCACGGGAAGTTCCACGACGACCGGCTCCGCCCGACACCCGTTCGCCTTGATCCAACTGCCGATCGAATACTCGACCGACAGAAAGCTGGTCTGCGACAGGCTGCGCTCGCCACGACCTCCGGGAAACGGCGCGAATTTGTCATCGGTGCCGTGGAAGTGCATCACGGGGACAGGCCGCTGCGGATGGCATTCATTTGTTCCCATCGGCCCGCTGACCGGCGCGACGGCGGCAATTCGATCCGACAGGTCCGACGCTAATCGATACGCCATCATTCCGCCATTCGACATTCCGGTCGCGAAAATACGATCGGCATCGACATTGGCGATTTTCGGCAGGTCATCGAGCAAGTGCCGCACGAACGTCACGTCGTCAATGTTTTCCTGCTGCGCGTATCCGCAGCAGTTGCCGGCATTCCAGGTCAGCATTTGTTCCGTCCGTCCGCTGCCGCTGGGATAGACGACAATAAATCCAGCGTCATCCGCCTTGTCGTCGAGGCCGGAGAAGTGCGCCATCTGCGGCGGGTTGCTGCCTCCCCCATGAAAAGCGAGCACGACCGGCCACGATTTTTTCGGGTCGTACTGGGCAGGGGCGTGAACGAAATAGCTTCTCTCGTGCCCGGCCACGATAACCTTCCGCGAATGATCCCCCGCCGAGAGTGAAAAGTCTGTTTGCGTCATGGTCGCCGCCACAAGGATCAGGATCGACATGGCCAGTCTCCGAATGCTCACTGATGACATTATCGTAAGGTTGACGAGAATTGCTGACCAGCCTGTTGAATCATTGCGCGGAAATTCGTTTCTCCGTTATGCACGACGGCACGACGATCAAGCCGGCAGTCGACGGTTCCTGATGATCTGAGCTCGTGCGCCGGGGTCGCGAGTTGTTCGCATTCACATCTCATTCTGCAAAAGGGGACCGAGCGATGCATTTCAACACTTTTCTCGCAGCGTTCCTGACAGTCATCATCACGGCCCAGGCGCAGGCTCAGTCCAAACAGGGCCAGGTCGACGAGATCCGGCGCAGCATTGATGCTCTTCAAAAACAACTGACGAGCCTCGAAACGGCGCAAGGCCATTCGACCCCCAAAGTGACGCAATTGGGAGTTTCGCGCCAGCAACGCGGTGAGCCCACGCTGGTCGCCCGTGTCTATGACCTGAGCGATCTGTTTTCGATTGCGCCTGCGTATGGAGCAACCGTGGGCAATAATTTGGGGCTCGCGCAGCGCGTCTTGTTTCCGGAAGCCATGTCGACCTTTTCCGGAGGTGGCGGAACGACTCCCAGCGGCATGATGGGAGGTATGGGAGGCGGCATGGGAGGGGCCGGGATGTTCGACGTCCGGCACGAGGCACAGGTGGCCCAGACCGGAAACGGCCGGGCTGCTGGTGGCCAGACGATGAGCGCTGATATGGCCGCTTCAGCCAAAACGTCGATGCAATCGTTGATTAACGCGATCACGACCACGATCAACCCCGACAGTTGGGAGGACCTGAGCGGACCGGGATCGATTGCCCGTATCGGCACGTCGCTGATCATCCGCAACGACGCCGGCGTGCACGAGCAAATCGACGCGCTGTTCACGTTGCTCCGGCTGAAGTGGCGAACGCTTCGCACGGTGTCGATTACGGCGTGGTGGCTGCCCCTGACCGAGTCGCAGCTCGCCAAACTGCTCCCCGGCGACGGCAAGGGACAAACCGGCGTTGAAGGGATGGAGGCGTTCGGCATTGTCGACGAGGCTGCCTGGAAACAGCTTCTGGCCGCCGGCGCGCAGGCAGACAGGAAGTCCGCCAGCTACCGCGCCGTCATCACCTGCTACAACGGTCAGACGGTAACCACGACCTCGGGGACGGAAGACGGAATCGTCAATGAGATCGAGCCGATTTTGAGCCGCGGCGTCGACAAGCGCCCGGAGGGCGACGTCGCGTATCACCCGACCTTGACGCCGATTCAGGAAGGGACGGCGCTGCAGATTACGCCGCTGGCCAACGCGACGGGCAAATTCGTGATGCTCGATATCCATAGCCGCATTGCCGTTCG
>DASYAR010000686.1:0-4302 GCA_036501235.1 Planctomycetaceae bacterium
AGCCCCAGACGCTTTCCGGCCAGGCGCGGCATGGAGGGGCCATTCTGCAGGCGATATTCGCCGCGTTTCATCCGCACATGATAAAAACCCACGTTGCGTGCGCAGGCGAGCAGCAACGCCAGAGCGTGATCGGCCACCTCGCCGATGCAGTAATCGGGAATGTTCGTCACCGGAATTTTGAGCTCGGTCGCCACGGCGACGGCGATGTTGTCGAGGCCGATTCCGGTGCGGCAAATGACACGGCATTTTGCCGCCTGGCGAACAACGGCAGCCGTAACGGGCGCCCAATTGGTGGCGATGGCGTCCGCGGCGGCTGCCAGCGAGCAGAGAGTCGATTCGCACGTGTCGGGGGCTTCAGCGAGGTCGGCGCCGATCTCGGCGAGGATCTCACGCTCGATCGTCGTGTCGGGCCAGGCCCGATCGGTTAGCAGAACACGAAAGCTCGGAGTTGATGCGGGCATTTCGAGATGCGAACCCAATGCGGAATGCGCAGTTCGGATTGTGGAGTAGATCGACGCTTGGCGAGCACGGCTATTCTCTGTTTGTCGATCTGACGGCTGCTACGAGGCGGCCAGTTCGGCCATGCGCTGGGCCGACCCGACGAGGCGATCCCAATTTGCGAGCATGTAATCGGGCGGGCCCCCTTTGGCGGCAACGGCTTGCGCGACCTGGATCGTGGGAATCATCTCGATCGCATTCCACGGACAGACCGTCAACTCGTAGGGATCGCTCTTCTTCGTCGGTACATGGACGCAAACCTCGCAACCCACGCACCGTTCGACGTCGATTTCGCACCACGACTGCAAGACCGGAATCGTCTCCCCGGACACCTTGTAGATGCAATCGACCGGACAGACCTCCAGGCACGCTTCGCACCCGGTGCAGTTGTCGGCATTAATGACGGCGACTTCCTTGGGAAGTTTCTTCCGCGATCCACTTTTCGCCATGCGATTTACCTTCGAGACTTGCCGTCGGCACTGCGCTGAAAGGCCGCGCATAACCAATTCTATAAACAACATCTCGGCGGAACAATTCGGGTTCCTGGAGCAGAAACTGATTTCTCACAATTGCGAATGCTCAAACAAGTCTTGCGAGCGGATCGTAACAACCTGTGCTGATGCGACTTGCGGCAACGCGTCGTTGCTATTGACCCTTTCCTGCGGAGGGGCGTACCATTCGCCGCTTTTTGCTTACCCCACCGGGATACCCATGCTTCAGCGGTACTCCAGATTGCCGTGGCTGTGGGTCATTCTGGTCACCGCGCTCGCCGTTCGCGTCGGGGCGGCGAGCGTCGTCCAAAAACGGGTCGACCGGTCGGGAAGTCTGTGTTTGATCGCCGGAGATGCGGAAGGATACTGGATGCTGGCGCGTCATATCGCACATGGCGAAGACTTCGCGATTTATGATCCGCCGCGCTACGTTGAGCGCATGCCGGGGTTTCCTCTGTTGCTGGCGGCCGGCATGAAGCTGCTCGGAGAAAACGCCCCGGCAATGCGCCTGTTGCTGGCCGTGATTGGGACGCTGGCGTGCGGACTCGTCTTCTGTCTCGGGCGCGAGCTGGTCGATCGGACCACTGGGCTGATCGCCTGCTTGCTGGCGGCGGTGTCTCCGACGTTTATCGTGTTCAGCGTGCTGCTGCTGAGCGAAACGCTGTTTGCCGTAACGCTGCTGGCCAGCTTATGGGCACTGGCCCGATTAGTCCGTTGCAGCCGGTCAGATCGCAATACCCGTCCTTCGGATGCTACGGAACAACTGCCACACTTCGGTGTCGCTACGGCTTGGCTGGCGATCGTCGCCGGTGTCTTGTGCGGACTGGCGACACTGGTGCGCCCCACGTGGATTCTGATTGGTCCGGCGTTCGTTTTGATCTTGGTTTTTCGGACGCGTGCCGATGCGCGACGGCTCGTCGAATCGGGATTGTTGCTGGCCGGATTGGCCGCGGTCCTGGCCCCTTGGACGATTCGCAATGGCCTCGTCACGGGGCATTACATCCCGACCACATTATGGATGGGCCCCAGTCTGTATGATGGCCTGTCGCCGCAAGCCACGGGCGACAGCAACATGCAGTTCATCGAAACGGACGGCCTGTACGCTCGCCACGGCGTGCCCGACTTCGAATTCCTGGCCGACGCGCATTATCGCCGGGCGGCACTCGATTTTGCCCGGCGCAATCCCACGCGCGCGATCGAGCTGGGGTGTCACAAACTGTGGCGCTTCGTGAACCCATTTCCCAACGCGGAACAATTCGGCCATTGGGCCGTGTGGTGGGGCGTAGGATTGTTCGAAACGCCCGTCCTGCTGCTGGCGGCTCTCGGCGCCTGGAGATGGCGCACCGCGACGGGGAAATGGTGCGCCACAGCCGGGCCGATGATTTTGGCCGCCGGCCCGGTACTCTACTTTGCATTGGTTCACACCGTATTCGTCGGCTCAATTCGGTATCGACTGCCAGCCGAGTACGCGCTGTTGATCCTGACGGCCGTCGGCGTTCGCTGGCTCGCGGAAAGGCTGGTTCGCGCGGCGCCATGAGAACCATCGGCCAGACTCTCAAATGGTTGTTCGTGCTGGTGATCGCCGGTGGATTGGCGGCCGGAGGATACGCCTACTACGTCTGGACCGAAAGCGACGACATCCTGGCGCAGACGCTGCGCAATCGACTGCACGAAATCGCCCCCGACTGGCATGTCGACTTCAAGCACATTCGGTTTGACATGCAGGGACGAATCCGAATTCGTGACTTCAGCCTGAAAACAGCCGACGGGCAGTCGCCGCTCCTCGACGTCGGCGAGGTGGTCCTGACACTCGATCAGGAGCGGCTGGCCGACCCGCAGCCCCCAGTCAAATTCGTGAACTGGACGAAAGTCCGTTTGCATGCCGTGCGCGAGGCCGACGGACAATGGAACTTTCAGAAGCTGACGCCCCCGAAACTGGATAAGAATGCGCTGCCGGAATTTCATATCGAGCACGGGACGATATTTCTCGAATTCCGCGACGGCACTGCAACGACGTCTCAAGCGGCGGCCGATACAGTGCAAATCGACAATTTCCATGTGCGGATGATTCCGCGTGGATCCAGGCAATTCCTGGTGAAGGTGTCGGCGAAATTCCCTGGGTCGGAAGGCATCTCGACGGAAGGGAACTGGCAGGTTGACGACCACACTTGGAATATCAGCGGGCAGGTTAAGAATCTGATTCTCGACGGCGCGCTTTCGAAACTGGCGGCGCGAGCCTCGCCCGACTGCCGTTCCGGACTGGCCCGGCTCGACTCTCTGTTGATGCAGAGGTTGCCGGCCGGAAACGCGACTGCCCAAGGCGTGGCCGGCGGAACCCGGCCGGTATCGAGCGGCCTGGCGGGCAATCCGGCAGACGACCTGGCGGACGACCCGGTCAGCCGGCTGGGATTCCGCGCGTCGGCAGACATTCAGTTTCACGTGGCGCAAGGCGGAACATCCGCAGAGAAGGAATACAGCTTGTCGATCCATTTGCTGCAAGGGGCCCTGGCCACCCCCCCCGCGCCGTTTCCGCTCACAGACCTGCGCGGTCAGATCGACATCGACAATCAGCAGATCCGATTCCGCGAGCTGACCGCCCAGAGCGGCCAGGTTAACTTCCGAATCCAGCAGGGACGCGTATTCAACCATGGAGATTTGCGTCCCGCCGATTTCGATCTCAAAATTACCGGGCTGCCCCTGGATGAGCGGTTGCCGGGGCTGCTGCCCGAATTCATCCAAAAAATCTATCGCGATTTGCAGCCGGGAGGCGAAGCCGATCTCATCGCCCGGCTCGAATTCGACGGCCGCGACCACTGGAGTCACGACTGCGATCTGTTCGTCAGAAACGGTTCGGCATCGCACAAGCTGTTTCCGTATCGCATCGATCAGGTCCAGGGAACATTGAAAAGGCGGGCCAATCTGATCGACATTTCGATGCAGGGACGCGCGGGACTGCAAAAAGTGGTAATGAACGGCAAAGTCAGAAACCCCGGCCCGGAGGCCGAGACCCGGATCGTCATCGAAACCGCCGGAATTCCCATCGATGAGAGGCTGCGAAACGCCTGTCCCGAGAAATTCCGCAATGTGATCGACCAGTTGCAGGCTGAGGGGGACCTGGAGGGCAAAGTCACACTCTACAGGCCAGCGGGAATCGGCCAGATCGTGACGATCGAAGTCGATCAGCGCGTCAGCGATGGCTCGATCAACTGCCGGCACTTTCCGTATGCTCTGTCCGGCGTCAGTGGACGATTTCACGGATCGGGAGAAACGTGGGTATTCGAAGAATTCCAAGGCCGGCATGGACCCGCCGAAG
>DASYAR010000687.1:0-13917 GCA_036501235.1 Planctomycetaceae bacterium
AACAGGTCGATTTTGCCGATCGGGTTTCGGGGAGAGACCAGCTTGGCTTCGACGTTCCAGGTCAGGTCGCCGCAGGTCAGGAAGCGAAATGTGCCGAATGACAAGAGCAGGCTGATGCTCTGGGCATTGTCGGTGGGGTCTTCGGGCTTCGGCCGGTTCTGATCGGCGAAGGGGTTGATCTCGCCGGCGTTAGGCAGCACTTCTCCGCTGGCCGAGACGACTTTCACCTCGAGTGCCGTCTTGCTCGACTTCAGCGGGAGCTTATCGCCGACTTTGAGCATCTTGGATTTATTCTGGCTGGCAGCGCGGTACTTGGCGGCCCGGTCTGGAAAATTGCGGTCTTCCGAAAGCGATTCGGGAATTCCGCGATCCCAGAAGTTATTGATGATGACCTGGCTGGCAAGGGCGGCGTGATTCCCGAAGTGGTCCAGGTGCCAGTGCGAAACCGAAGCGTGATCGAGATGCTTGCGTCCCGCCACTTCGCGGAGCACTTTGAGGATGCGGTTGAGGTCGCGGCCGCCGTTGTCGGGATAACCCGAATCGACCAGCAGCGATTCGCCTGCCGGCGTGATGAAGAGCGTCGCGGCCCCCCCTTCGACGTCAATGAAATAGATGTCGAGGCGTCCGTTTTTTTCGTCGGCCTGGCCGGCGCGGGCTGCTCCAAAGAAGAGGGCGACGATTGCCAATCCACAGACGAGAGAGCGCGTCAGGATATTCATGGTGCAGGTCTCGTGTTGAATTTGAAGGGAAGAAGCGCGTGCCGACATTGTACCGCCAGCCGCTTGGCGCGTCGCGTCCGTCGCGTGGTCGAAAGCGCCCGGGGTGGGGCGTGCGAGATGTGTGGCGGGGTCAGAGCATGAATGGGAATCTCGCATTGCAGCAAATCTCACGCAGTGCTGCCGAGCCGATTCGCCGGCGCCTGAAATCCAGCGATGGCCCCGATGAACGGGACAATTAAACGAAACGGGCGCTTCGGTGCCACACGGTCAGGGCCATCGCTGGCGTTGGCCGTGAGCGATCCCAAACTTGGCATTGGAAGATTGACAAGCGCTCCACGTCCAATCTGATTTGACGCTCTGACCCTGCCCCCACTCCATATTGTGCTGGCCAGAACGACGCTCTGGGTGGCTGGCCAAATGTCATCCGCGCTCGCCATTCGCTGGCGAATCGACTTGCATGCGTCGATTAATCCAATCCGTATCGACGAATTTCTGGAGCAGCCAGCGGAGCGATGTTTCGGCCGCTGCCAGCGACGCGGCATCGACTCCGGCATCAATCCGTGAACCGTCGGTGTTTTCCAATCCATGCAAACCCAGGCGGAGCTGCGAACCTTGCCGGCGAGCGTCGTCGTTGAACCGTTCCATGATCCGGCGTGCCCAGACGATCCCGAACAACTCGCGAAAGTCGCCCCAGACTCGATCCAGCGGTAGTCGCCCCACGTCCACGTCCACGTCCACGGCGCGGCGACGGCCGGCGACCTGCCGATCGGCAAGCCAACCGGCTCCCACGAGGCACAACATGGCCCAGATCCGGGCCGGCCAGGGGTCGGTCATCCAGCCGGCGGTCGTGGGGCATAGAGGCAAGACGATGAGCCACAATCCGGCGATCCACAGCACCGCCGAGACGGAATGCGACAACCCCAGGTAATTCCCGGCCCCCATGATGGAAACCAGCACAAATCCGACGACGACTGGCGTTTCGAGGTCGAACGCCCCAGGATTTACCCCGCCAGGCCATACAACCGGCATAATCGGCCACGCGAATACCCCGAAGAGCGGCGCCAGGACGAACCAGGTCCAGGCGCGATTGATCGGGCGACGGGCGCCCAGGGCGGCAATCGGCGGCATCAATGCGACCACTGCCGCCAGATACCACAGGCAATTCGCCCAGGGACGCAGGGAAGGCGGAATTATCGTGACAATCACCACGCCCATCAAAGCGATCCATGTCAGCAATGTGGCCGTCCAGGCGTGCGCCAGCGCCGTGCCGCGCAGTCCGTGGCGCAATCGCACCAGCACCGGCGCGAGGGTGGCCAAACCGGCCCAGGCGCCCATCATCAGCCAGTCATCGCGCACGGAAAACCCCTGGAAATAAGCAGATCCGTCGAAAAAGGCGAGCCGCTGGGCGATGATCCTGCTGTAAGCATTGTTCGCAACATTCCAGTCCTGCGGCCGCCGCGACGGCAGATTGCCGGGCATTTCCGGTACGACCGGCGCGCACCAGGCACACCGTCGCTGAAGTGCCCCGTTTCCCGTGATGTCAGTCGATTTCGCGGGTCGAAATAACCCCGTGTCAATCCCACACTGCGATCTTACTCGTTGACGCGTCGGAGTGCATCCGGACGGCACGAAACAAACAGGGGGGTTGGTCCAGGGTTCGCCTCAGTCCAAGAAGTTTCGAAACACCTAAATCAGGAGATACCGACAATGAAGTGGATGACATTGACCGCCGCTCTGCTGTTCTGTTGCGCCACCGCGACAGACGCGCAGGCTTTCAGTTGGGGCGGATGCTGCAAGTCGCGGTGCTGCAAGACGAGCTGCTGTGCTCCGGCCCCGACCTGCTGTGCTCCCGCTCCGACGTGTGCCGCTCCCGCGCCGACCTGCTGCGCTCCGGCTGCTCCCTCGTGCTGCGCTCCCCGCACTTCTTGCTGCGCTCCGAAGTGCTGCAAGCCCAAGTGCTGCAAGATGCCCAAAATCAAGTGCTGCAAGTCGCGCTGCCACAAGTCGAGCTGCTGCGCTCCAGCCCCGACCTGCTGTGCTCCCGCTCCGACGTGCGCCGCTCCTTGCGCTCCGACGTGCGCTGCTCCCGCGGCTGCTTGCTGCAACTAGTTTAAGCTGAACTGTGTGATTTGCGACTGGGTTATGGTCGCTTCGGCGACCATAACCCCTCCCTTACGACCCAACCCGCCCCCGCGGCTCTGTATAGATCTCTGCAGGCGCTCCTGTTGAGGAACATCGGCGGAGCCGGAGCGACGCATCCGAAAGGGAATGCGGCTCTCCGGCCCGCCGATGTCGCTTTCTTTGGGTGCCCACCGTGCGTGGCAGGGGCAGAGCGTCTGCATGACGTTGGACATTGAGCGCGTTCGAATCTCTCGATCAGTGCTTTCGGCGAATCACAAGCAACGCCAGCGATGGCCCTGACCGGGTGGACCAACTGCGATCGCCTTGCTCAACATCCAGCTCATCGGGGCCATCGCTGGGCTTGGAGGGGCGGAGATGGCGAGTTGATCACCGGGAAGACCTGGAACGTCACGAATGCTGTTTCTTCACGCCGCCGCGTGAGGAGCGACTTGCCCCATGTTTCCAGTTCCGGCTGCCAGAGCGCGTCGACCCGATCGAGATCCATCGAGGCCTCGGGTATCGACCAGGCTGGGCCGAGAATTCCCAGATGTTGCAGCTCGGCGAACCGTGCGGGAGTCACGAAATCGGTGTAGCCGTAGTTTCCCGGCGAACGATAGCGCAAAACCTCCAGCCAATTCACATAGACGTGAGTGATGCCCGCGACGGCGAGTGTTTCGCGAATCTCTGCCGCATCGCGCAGCCCTGCGCTGCCGGTCGTTTCGCCGGATTTCGCGGCGAACCATTCTTCGAAAATCGACCGATCGAACACCGTATTGTAAACCACGGGAAACCGCGCGACGAACATTTCGGCGTCACCGACAGAGAGCACCTTGGCGCCCGCTGGAAGATGCTCGTTCAGGTAGAGAACTTCAGGGGCGGTGACAGTCGCGGCCACGTGACCCGCTTCATCCAGGTCTCGCAAATAGTCGTTGTACCCGCACCAGTTGCCGACGCCGGTCATGAATTCGAGATGGAATACCGACATTGCAAAAAGGAGCAGCACGAGCGCGCATCTCGCCCATTTGCCGGTAAACGCCGACCACCACCAAGCCAGGCCGGCGCCGGCCAGCAGGGCGACCACCGGCAGCATGGGCACCCAGAAGCGATCAATGCGATGCGTCACCAGCCAGCACGAACCGAACAGCCAGCCGACGTAGGCCGCCAGTCCTACGGCGCGGCGACGTGACGCCACGGCAAACAAACCGGCCGGTGCGAGGCCAAACAGAAGAGGGCTGATCCAATCACTGCGGTAAGTCACGTCGCAGGCGAGACCAACCAGGCTTGATAGGGTGTAGGACGGCGGGCTGTGCCCTTTCCGCCAGCGTGCATCAAGCATAGGATCCCAATCTCGTCCGCCGAACACGCGGTAGGCCAGCGGATAAACCGGGTTTCCCGTTTCGACTGCGTTCTTGACGAGCCAGGGGCCGATCGTCAGTGAAACCCCACAGGCAAATGCCAACGGAAACGTCCAACGCGGCGCGAATCGGTCTCGTGACGTCCACGACAAGAAGCACACGGCCGCTCCCAGCGGAACGACGACCGAAACAAGTGCGGGATATTTGCACGACATCGCGTTCCCGGCCAGCAGTCCGACCAACAGGTACTGTCGCACCGCGAAACTCCGATTTCCTGCATCGGTGCTCACATCGATCGCAACCGTCAGCGCCAGCAGCGTCGCCAGGAGAAAGAAACTCACTCCCCCTTCCGCGTAGGCGATCGTCGAGATCCGGTACACCCAGGGAGTTGCCAGATACAGGAAGGCGGCGCACAGCCCGGCAATCGTCCCGAACCAGCGGCGACCGGCGGCAAACAAGGCCAAGGCCGTGAGCGGGCCAAAGCACATCAGCACGCACTTGCCCGCCAGTGCGCCGCGATACCAGTCGTCCCGCAGCACCATCGCCAGCAGGGTCAACATCTCGGTGCCGAAGGGAAAGCTGGTGTAGACGTTGTGTTCGAGAAACGAGATTCGTCCGGCTTGAAAAAACTCTTTGGGCCCCCCGAAGTGATACTCGTTGACGTCGAAGTCGGTCGAAGGCAGTAGTGACCCCAGAAGCATCGCCAGCACAAATGGAACGAACGGCAGCAACGCCGCGACGCGACTTATCCGTTTCCCCCCCTTCGTAAGGGGGGGCAGGGGGGGTATCGCGGCCTGGTCTTGAGGATGCCTATTGAAAATTGAAAATTGGAAAGCGGTTTCAATCGCGACAACAGTCGCCATCACGCTGACGAGTAGCAGCCGCGACAAAGCGCCGGCCAGGCCGGCTCCCAACGTCAGCAGCGACAGCGCTGCCAGGCCCGTCCCGAATGCAAAGACCGTGCGCTCGACAGACTGCACCGGCAGGGGCGGCCGGACGATCCTTAACACAAGATGCCCAGCTCCCCAGGCCCCGGCCATGATGCTGGCCGCGACCGCCAGCAAGTCGAATCGCTGTGGGAAATACCGCCACCCGGAATGCCCCCCGTCTGCGCTTCGTTGCGGCGGATCGACGAGATCGGGAACGAAGAACCACAAATCCCAGCGAATGCCCGGCGGATTTGCGATCTTGACGCTGAAGAAGCACGCCAGAATCAACGTCAACCAGATGGCCGCCAATGCAGCGAGTTTGACGTGCCTTGTGTCGTTATCCGGTGATCGTGGTTCCATGAAATGTTGAAGTCGAAGAACGCGCGGCGGAAAATGTGAGCCGTGCCTATTCTACGATGGAACCGGCGTGCAGTATTGGGTGCGCGGGGGATTTATCCGGCGCACGGGGTAAAGATTGGAGGACCGCCGGGGGATGAATTGCAAACGGAGGTCGATGAATATCTTCGCCTCACCTCCCCGGCCCCCCTTACGAAGGGGGGGAGACGTCACGTTGCCACGCGCGGCCCTACTCACATTTTAGCCGGGCAGCAGGGCGGCGAGCTCGGGGTGGGGGCGGGGGATGACGTCCGCCAGGATCAGCTTGCCTCCCAGGCGTTCGACGGTGGCCTTGCCGACGGCGACGGCCGTCTGCACCGCGGCCACGTCTCCTCTGACCACGATCGTCACGTAGGCGGCGCCAATCTTCTCTTTGCCGACCAGCGTCACGTTCGATGATTTCAGCATGTCGTCGGTGGCATGCAGCGCGGCGACCAGGCCTTGCGTTTCCAATAGACCCACGGCGTCGGAAGTGCTCATGTGTTTTTCTCTCGGAATTCGATAGTCATAGAGTCCCAGCATGGGGCTGTAGACCGGTTTCGGGTGGGCCAGTTGTCGCACGACTTCCAGGGGAGCCGGCAAAATCGAGATGAGTCCGCTGCTCCCCATCTTCTCGGCCAGGGCACGGCCGGCCTGGGCGGCGTATGTCACGTCGGCGGTCGAGCCGACCAGCTTAATGCACTGCTGCGGCCCGTCGGTGCTCTCGATCCCGAGAATATGCACTCCCGCCGATTTGGCGCACAGGTCGGCAACCATCAACGATGGCGTGAGATTGCCGACTTCGAGCAGGGCCAGGCTGTAGGCTGTGGAATCGGGCACGTGCAAATGACGATGGAGTGCAAATATCAGAACGCTTCGTTCCAGGATAGCATACACGGAACCGCGCGGAAGGCGATAAATGGCAGCTGTCCGCCCGAAATGCTTCCCCCCGGCTAGCGCATTTCGTGAATTGCGGCACGGGCGGGACGAATGTGGGCCGCCTCGTCGTGTGCGATAAAGGTCACTTCCGGTTGACGCGGTAAGAGCAGTTTCGCTACCAGCCCCGTCCAGCCCGTCTGATGCGAGGCGCCCAACCCCAGGCCCGTGTCGCCGTGAAAGAACTCGTAAAACGGGATGTAATCGCGAAAGTGCGGATCGTGCTGCAACTTGGACTGCTCCCCGAACACGGGACGACGGCCTGAGTCGTCCCGCAAGAAGAGCCGCGTCAGCCGGAACATCAGTTCGCGCGCCACGCCGTCGATCGTCAGGAACTGCCCCGAGCCGGTCGGGCATTCGATCTTGAAGTCGCAGCCGTAATAGTGGTGAAATTTCTGGAGCGACTCGATGATCAGGAAATTCACTGGAAACCAGACCGGCCCGCGCCAGTTGGAATTGCCTCCGAAGAAATTGGAGTGCGAATCGCCCGGTTCGTACGCCACGGTCAGTTCGCGTCCCTCACAGTTCAGCCGATACGGATGACTGGCGTGCGCTTTGGACAGGGCCCGCACCCCGTAGGGAGACAGGAACTCCGTCTCATCGAGCATTCGCTTGAGCAGCTTCTTCATGCGGCTGCCCCGCAGCAGCGAGAGCAAACGGCGTTCGCCCAGCCCCGGTTCATTCCAGCGCGAGACCAGCTTGGCGAGGTCGGGCCGATGGCCCAGAAACCATTCGAGCCGCTTTTTGAATTCGGGCAGGCGGTCGAGCGTTTCGGGCTCGAGCGTCTCCACGGCGAACAGCGGAATGAGCCCCACCATCGACCGCACCTTGAGGGGAATCGCTCGTCCATCGGCAAGCTGCAACGAATCGTAATAGAACCCGTCGGCTTCGTCCCACAGCCCCAGTCCCTCGCCGTCGCCCCCCATATTGGTCATGGCTTCGGCGATGTGCAGAAAGTGCTCGAAGAACTTGCTGGCAATGTCCTGGTACACGGGATTATCGAGCGCCAGTTCGATGGCGATCCGCAGCATGTTCAGGCAATACATGGCCATC
Source organism: Planctomycetaceae bacterium (assembly GCA_036501235.1). Lineage (GTDB taxonomy): Bacteria > Planctomycetota > Planctomycetia > Planctomycetales > Planctomycetaceae > JACQFH01. Next base: position 7,489 of record DASYAR010000687.1, read on the forward strand.
CAGCTTGTGCCGTCGGCCTGGTTGATGTGTCCGCCCGAGGGGAGCGGTGCACTGCGGTCGAACACACCGATGTTGTCCAGCCCCAGAAAGCCTCCCTGGAAGATGTTGCGGCCGTTGACGTCTTTGCGATTGACCCACCAGGTGAAGTTCAGCAGCAACTTGTGGAACACCCGTTCCAGGAACGCGCGGTCGCCGCCGTCGCCGCGGATTTTCCGGTCGATCTGAAATACGCGCCACGCAGCCCAGGCATGGACGGGCGGATTGACGTCGCTGAAGTTCCATTCGTACGCCGGCAGTTGACCATTGGGATGCATATTCCATTCACGCGTCAGCAGCACGAGCTGCGATTTGGCAAATTTGGCGTCGACCAGCGCGAAGGGGATGCAGTGAAAGGCCAGGTCCCAGGCGGCGTACCAGGGGTATTCCCATTTGTCGGGCATCGAAATGATGTGCGCGTCGTCGAGGTGCTGCCAGTCGTTGTTGCGACCGTGGAGCCGCTCGCTGGGCGGCGTGGGTTGCGCCGGGTCGCCCGAGAGCCATTCGCGCACGCGATAGCGGTAGACTTGCTTGTTCCAGATCATTCCGGCCAGGGCTTGCCGCTGGACGAGTCGCTCATCGTCACTGGCGATCCCCGATTGCAGAGCGGCATAGTATTCGTCGGCTTCGGTGCGCCGCCGCTGGAACAATTCCGCGAAATCGATGAACGGCTGATTCTGCCAGCCGGTCGTCAGCCGCAATCGGATTTCGACCGATTGCCCGCCGGGCACCGATCGCAGGTAGTGCGCGGCGGCTTTCGTCCCGACCTGCGCGGGGTTAACGGTCTGCGGCGCTTTCCGCACGATGCGGTCGTCGATGCCGTCCTTGAAGAATCGTCCGGTCCCCTCGACTCCGAACAGCCGCTTCGAATCGGTTTCATTCTCGCAGAACAGGCACGCCGGGCTGCCGTCGGCATACAGCCAGTACCGGCCCAGATCGGGATGGCGGGCTTCGATGCAGTTCGGCTGTTCCATCCGCAGCGTCGGCCTGGGGGGGCCGTCTTTCGACCACGACCACGTGTTGCGAAACCACAGATGCGGAAGCAAGTGCAGCACCGCCGGCTCCGGTCCCCGGTTGTGCGCGGTGATGCGCATCAGAATGTCGTCCGGCGCGCCTTTGGCGTACTCGACGAACACGTCGAAATAGCGATCGTCGTCGAACACGCCCGTTTCGATCAGTTCGAATTCGGGATCGGCCTTCCGGCGCCGGGCGTTCTCTTCGATCAGCAACGCATACGGAAACTCCCGCTGCGGATATTTATAGAGCATCTGCAAGTAGGAATGCGTCGGCGTGGCGTCGAGATAGAAGTATTGTTCTTTGACGTCCTCGCCGTGGTTCCCCTGGCCGTTCGTCAAACCGAACAACCGCTCTTTCAGGATCGGATCGCGTCCGTTCCACAAGGCCAGCGACAGGCACAAAAAGCCCTTGTCGTCGCAGACGCCCGCCAGACCGTCTTCTCCCCAACGGTACGCTCGGCTGCGAGCCATTTCGAAGGGAAAGTAGTTCCAGGCGTCGCCATTCGCACTGTAATCTTCGCGCACGGTGCCCCATTGCCGTTCCGACAGATACGGCCCCCATTGTTTCCAAGTTGCGCGGCGGGCGTCGGCGTCTTCCAGCCGCAAATGTTCGGCCGTCTGTTTGAAGGCCGTGAGCGGGTTAGGAGAGATCGCTGATGTCATCGATCGTGCCATGTCAGGTCCGCGGAGAGACTTCTTCAAGAATCAGGACAAGTCCTTGAATTGTGTCGAAATCGTAATCATCCATCGAGCGCGAAAAGAGGCCCCTGAGTGCGGCATTAGATTTGCGGCAGTTTACGCAATGACCTTCCTGAGCGGCACTTATGGAAAAACAATTGCCTCCCGCGTGCCGATCGTGGCAATTTTCTTGCCTTTGTCAGGTGCTGGCGAAGAAATTGGAAGGCATACTATAATACAAGTTTCGGCGTTTGTTGCGATGATTGCGACCACGTAAAAGATTCGCGCGAGATTGGCGTACCCCCCCAAGTCACCCGAAACGGGGTCGACCGAAACGGGGTCAACCGAAACGGGACGGATCCCTCAGGACGAGCTGTTGAGGATTCTAGTCTATGATTACGCAGCCGGCAGAGCGCTCCGCCGAAACTGTTCGCAAGTGGGATTCTGGTCCGCAACCGCCACATCCTGCTACTCCTGCGACGCCCCCGATCCCGATGCCAGGGCTCGCGGCGGCACAACCCGAGCTTGTGCACCGAATCCGCTTCTGGCCGTGGGTGGTGATTCTGGTGCTGACGGGCGCGGCGTGGTTCACCCGGGCCTCCTGGCTGCCGCTGATTCCGCGTGGAATGGCCGGTGAAAAGCCCGGGGCGGCCAAGGCGGGCGCGAAGCCCGTTCCCGTGCGCGTCGCCCAGGTGGTGCAGCACGACATGCCCGAGTACCTGACCGGATTGGGGACGGTGACGGCCTTCAAAACGGTCACACTCCGCAGCCGCGTCGATGGAGAGCTGATCAAAGTCGCCTTCACCGAAGGGCAGAACGTCTCCGAGGGAGACTTGCTGGCCGAGATCGATCCGCGCCCGTACAAGGCGCTGCTCGACCAGGCCGAAGGGATGCTCGCCAAGGATGAAGCCGCGCTCTCGCTGGCGGAGCTCACACTGGCGCGGGGCAAAGAGCTGGTCAAGAAGCAGTCGCTCGCACCGCAGCAGCTCGACGAAGAAGCGGCTGCGGTCGCGACGATGAAAGGCACGGTACAAACCGATCGGGGGCTGGTCGCCAACGCCAGGTTGCAACTGGCGTATTGCCGGATCGTGGCCCCCATCACCGGACGCATCGGATTGCGGCTGGTCGACCAGGGAAACATGGTGCACGCCAATGATCTCGTCGGGATGGCGGTCATTACGCAATTGCAGCCGATCTCGCTGGTGTTCCCCATTCCCCAGGACAATATCCCGCGCGTGCAGCGGCGAATGAATGAAGGGCAGGTCCTGCCGGTGGACGCCTATGACCGCGACTTCAAGCAGCAACTGGCGGCGGGCAAGTTGGCCGCGATCGACAACCAGGTCGACGCCTTGAGCGGGACGTTGCGCTTCAAGGCGGTGTTCGACAACAAAGACGACATGCTGTTCCCGAACCAGTTCGTGAACGCGAAACTGTTGGTCGACACGCGGAAGAACGCGATCATCGTTCCGTCGGCCGCCGTGCAGCGCGGTCCCAATGGGGTCTTCGTGTACGTCGTCATGGAAGATGAGACGGTCGATCTGCGGTACGTGAAGGCGGGGTATACGGAAGGGGCGGAAACCCTGATCGAAACGGGGCTTGCTCCGGGCGAAATCGTGGTCACCGACGGCCTCGACAAACTGAAGAAGGGTGCCAAAGTCACGACTCGTGAAAAAGACCAGGAACAAGGTCCGAAGAAGAAAAAAGACCATTCCCCAGACAGCACTCAAGGCGAGCCCGAAAAATCCGTCGCAAGAGCGCCGGACGACAAACCCAAAACCGCCTCGCCAGCGCAGCCCTCCACCGAATCCCCCAAGTAATCCGCCCCGCCAGGCCTCATCGGCGCCAAAGGACCGCGGAACACATGCAACGCAGCGCGGATGATTTCAAGCGGCGACCGCACAGCGACACGACCAGAGGCGTCACATGAATCCGTCGCGCCTCTTCATTCTGCGTCCGGTCGCCACGGTGCTGCTCATGGTGGCGCTGCTCCTGAGCGGGATCGTCGCCTACAAGCAGCTTCCCGTCTCGGCGTTGCCGCAGGTCGACTATCCGACGATTCAGGTGATGACGTTTTATCCGGGGGGCGGTCCGGACGTCATGGCCTCGTCGGTCACGGCGCCGCTGGAGCGCCAGTTCGGGCAGGTGCCTGGGCTGGCCCAGATGACCTCCACCAGTTCCGAAGGCTGCTCGGTAATCACGCTCCGGTTCGCGCTCGAGCTCGATATCGACGTTGCGGCGCAGCAGGTGCAGGCGGCGATCAATGTCGCGTCGACCTTTCTCCCCAAAGACCTCCCCAATCCGCCGATCTATACCAAAACCAACCCGGCCGATTCGCCGATCCTGACTCTGGCCCTGTCCTCCGACACGCTCCCCCTGTCGAAGGTCGAAGACCTGGCCGACACCCGCCTCGCGCAGAAAATCTCGCAACTTTCGGGCGTCGGCATGGTCAGCATCAGCGGCGGCCAGAAGCCCGCCATTCGCGTCGAGGCCAATCCGACCGCCCTCTCGGCCTTGGGGCTGAACCTCGAAGATCTGCGGCTGGCGCTGGCTGCCGCCAACGTCAACCAGGCCAAAGGAGGCTTCGACGGCGCCCGCCAGGCTTATACGATCGGGGCAGACGACCAGCTTTTCACCAGCGATCAGTATCGCCAGCTCATCGTTGCCTACCGCAATAACGCCCCGGTCAAGCTCGTGGAAGTCGCCGACGTCATCGACGGGGTCGAGAACGTCCGGCAGGCGGCCTGGATGAACGATCGACGGGCCGTGATCGTCAACATTCAGAGGCAACCGGGCGCCAACATCATCGAGGTGGTCGACCGCGTCAAGAAACTGCTGCCACAATTGCAGGACTCGCTTCCCGCTTCCGTCAAAGTCGAAATCCTCACCGACCGGACGATCACGATCCGCGCTTCGGTCGAGGACGTGCAGTTCGAAATGCTGCTCACGATCGGCCTGGTCGTAATGGTCATCTTCCTGTTTCTGCGCAACATCCCGGCGACCATCATTCCCAGCGTGGCGGTCCCCCTGTCGCTGGTGGGGACGTTCGGCGTGATGTACATGCTCGATTACAGCCTGAATAACCTGACGCTGATGGCTCTCACCATCTCCACCGGGTTCGTCGTCGACGATGCCATCGTGATGATCGAAAACATCATGCGGTACATCGAAGAGGGCGAGTCTCCGCTCGAAGCCGCGCTCAAGGGTTCGCAGCAGATCGGTTTCACCATCGTTTCCTTGAGCGTGTCGCTGATCGCCGTGCTCATTCCGCTCTTGTTCATGGGCGACATCGTCGGCCGGCTGTTCCGCGAGTTCGCCGTGACGTTGAGCGTGACGATCCTCGTCTCGGCGATCGTCTCGCTCACCCTGACGCCGATGATGTGCGCGAAGATCTTGACGCAGGTCCATCCCGAACAGCACGGCTGGCTGTTCCGCAAGTCGGAACAAGCCTTCAACGCCGTCATCGACTTCTACGGGGTGACTTTGAGGTGGGTGCTGCGGCACCAGACGCTGACGATGCTGGTCGCCGTGGCGACGTTCGCCGCCACGATCCAACTGTATTTGATCGTCCCCAAGGGCTTCTTTCCCGTACAGGACACGGGGGTCATCCTGGGGATTTCCGAAGCGCCGCAGGATGTGTCGTTCGAGCTGATGGCGCAGCGCCAGGCCGAGCTGAACCGCGCCATCCTCGAAGACGAGGCCGTCGACAGCCTGTCGAGCTTCATCGGGATCGACGGCGCGAATGTGACGCTCAACTGCGGCCGGATCCAGATCAACCTGAAACCGCTGGAAGAGCGGCACATCAGCGCATCCGACGTGATCCGCCGGCTCCAGCCGCGTCTGGCGCGAGTGGAAGGCATCACGTTGTTCATGCAACCCGTGCAGGACCTGACGGTGGAAACCCAGGTCAGCCGCACGCAATACCAGTACACGCTGGAAGACCCCGATACCAAGGAATTGGGGGAATGGGCGCCACGATTCGTGAAGAAGCTGCAGGAGCTGCCGCAGCTGCGCGACGTCGCCAGCGACCAGATGAATTCGGGTCTCTCGGCCCGCGTCGTGATCGACCGCGACACGGCCTCGCGGCTGGGCATCACGCCGCAGATGATCGACGACGCCTTGTACGACGCGTTCGGGCAGCGGCAGATTTCGATCATGTTCACACAGCTCAATCAGTACCGGCTCGTGCTCGAGGTCAAACCCGACCTGCGCAATCATCCCAGCGATCTGTCGGCCATTTACATCAAGCCGCTGACCGGAGGGGTCACCCCCTTAAGCTCGTTCACGCGCATCGAAGAATCGACGACCCCGCTGTCGATCAATCACCAGGGGCAATTCCCGGTGGTAACGGTGTCTTTCAATCTGGCGCCGGACGTTTCGCTGGGCGAGGCGGTCGAGGCCATCGACGGCGCGCGGCGCGAGCTCGATCTGCCCCGCAGCATCGACGCCGGTTTTCAGGGGACCGCAGCGGCGTTTCAGGCTTCGCTCACGAATACGCCGCTGCTCATCCTGGCGGCGCTCGTGACGGTCTACATCGTGCTGGGCGTTCTGTACGAGAGCTACATCCATCCGATCACGATTCTGTCGACGCTCCCTTCGGCGGGCGTCGGTGCGCTGGTCGCGCTGCTGTTGTGTCAGACCGACCTGAGCGTCATCGCCCTGATCGGGATCATCCTGCTGATCGGGATCGTCAAGAAGAACG
>DASYAR010000688.1:0-12271 GCA_036501235.1 Planctomycetaceae bacterium
GAGAATCTTGGCGGCAAATCAGCGATTGAACAGAAATGCCGGGCTGTTCATCAGCGCCCACATCAGGTCTTGCGCCGCTTCTCCGCGCGACGAAACCCCCAGGAAGTAGCCGGCGGCGGTCGTCCGTTCGGGATCGGTCGGAAAACGGTTCAGCACCGACAGGTACAGGTCTTCGATCAGAGTCTTGTCGTCGGTATTCGCCGCCATGAGCCGCGCGATGAGCCCCTGCGGGTGAATGATCGCCTCGGAAACGGTGGGGCCGTTGACCAGGTTCAGCGTCTGCGCCAGGCTGACCTCGGCGGCCCGTTCGCATTCGCAGGGAATTTCCCGCGGCGGCCGGCCGAACATGTCGAGGAACCCGATCTGGATGTTCGAATCCGGTAGCTGCGTAGCACGGAAGCCGGCCGGAACGCCGGGAAGCGTCACCGGGCTGCTGGCCGCAATCATGATGGCGTCGAACAACTGCTCGGCCGTCAGGCGCCGCGGGTTGAAATGCGAGTAATTCTCGCCGTCGTCTTCATTCCATTTGTTCGTTTTGAAGCTGCGCTGGTACGAATGCGACTGGGCGACCGTTCGCAAGAGGTGCTTCATGTCCATATTATGAGCGACGAAATCGTCAGTGAGCGCCTTGAGCAGATCGGCGTTCGAGGCGGGATTGCTGCTGCGGATGTCATCGACCGGGTCGATGATCCCGCGCCCCATCAGGTAGCTCCAGTAGCGGTTGACGAGGGCCGTTGCGAAGTACGGGTTGTCTTTGGACGTCAGCCATTGCGAGAGCTGATCGCGCAGCTCGCCGTGCACGTCGACGGCGGCCGAACTCGAGTGCTCGAACGGGAATTTGGCCGCGACGGCGGCATTGCTGCGCGGATTAACGACTGCCACGGGAGTGCGCAACGGGTAGACGACTTCTTCTTCCGCCACCGAACCAGGCTTGCGCCCGACGCCAGCGAAGTAGGCTGAAAGCTGGTAATACTGCCCTTGGGTCCAGCGTTCGAACGGATGATCGTGGCACTTGTTGCAACTGAACCGCGTCCCCAGGAACACCTGCGTGAGATTTTCCATGGCGGCGGTCGGCTCGCGCGAGACGCGATAATAATTCGCGGCCGGGTTCTGGAACGTGCTGCCGTTGGCGGTCAAAAGCTCGGCGACGAACTTGTCGTAGGGCTTATTGGCGGCGATGGCGCTGCGAATCCAGTTGCGGTAGCCCCAGACCCCCTTCTCGGTGACGAACTTGCGGTTGGCCAGCAGCAGGTCGCTCCATTTGAGGGTCCAGTGATCGATGTACTCAGACGTGTCGAGCAGTTCGTCGATTTTGGCGTTGCGTTTGACCTGTGATTCGCGCGGATCGGCCAGAAACGCCTTCACCTGCTCGAGCGACGGGGTCAATCCCGTCAAATCGAGCGAGACGCGTCGCAGGAATTCGGAATCGGTGCACAACTCGGCCGCCAGCGTCTTCATCTTTTTGAGCTTGTTGTTGACGTGCTTGTCGACGAAGTTGAACTCGGGGCTGTCGGCCCAGACGAAGCCGGTGCGGTCCCCCAGCACGGTGATCTGGTTGGCGGCATAGGCCCCTTCGTAACGCACGAGGATCGCTGTTTCGCCGCGCCGCACCGATTCGACCACGCCGCTCGATTCGGTCGTGTTGGTGACCGTCGCCACGTTGAAGTTACTGCTGCTGAAGACGGCGTCGCGCGTGACGTCGCGGCTCGTGCCGTCGGCATAATGGGCGATTACGATCTGCTGCAGCTTGCGGCCTTCCCGATCGATGACCGGGCTGCTCGGAAAGACGTCGAGCCGGGTCACTCGGGTCTGATTGTCATATTGGCAACCTTCCGCAATCCATTCATGAGTCAGCTTGTAGTGCCTCGAATCTTCGTCGAACAGGAATCCGCCGACGTGCGGCACTCCTTGCGTGGGCTTCAGCAGCATCAGGCTCTGGCTGGGGAGCGAACGGTTGAACCGGCGGCCCGACAGGTCATCCACAAGGGCGAAGTAATCGGTCTCGGGGTCGTAACCGCGAAGCGTCAGCTTGAATCCGTTTTTCCCTTCCTGGGCCCCGTGACACGTCCCCGCGTTGCAGCCGACTTTGCTCATCGACGGCTGAATCTCGCGCACGAAGCTGACTGGCACCGGTTTGGCGTCTTTGACTTCCACCGGCACGACGAGCTCTTTTCCAGCCGCCTTGACGATCAATCGGGCGGTTCCTTCCTTCCGCGGCGAAACGTAGCCATCGCTGCCGAGAGCGGCGACGTCGCCTTCGATGGCAAACTGGGCGCCGATCGTCAGGTCGAGCGATTCCCCGTCGGCGGTCTTGCCCGTCACGAGCACGCGCCGACTGTCGCGGATGCCGTTCAGCTCCAATTTAGCCGGATACGTCGACAGTTCGACGATCGGCGGCAGAGCCGGGGGCTCGGCGGCGAACAGGCAATCGACGTGAAACAGCGCGGCAACAGAAGCGGCCAGAGCGGCGAGGGGGATGAAGTGCGAGCGAGCGATCATCGGTCATCCTTGTGGTGTTGGAGTTCCGCGTGCGGGCGGCTGTTCTCTGAGTTTTGGTAATCGGCGTTAAAGGTCAGGCGGTGGAATCCGGGGGCTGACACCCCCGGCTCGCCGGCGTCGTTTATTTGGAGAAGCTATTTTGCGGCGATCGTGGGAGTGACGGTGACGGGGATGAATTCTTTTTCCAGGTTGCCGGTTTCGACATCGAAGATTCGGACTTTGCCTTCGAAGCCGCCGGTGACGACGTGCTTGCCGTCGGGGGCGAAGGCCACGGCAAAGACTCCGCGCGCGTGGCCTTTCAGTTCATGGAGCAGTTTGGCGTCGTCGGTGCTGTAGATTCGCACCATGCCGGTGCCCCCCGTGCTCGAGCCAGCGACGAACTTGCTGCCATCGGCATTGAAATCGAGTGCGAAAATCCGCCCGGTCATGACGGGATAGCCTTTGAGCTTATTGAAATCGTCGCCGATCTGGCGGGCCTGTGTACGGATCATCTTGTAGAGTTTGGGCTCGCCGTCCGATCCGCCGATCAGCAACTCATCCTTTTTCGGATGCCGGCGGAGGGCCAGCAGGCCCCCTTTCAGCGCGCCGGGCGTGATGCTGGTGATGTTGTCGACGAACTGGCCCGTCTCGACGATCGACAGTTTCATCGATCGATCGCGGCTGATCGTGATCATGTGCTTCATGTCGACCGAGAAGGCGGTCCCCATGACCCAGTCGGCGTGGGCGTCCATCTTGTAAACCTGCTCGGCGTCGCTGACGCGCAGGATGCGGGCGCTATTGTCGGCCCCGCCGAACGAAAACAGGCTGGCGTCATCGCTGAATCGCCCGCCGAACACCGTGTCGGTCGTCACTGTCGCGGAGCGTTCGAGCTTTTTCTCGGCGACGTTCCAGAACTGCACTTCGCCGAACAAGCCCGGATTGCCCCCCGTAGCCGCGAGCAGTTTTCCGTCGGCAGAAAACGAGAGCGAGGTGATGGATTGCGAACGGCCGACGAGCCGCGCGGCCAGTCCGCTGCCATCGGCTTGGTGCACGAGGATCTCGCGAAATCCGGAAACTGCGATCAACTGGCTGTCCGGCGAATAGGCCACGGCCGAGATGACCGGTGCGCTATGATAGACGGGCGGATTTTCGGGACTGATCGTGTCTTGAACTTCCGGAGGGGTGTCGTCTTTGCCCCCTTCGGCGATCCAGCGGCTGATGAGAGCCACCTGGTCTTTGGTGAGCGGCGGCGCATTCTTGGGCATGGCCGGCTTCTCGCCGGTGATGAATTCGATCAACAGACTTTCGTCGGGTTTACCGGCTTCAAAGCCCGCGCCTTGATCGCCTCCCGTCTTCGTGCCAGCGAAGGTCGTGAGGACCAGTTTGCCCCCGGCCTTCGCGGGCTGGTGGCAGCCGGTGCAGTGCCGCTGCAAAATCGGCCTGACCTGGCGATAGAAACTCGCAGGGCCGGCCGGCTCGGCAGGTTTGTCATCGGCATGAGACATTGAGGCCGCAGGCGATGCTCCTATCACATGCAGGATAGCTGCGGCGCAAACGAGAAAATTCCAAGCTCCACGCATCATACTGGGAGTCTCGCCGAGAGGGTGGTTTGCCAAGGAGGGAGAGTCGCAGGCCCGATATATAAAAGCATACCGACCTGACCCCACCGCCGTAAAGGCGTGGCAGGGTCAGAGCGTGAATCATATTGGACATCGAGCGCTCCAGGACACTCGATCGCTGTTTCAGCCTGGATCACAGTTACGACCAGCGATGGCCCTGACAGTCTGGCCGAAATGCCCGCGGTTTGCTCAACGTCCAGTTCGTCGGGGCCATCGCTCGGGTTCCGGCTCCGGCAAGGCCGAGTGTGGCACCGTGCATTCTTGGCTGCCACGCAGCGCGTCATTTCGACGCTCTGGCCCCGCCAAACTTCCCCTATGGAAGGCGTGGCAGGGTCCGAGCGTGAATGTCATTGGACATCGAGCGCAAGAAGATCATTCGATGCGATTTAGCGTGGCTCACAATCAACGCGAGCGATGGCCCTGACGAGTTCGCCGAGCATTGAACTCATTCATCAGGGGCTGGCGCAACGTCCCGAGTGACCGTCAATTCGTTTTGGACGGTTCGCACTCCCGGTTCGAACCGGGCGAGAATTGTCGCCAACTTGCTGTCCTGGGCGTTGGCTACTTCACCTCGCAAGATGACCCGGGAGCCATCGACTTCGATATCGATTCCCTTGAATTGCGTCTTATTGGCCAACTTCGTGAATCGCGTCGTTAAGGCTGTCTGTGTTTTCTCGGCAGTCGGAATCGGATGATCGAAGGCGACGACCATTTGCGGCCTGACGCTCTTCTGCTGTTGATTGCCCGCGGCCCCGCCCTGATTCGTCTGATTAGCGTTTTGCCCCGTGCGGCGGGTGTTATTTCGATTCTGTCCCTGGCGGTTGTTCATCTGGCCGTTCATACCCTGAGCACCCTGCGCAGCCTGCGCGTTGCCGACAAACCGAGTATTGCGCTGGCCGACCATTCCACCTTGCTGTCCTGCGGCTCCGGCCATGCCAGGCTGTCCGCCCATGGCTCCGGCGGCGCCCGTGGCCCCGGCGGCGCCCATGGCTCCGCCGGCACCCGTAGCCGGCGCGGCGCCAAATGCCGCGCTGGGAAACGCGCTGCTGGGCATCGTACCGACCGTATTGCCCGACGAGGCCGTTCCGGTGCCGGATGCGCCACTCATCGGGCCGCTGGCACCAAACAGACTATTCCCTTGGGCGTGGGCACGACTTGCACTTCCGGCGACGCAGGCCACGAGAGCCGCCAGGACAAACAACCGTAGGTTCCTGCGCATCATGCTTCTCCCCCGGGATTCAAGGGCAATCACTTGGTAACAAGTATAACTTAACAAGTGATCGCCACAAGCCTGCTTGAGATAATTCGGCAATTTGAGAGGTGTCGGCAGAGCCCATCAGGGCCCGGCCGTCTCAGATTATGGTAAATCCTGGAAGTGCACAGATATTCCCGTTCGTACCGACGAAATAATGGCTACTCGTCGGGATGCTGGTGCGTCTCGGGAAGATCGGTTTCTTCTTCAATCAATGTCGTCGTTTTTTTGCCGGGCGTTGCATTGAAGAAATCGTCGTCGTCGTTTGATTGGGGATTTCGCGTTTTTGGGCGGCTCGCCTTCGTCTCAGTGGCTGCCGGTTCCGGCTCGTCGTATCCCGCCAATGCGACCTCGGATTTGTTTTCGGATTCGAGGCGGGCCGCAGCTTCGCGCATGATTCGCCGCCGTTCCTGCACGTTCAATTCGGCGGCACGAGGCCGTTTGGCGTGAAGCTGCTCCTGAATCTCATCGGGCGTCGGCAGCGTGGCGGAAAATCCACGGGCGCGTGGCGGATTCCGCGCGCTGTCTGCGGCCTGCGATGCCTCGACGGTTGCATCTCGGTTTGGAATCGAGGTCGCCGAGACAGTCTGGGATTCGTGTTTGGCCTTCTTTGTCCCCGGCAAGACGATATTCACCAATTCCGAATATGTCGGGAAACCAGTTTTGGGACTGTAACGGATGCGCAAAGCGCAATTCGCCTCATGAAAACCAGGTCGCGAGTACGGAATGAAGACCGAATATGTCGCTCCCAGCGGGCCATTGCTGAGGAACGCATTCCAGGTCTCCGCAGGGTACACGAACTCGTGGAATGGCGTGGCGCGGTCTTCTTCCTTTCCCTGGTCGTCGAAGACGTAGATCCGCACGTCGCCGTCAACCTGCGCCGGAAGGTCGCCATGCTGGGCGAAGAACAGAACCTGCGCAGAAAAACCGCGGCACGATTTGCCTTCGAACATGCCTTTGGCCGGCTCCCACATCCCGAGAATCCGGACGACCGGGTTTTTCGGTCCCGACTTGGGGAAATCCTGTTTCGAAAATTTGAAGACACCGGGGCTCGCGCATCCTGCCAGAATCAGCAGCGTAGAAACCGCAACGAGCCGGGATAGCCGTCTGGTTTTCATCATTTCAGCACCTGTTGAACTTATCTTGAGCGAGCCGGACCTACGCAGACAGAGGGGCGTGCCGGTCAAGGATCGTCACTGGCCGCCTCGGCTTCCTGCTGTTCGGCCGTTTTCTTGGTCGGTTTCTTCTTTTTCAAGAACCGGTTTTTCGTTTTGTCGGCAATCTGCGTCTTGTCGCCGGATTTCGTGCTGGATTTCGCTGTCGATTTCGCCGTGGATTTTGCTGCGGCCGACCCGCCTGCCGCAGCGTCGCCTTTCTTGGCCGACTGGAATTTGGCCTGGACGAACGGCTCGTCGAGGTCCTCCTCGTCGTTTCGCATCAGCGAAGCTCCGGGGCCGGCGTCGGCGGCGTCGGCGCCGGGCATCGGATAAGGTTCGGGGGACCGGTCGGTCGTCGCCGGGCCGGGGATGCTGGCGTCAGGCGGGCGTGAGATTTGTTTGCCTCTCACAGGGGGGTTGGGAAGCAGACCCGGGCCCGTCGGCGACGGCGGAGCGGCGGGGGAGCCGGGCCCCATTCCCGGAGCAGAATTTTCCGGCATGCCGTAGAGCGGTCCATGCATCCGTTCGGCTTCCGATTCGATGAAATTCAAGCGCTCGGCCTCGATCTGTTTGAACATCTCGGCTTCTTCATCGTCGTTGATGATGCGGGGCGTCAAAAAGATGAGCAGCTCGGTTCGCAGCATCTGTTTATAGTCATAGCGGAAAAACCGCCCCAGCAAGGGGATATCTCCCAGGACAGGGACTTTGCGCTCTTCGACGTCGTCGTTCTTGGTGATCATGCCGCCCAGAATTACGGTCTGTCCGCTGTTCACCGCAATGACCGTCTGCGCGTTGGTCGTATTCACGATTGGCGAGGTGACGGCGGTTCCCGCCGCGCTAACCCCCAGATTAATCTGCTGCGCGCTCAACGAGTCTTTGCGGGCGACGACTTCCATGATCACCAGGCCGTCGGGACTGATGCGCGGCGTGACTTGCAGAATGATGCCGATGGCCCGCTGCTGAACGGTGGGCACGATCACGCCTGCCGTCCCGTTTGAGGAGAACCCGTTGACGCGGGGGATTTCCTGCCCCACCTGGATCTGAGAGAACTGGTTGTCGACCGTGCGAATCTGCGGACGGCTCAAGACGTCGACACGCGTTCTGACGGCCAGGGCCCGGAGCAGAAAATTGACGTTTTCGGAACCGGCCTGCAAGACCAAGCCGCCGTAACCCAATTGTCCGTTCGAGAGGGCTGTTCCAAAACCGGTGACGGCCTGGCCGGCGACATTCATGGGATTGCTGGCATTGGCCGAGGTATTGTTGCCCAGCGTTTGGGCCGCGCCGGCGGCAGGACCGAATAGATAGCCGGGGGTTGCCGATTCAGAAATGATATTGTTCGTCGTTGTCGTATTCCCGTTGGGAGCCTGGACGCTGATGGGGACAGTCACGGGCGTCGGAATCGGACTGCGGCGAAACAGGATCGAATCCTGGAGCCCCAACTCCATTCCGAATTCGTCGGTGTTGGTCAGCGAGACTTCGACGATCAGGCCCTGAATCAAGACCTGCCTGGGGGTCCGGTCGATGCTGACGATCAGTTCCTTGATGTCCTTAAAGAAGCGCGGCGTGGCGCTGATCAACAAGCTGTTGCTGGTTGGTTCAGGAACGACGATGACCTCGCGCTCGATCTGTTCGAAGGGGCTGATGATTCCCGGATCGGCCGTCAGGATCTGCTGCTGCGTCTGCAGAAATTGGCTGATGGCGGTGGCGACGTTCGTCGCCGGGGCGTTTTTCAGGCGGTAGACCTCGTTCTGGCGCTGGCGGATATCACTTTCGTCAAGCTTCAGCACGACTGCCTCGACGACGTTCAGCGCGCCGCCCCCGCCGATGGCGATGATGCTGTTGGTTCGCACGTCGACGCTGAACCGCAGGGGGATCAACATGCTGCTGGAATCCTCGGCATCGGCCACGAGGAGTCCGGGAACTCCTTGCTGTTGACCGCCGGCGCCCCCGCCTTGTCCTCCCTGCTGACCGGTCCGTTGAATTCCGAACAGCCGTTCCAGCAAGGTTTGCACCGACGTCGCGTCGGCGTTTGACAGTTTGAAGACTTTGATCTCGGCAACCGTGGCGGAGGGCCTGTCGAGCTGCTCGATGAGACGGGCGACAAACGCCATGCTGCCCCGCGGAGCCGTCACGACGATGCTGTTGGTCCTGAGGTCGGCCGTCATGCGAATGTCCGACAGGATGCCCGAGCGGAGGTCGCGGCCTTCGTCGCCATTCTTGTCGAGGAATTCCAGAATCGTTGATTTGACCTCGCGCAATTCGGTGGAACCCTGTCCGGCCGCGCCGGCTCCCTGAGCTTGGGCGCCAAACGCGCCCCCCTGGCCGCCAGGCTGCCCGGTCGTCGGGGCGGCCGTGGCGCGCGACGGGCCGAGCACGTTTTGGATCGAGCTCGACAGTGTGAATGCCACTTCGTCGGCCACGGCGTTGGTCAAGGGAAAGATCTTGATCTGCTGCTTCGATTTGGTGTCCTCGACGTCAAGCTTCTCGATCAACAATGCGATTTCGCGTAGATCGCGGGGCCGGGCCTGCACAATGACCGAGTTCGTCCGCAAATCGTCGATAATTCGTACCCGCGGGACCAGTCCGACGACGTTCTGCTGAGCGTTGGCTGCTCCCGCAGCCGCCGCAGTCGGCGGCGGATATAAGGCCTCGACTTTGTCCACGACTTGCGACGGAACCGCCGATTTTAACTGGAAGACCATGAATTCCGTCGATGGATTGCTTTGTTGGTCCAACTCGTCGATGAGCGTGAACACGGCGTCGATATCGGCATTGGAGGCCACGATCAGCACGGCATTCGGCCGCGCCACGGGAAAGACCGAAATCGCCTGCGACTGCTGGACGGCGCTGTTCCGCGCTCCGGCCAGCCTTTCGTAAACCGACGTCAGCAGCGAGGCCAATGCCTCGCTCGAAATATGCCGCAGGATCGCCAGCTTCACCCGCGGCGCCGTCTGCACGCTGAGCCGCTCGATTTCTTCGATCACCTTCTCGACCGCCTCCACGTCGGACTGATTCCCGCGAATCACGAGTATCCCCAGTTCGGGGACCGACTCGACAAGCACGTCGGCTTTCAGGCTGCCGAACAGCGATCGCTCGCCCCCCGCCTCTTCAGCGTCTTCGGGGCGATCCTGATTGCGAGCCGGAGCACGGCGGGCGGGCATGTCATCATCGTCGTCGGCGTCATCGGTCTGAGCCGCGCGCCGCGACGTTGTGCGCGTCGCCTGGGCGAGCCGGTTGAGCTCGGGTTGCAAAGCCGTCGCGAGCTTGGCCGCGTCTCTCTTCGTTTTGACGATCCGCGTCGTGCCGGCGCCGTCCGCCGTTTTGGGGACGTTGTCGAGCGTCTTGATCAATTTCACGATCGACTTGGTCTCGGCCGGCGACGCCGCGACGATCAATTCATTTCGGTTATTATCCACGCCGACGGAGAACTGCACGGGCGATCCGCTGACGCCTTCTGCCGCGCGCTTGCCGGGCGGCAGGCGGCGCACGACGAAACCGCGCAGTCCCTGCGGGCCTTCGTCGGTCTTCTCGGCCTGTGTCCCGAAGGCGCGATAGACGCGATTGGCGATCGTGCCGGCTTTCTGTGAACGCAGCGGCACCGCCGTTTCCACCGGGACCGGCTGCTGATCATATTCGCCGGTGCGGTCGGAGTCGGGGCGCGAATTCTCTTCTTCACCAGACGCCAGTTGAATCGGGCTGCTCCGCCCTTTCGCCGACCGACCCGGCGTCTCTCGTGAGCGAGAAGCCGTCGAGGCGGCTCGCTTGGCACGGGCTGCCGGGGGCGGTGTTTCTGCGTCGTCGGGCGCAGTTTTGCCTGATTCCCGGTCATGCGGGTCGCCGCGAAGTATGGCGGCAGGATACTCGTGCCGCAGATCACGCATTTGATTGAGCACCAGGAACCGACCTTTGAACTGCAAACGGAAGTTCTGGGGCTCGAGCTCCTGATTCAAGATTTTCAGCGCCTCGGCTTTCGTGTGACGCTTGAGGTCCCAGCGGCTGAATTTTTTCTTGGGGATGTAGTCGGCCACAAGCGACGTGTCGGTGGCCGCGGCGACGTCTTTCAGCACTTTCTCCCAGCTTGATTCGACGTAATTGAGCCTGACCATGCCGCGCTTTTCAGCGGCTGGGTCGCTGGGTTCGTCGGCGTCGACTTGCCCCGTCGAATCGGACGTCGCCTCCGCGGCCTGGGCAGACTGCCGTGAGCTCTTGGGAGGCGCCGCGACGATCGGATCGATCACCAGCATGCCCATCGGCAAAGCCAGCGAACAGGCCCCGACACCAATCATCCACATCCACCGCAGGCGAGCCGCTGTTCTCACAGGAAGTCTCCCTGAACACCCAGATCATTTCTGAACCGAAAACGTAGGCGGGCGCTTGAGTGAAGCGCAACGTGCCCATACAACCGTCAAAGTCAGCCGCTTTGTCTTTATCGGCAAACTTTACCAGGGGTCTTCAGAAAGATGCGGGGCGGAACGGGACGAATTGTCGGAAAAGTGACTTAACCACCAATGCGGCAGAGGGATGCGACAGTGTTCTGTGACGGACCGCCGCACTGGAATGGCGGGTCAGGCTGCTCGTTCGTAGTGCCGAATTGAAGTGACCTACCACAACAGATTGTGGTAGGTCAGGCTTTCCAGCTTGACAGCCCCGACCAACTGGACGTTGAGAAAATCGCGAACCTTTCGGCCATGCCTCGTGTGCGGCGACATTGCCGGCTTTTGGGCAGCCCAAGGGGCTCTATGACACGCCGTTTTTCTTGAGCCACTCCTTCAGGCGCATCCAGCCGTCATCGGCTTGCTCCTTGCGGTAGCTGCCGCGGTAGTCGGCGTAAAACGCGTGCGGCGTGTCCGGATAGACGTGAATTTCCGAAGCCGTTTTCGAGCCTTTCAGCTCGGCACGCATTGTTTCGACAGTCGATTCGGGGATGCCCTGGTCGGCGCCGCCGTACAGGCCCAGAACGGGCGCATTGAGTTTTTGGGCCACGTCGACAGGGTGCGTCGGATGCAGATCATCCTTGTCGCCCACCAGCCGCCCGTACCAGGCCACTCCGGCCTTGAGATCTTTATTATGGGCCGAATACAACCAGACGATGCGGCCGCCCCAGCAAAACCCGGTAATGGCCAGCTTGGCCGTATTGGCCTTCCCAGACTTTTTGGCGAAATCGACCGTGGAGTCGAGATCGGACATGACCTGGGCGTCGGGCACGGTCCGCACGATTTTGAGTATTTCCGGAAAGTCGGTCAGCTTCGAGACGTCTCCCTGACGCGAGTACAATTCCGGCGCCACGGCAAAGTACCCGAGCTTGGCCAACCGTCGGCAGATGTCCTTAATGTGTTCATGGACGCCGAATATTTCCTGAACGACCAGCACGACAGGAAACGGGCCGCCTGACGCGGGCATGGCGCGATATCCCGGAATCTCGCCGTCCTTCACCGGGATCTTGACCTCACCGGCGTCGAGCCCCTTCGTATCAGTCGTGATCGTCTCCGCGGAAACGGGTTGCACCGCCAAGGCAAAGCCGGCGGCGAGCGTGGTGACGACGAAATCGCGCCTTGTGAAATCGATCTTGGGCATCAGACTGAGCAGCTCGGGTTGCATCGGACAGGTTCCTTTCAGGGATGTGAATCGGGATGACCTCTGTACGCGCGGCCCAACCGGCCCCAAGAATACGCGCGCCGGCGGCGTTCCGTCAACCGCGCTCGGCGACCGGTTGAAGTTCGGTTATCAATCGTGCGACGGCCGGCAGCAGTCGTGACATTTCGGCT
>DASYAR010000689.1:0-6602 GCA_036501235.1 Planctomycetaceae bacterium
ACGAGGCGATCGGTGCGCTGGAGGCTCTCACCGCCGACCCCGCTGTCAAATCGGACGATCTTTCCCTGCTCGGAGAATGTTACACTCGCGCCGCGACAATTCGCCATGACGCGGGAGATTTGCAAGGATGGCGCGATAACAATATCGCAGCCGCCAACGTGTTTGAGCGGGTCGTGGCGTTACAGCCCGCTGGCGTCGCACAAATGTTACGGCTGGCCGAGTGCTGGATGAACGTCGGGTTTGCTTATCGCGATCTGAACCAGTTCGAACTGGCAGCCCGATCTCACGCGCGAGCCCACAAATTGCGTCGTGATGTCTGGGAGCTCGATCGCGAGTCTTCCAGCCGACGATGCGAGCTCGCGGAAGTCTGTTTTCACCAGATCGACGTGTATCGGCTCTATAACGCGGACGCCGTGCCCGGCATTCTGCGGGAAGTGGATCAACTGCTGACGCCGCTGGCCGCATCGACATTCTCCGATCAGCGAATCGCCTTGCAGGTTTCCCGAGCTTTTTTCCGCTGGGGGCAGATCATGAAAACCGAGAATTCAGCGGCCGCAGTGGAGAAATTCGACGTGACTCAGCGAGTTTTGGATGATTACCTGCAACGCGACCCCAATTCGCGACAAGCCAGCTGGCATCTGGCCGACGCGCATTCCGAACGTGCCTGGATCGCCGATTCCCAGGGTCGTCATGCGGAGGCCATCAGGCATTGGGACCGGGCCGTTGACTTGGCGCCGGATGCTTCTCAATTGCTGAACTGCCGTGTGCAACGTGCCCTGTCGCTGATTCGGTATTCCGATCGCGGTCGCGCGACGCAAGAACTCGAGGCGTTGTTATCGGAACCTGCACTCAGTGCGGCCGAACTTGTGTTTCTTGCCCGCAACGCGGCCGAGTCGATCGTCGGGCTGCGCAATGCACCTGCGCTGTCAGGCGTCAGCCGCGTCGAGAGTTCCAACCGCATTGCAGAACTTGCCGTGGGTCTGTTGGGGAAGGCGGTCGAACTTGGATATTTGCGAGATCACCGGGCGGACGATCTGATCGCAGAGAATCCAATGTTTGAGTCGTTGCGGATGCGAGACGATTTTATTGCTGTGCTCGAGCAACTGGAATATCCGAAGCCAAAGTAAACAACCGAGGACCGACATTCAACGAACTGTGCATGTCGTGCAGGCCTCCCCGAGAACAACTCTCTTCGTAACATTCGTCTGTCAATTCCGACATTCCGTCTGAAAACGCGGTTCAGACGCATAGGTCACCACAGCCTGCCAGGCGACCTGGGATTCAATCCGACAGCGGCCAGCGGTAAACTGGCTGCCGCCAGACGTGCGGCTCGCCGATGTCGAGCGCTGCTGTCGTTCGAGGTGCTCCTGCTGGATGGTTGAAGAGAGAAGGGAGAGACGAAGACGACAAGGACGGGAAGCGGAGCTTCTGACGTGGCATTCCCAAGCAGAGCTTGGGAACGAGTCATGGGAGAGGCGAAAAGGATGGGAAGCGGAGCTTGGGAGCGAGCAACGGGGGACGAAGACGACAAGGACGGGAAGCGGAGATTGGGAGCGAGTTGCATGATGGTCGACGCAGAGCGTCGCTACGTGCGTTCCCACGCGGAGCGTGGGAACGAGTAACGTGCCGTGCGCGAGCGGATTCATCTCCCTGTGCCAGGACGGCGGAGGCGATGAAGCATGGCGATCACCAAGGTGACAATGGAGGCGACCCACGAGGTAAAATACAGGCTCACGGCCAGCGGGGCGTCCACGTCTCCCAGCGAGAAGCGCTCGCCGGGCATGAGCGGCGTGCTGTCCAACGAGACCCGCAGTGCCATAAAACCGACCGCATAGATCACGATGACAAACGCCCATCCTAACAGCCGGCGCCAGTGGAATCGCCACGCCCAAGTCACCACGAGCCACAGAAAGACGCTCAATGGCAAGAACGCCAGCGCCTGCCCGACGCGTTGCAGGGCCGTCGGCGTCCAGGAATCGACGAACGCCGGGCCGGGAATTTTAAGCACGCAGTAAATCAGTCCGGCCTCCAACATCGCGAACATGAACGTGGGCCAACCGGGCGAGCGCTTAACAAATAACCGAAAGAGCGACCAACCGGGGAGCAGGAAGACAGTGCAGGCCAGAATCAGGTTCCACAGCGTCAGCTTGAGGATTCGCGATCGTTCCCCAATCGGCACGGCCCAGGGGGCACTACGCAAGAGTCGCGGATCGGGCTCAGAGGAGGTCGCACGCGGGGGCCTCCGGTGCCGTTGATTCGATGTCTCTGCTTCGTCCACGCGCCGGGCTTCACGGCAAACCGAAACCTTGTCGCCGTATTGAAACAGTCCTGCCGGCGGCTCGTTCGGCACTGCGGAATCGAGCACGTCGACTGTTGACGTGATCGCCTCGCCATTGGCCGATCGCGGTTGCGGGCCGGCGTTGACCCAGATCGGCCGGCCGAGCGTTCCCGCGACGCCATAGAGCGACGTGCCGCTCTGCACGGCCACGACCGGCGGTTCACTGCCCGTGGCCGGGAGCAGAGAGACGATGCGCGAGGCGCCATTCGCCGGTGCTGCCCAGTCCCACAAATCGCGGACGCGCGCGGGATCGCCGGTAATCTGCCAGGCGTGCAGTTTCCGTCCATTCAACAGAACCAGGTCGTCATTTCCGTCTCCGTTCAGATCATGAATCTGCGGGCGGAAGTAGAAGGAGTCGCTCGTCGACATGGGAATCTCGGCGACGGCCGCGCCGGCCGGATCGAGCACGACGATCCGCCCCGGCTGTGACCGTCCCCACAAGGCCACCGCCAGCATCGATCGGCCAGCGCGTCGGTTCAGCACCAGCGGGCGTGGCCTGGCCAATTGCGCCTCGAGGCTGCCCTGCGTGCGGCCGCAAGAATCTTCGACGGGGCTCTGCCAAGTCCAGCGTTCGCCGCCCGTTCGACCGTCGAGGCAAAACATCCGCACGTGGCGCTGTGGCTGCCCGCCCTCCAGCGGCGCGGTATCGTAGTCCAGTCCGATGACTTCCGGGCGCCCGTCGCCGTCCAGATCAGTAATGCTCGCGAGCACCGCGTCCTGGAAAGCGCTCTGGGCATCACGGGAAGGAGCCAACAGTCGCTGCCACAGGATTTTACCGTCGCGTCCGTTGAGCGCACGCAGCTCGAACCGGTTGGAAGGAATGGCCGCCTCGGCCAATACGATCAGATCGACCACTCCGTCGCCGTCGAGATCGGCCAGCGCGGGCTGAACGTCCGCATTCGCCGTGGCGTAGGGCCGAATCTGACGAGGCGGTGTTCCATAGGGGACGCTCAGCGGCTGCCGCCACCGAATCTTTCCCGTGCGGCCTTCCGCGACTGCCAGCCAGTGCTGCCCATCGTTCGAGCTCCAGGACGACCGGTTGGGATAATCCCAGTCAGTAAACGTCGAGAAAAGGACTTCTGCCGCGCCATCGTTGTCCAGATCGCGGGCCGCCACAAACAGCAGGCCCTCCAGGCTGGCAAACGGCATTTCCAGCGCCCACAGGAACATTCCGGTCCGACCTGAGACGGCGGCGAGCGGGAAGTCGGTCGCCCCGACGCGGAACGCTCGCTCTTGCCGAAATGCCACAACGTCGGGCGTGCCGTCCCGGTCGAGATCGGCGTCCAGCGCCTGCATCGCGTCGATTTGCGATCGCGGGGAGGAAACGTGCCAGAGTTTGCGACCGTCGCCGGAAGAGATGGCCGCCAGGCACGGGTTCGCTCCTCCCGAAATCTCCAGCAGATCGTCTCTGCCGTCGCCGTCATAATCGCGTCCCGCACGCAATGCCGCGAGGCGTCGAAACCGTTCGTTGGCCGTGCCATGAATGATCTGGAGCCGGCTCCCCTGTTCGGGACGAAAGGCATCCAGATGCTGCCGGGTCAGCAGATCAGACCGCGAATCTCCATCGAAATCCGCGAAATCCATGTCGTCGGTGTCGGCCAGGGTTCCCTCAAACCGTCCGGAGCCCGAGGAATAGATCGAAACGACAGGTCGTTCGGGCTGGCCTCGATCGGGTGACGTCGTCACGAACAACTGCGGCCAGCCGTCGCCGCCCGTGTGCCACCAGTCGAGGCGGTCGATCCAGACGGATTTCGGGCCGAGATTCCGCTCCGACCACCACAGTGTCTGGCCATCGCGTCCAGACAGCGCGTCGACAAACAGGCTGTAACGGGCGCCCACCAGTGTGGCGACGAAAATCTCCCGCTGCCCGTCGCCGTCGAGGTCGGGGCCGACCTGAAAATGGTCGATTTGCCGGTCGATGGTTTTGAGCAGCCTGCGCCAGCGCGAAGCGCCGGTCGCACCGTCGAGCACTTGGATCTCGGCCCAGAGCTGTTTGACGAACGGCGTATCACGGCTCTGGCCCGGAACGACAATCTCGCTTTTGCCGTCCCCATCCAGGTCTTCGATCAGCGGCCAGGAGACAGGTCTCGACGTGAGCGCTCCTCGCATCTCGGCATCGATCGCCTGTTTCCAGAGGAGCTGGCGCGTCTTGAGCGGCCAGACCATGATGTTCGAAGCGGTGCTGTGATCGCTATTGGCCCCGTTCGGGCGCGGCGCCGCCTGCACAACCACCAGCTCTGGCTCGCGATCGCCGTCGAGATCGGCAAATTGCGGTTCAGAAACCGGTGGCAGTCCCAGATCGAATTCCGACCATGCCGGCTGTCCCGTGCCCACGTCAATGCCCACGAGCCGCGTGCCGACCACCGACACCGCCAGTTCCTGGCCAGAGATCACCAGGACTCGGGCAGGCTGCGGCACAGGATGCGCTGTGCCGAGCAGTTTCGAGCGTTTCGGACCACGCGACAGTTCCTCGTAATGGGTCGATGATCCGGCTCCTTCTTCTCCCCAGCCAGCGACGTCCGAGAACCACCGGGCGGATTCCGCCGGCTCGCTTTCGACCGGCAGTTGCAGCCAACTGTCTTCGAGTTTGAACTGCCAGAGTGGTTCGCCGGTTTTGCCGGACAGGCACTCGATCCAGCGGCGCGGCGCCACTGTCGCCGGCTGATCGCGGCGCGAATCGACGAACGTCGCCAGCAGGTCAGATGTTCCGTCACCGTCCATGTCCTTAGTGAACTGCGGACTGCCCAGAACAGCACCGAATTTGCGCCGCTCCTGGGGCGGGTGCGAAGCGGCCACCTGATCCGTAAGCTCGGATCCGCGCGCTGCCAGCCAGAGCACTCTGCCGTCGCGCGACGAAACCGCAAGAATCCAGGCTTGATGCCGGGCCGCGACGACCAGGTCTTCCAGTCCGTCGCCGTCCAGGTCCACTGCCTCACGCACGACCTGCGGATGCAGATTCACGAAACTGGCCGGCACAAACGAATTGATCGAACGCCACTGCCACACAAATCCCGGCGCGCGGTCGAAGGCCGGATTGTCGCCGGCCTTTTCGAGATCGAGCGACCAGGCAGAACCTCCGCCCGGCCAGGCCGGCTCGCGGATGCCGCTTCGCTCCAGCAGCAAGACGTGCGCCCGCCCCTGCCGTTTCACCAGCGCGTAACTCAAATCGACATTAAGCGACGGACCTCTGCCGCCTGCGGGTTCGAGAAGCTGGTCTTCGAGATTCAACGAACTCTGCAGAGCCTGCGCGCCGCGATCCACGAAGACCCCGAAGGTTTCGCTCAATCGGCCGGGAGCGGATAGTCGCAGGCGGTATTCGCCTGCCGGAATGGCGATCGGCTCCTGGGTCGGCACCGTGAATGACGGCACGGCCAATTCGTCACGCTGGTCGAGAAGCTCGGACACGAGAGGCGGCCGGTCGGACTTAAGCAGGATGTGGCCCAGTCGCCAGTCCTGGTACGCGAGCCAGCCTGCCAGCCCGACGACGGCCACCAGCAGAGTCGCGGCGGCGGCGGCCGCTGTGAGCGCCACGTTTCGATGTTGTTTTCGTAGCCAGCGCCACGATCGCTCGGCCCAGCTCGGCGGCCGAGCCAGAATTGGTTCATCGTTCGCGAACCGCTCCAGTTCGTCGGCCAGATCGCGGGCCGAGGCATAGCGGCGTTGTGGTTCTTTATCGAGACATTTCAGGCAAATCGTATTCAGGTCGCGCGGTATGGTAGGATTCAGCAATCGGGGCGGCACCGGTTCGTCGTGAATGACCTGCAACAACGTATCCAGAGAGCTGGCCGCTTGAAAGGGAGGCCTGCCTGTCAGAAGGTAATACAACACCGCACCGAGCGAATAGATATCCGCCAGCGGCCCGACGTCGCCAGTCCGTCCGCTCGCCTGCTCCGGAGGCATATAGCTGGGTGTTCCCAGCACCTGGCCGGTGGCCGTGATATTGGCTGCGGACAAGCCATCCCCACTGGCAGCTCCCACGCGCTTAGCCAGACCAAAGTCGGTGACATGCGGTTCTCCCGCTCGGTCCAGCAGAATATTGGCCGGCTTGAGATCGCGATGTACGACTCCCTCTGCGTGGGCAAAGCTGATAGCCAGCGCGACTTTCCGTACGAGCGCCGCGGCTTCGCGGGCCGCCAACATTTGCCGGGCGACTCGATGCGCCAGGCTCTCGCCGTCAACGAACGCCATCGTGAAATAGTGCTGTCCCTCGTGCTGGCCGATTTCGAAGATCGGCACGATCTGGGGATGTTCGAGCCGCGCCGCG
>DASYAR010000690.1:0-8983 GCA_036501235.1 Planctomycetaceae bacterium
AGAGGATGCGGTCGATGAGCTTCTCGGCGTGCCGCATCTCGCCCATCGACTCTTCGTAGTGCTTGGCAGCGAGCTTGAGAAAGCCCCAGTTCTTGCACATCTTGGCCTGGCAGAAGTACTGGTTGATGGCAGTCAGCTCGATGGTCAGCCCGGCGTTCAAGGCTTCGATGATCTTGGCGTTCCCCTGCATGTTTTTCTCCCCTGCTGATGATCTGCCTGGAGGCAGTGATCGGAATGCTATTCGTCGGGAGAGGATTCTACGGGCCAGCCGGCGCGATTTGAAGCCGCAATGCCCGTTTCGCGTCGAGGCGCAGCCGAGAATGTGAGTTCGACGGCCTTGATTCTCGGCTGCGTCTCGGCGCTAAACGGGCTGCTGAGCGTCGTCAATCGACTCGGCATTCTCGTTGAGATCCGTGTCGACGCTGGCGTCAGCACTCGCCGCAACGCTCGCGACAGGCGCTGCATCGACCGCGCCGGGCAGAGGTGGCAGGATCCAGATCTCATGAAACTCCTGCGGTTGCTCGGCTCGAAATTTATAGTGCCGCAGCAGTTCCAAGAGCGCCAGGAAAATCCCGACGATCTGGCTCCGCGAGTTCTTGCCGGCGAAGAACGAGCTGAACGTCACCCGTTGCTCCGCCAGCACGCGGGCCTTAATGCGGTCCATGTAGACGGCGATCGGCGTTTCGTCATACAGCACGGTCGCCGGAGCCGACTCGGTGTTTTTCCGCAGCACGCGTGACAGGGCGCTGACCAGGTCCCACAGCTCGACTTCCTTGATCAAATCGAGCGACGGGTCGCCACCGCCGCGCGGCCGATCGTCCGTCAGGCGTGGATACCGCTGCTGCCACTTGGAGGCCTGGTCTTCCAGCAGCCGCGAAGCATCCTTGAATCGCTTGTATTCCAGCAGTTGGCGAACCAGGTCGGCCCGCGGGTCTTCATCGGCTTCGACGAGCTCCGGGGCCGTTTCCGGGCCAGGCAGGGCGGTGCGGCTCTTGATCTCGATCAAGCTGCTGGCCATCACGATGAAATCGCCGACCAGGTCCAGATCAAGGACTTGCAGGACTTCCAGAAATTCCAGGAACCGCGCGGTGATTTCGGCGATCGGCAGGTCGAGAATGTCGACTTCCTGCCGGCGGACGAGATACAGCAGCAAATCGAGCGGGCCCGAGAAGGAGTCCAGCTCGACGCGGTAATCCATAACCTCTGGTTCTGTCATCGGTTGGCTTCTTCCCTGAGCAGCCCCGACGGAACCGGCGCGCAGCGATACCTCGCGGCAAGGCTAAGCCCCGTCATCTCTATATATCGGCAGACGGCGTCGGCTTCTGCGGTATAATCAGGCTCCCGTTCAATTAAGGAAAAAGGCCTCAGGAAAGCTGCCGCGAGCACATGAGGACAGTGAGAAAAAAGGAGAAATGCGAGATGCCACGAGTGCGAGCCATCCAACCGTCGCCGGAAGGAGCAACACGCTGTGCCTGACGCGGGTGATCTGGATTTGATCCGAGGATTTTGCCAGCGGGGAGCCGTACCACTCCCGCCGATCGCCATGTGGCAGGCGCTGGCACTGGCCCGCGACGAACAATCGAACAATGACGACATGATTTCCGCAATCGTCTCCGACTCACGGCTGAAATTCGCTTTCTTAGCCGGTATGCCACTCTCCTTGTCTTCGTCGCCCTCTCCAAAATCCGTCCGCCAGGCCGTCGCCCGGCTCGGTCACCGCAAATGCCTGTCGCTCTTGTGGCTGATCGCCTTCTCCGACTTCCTCTCCACCTGGCCGCAGCTCGAAAAAGAAATTCGCGGCCGCCTATGGACGCATTCGCTGCTGACTGGCTTGCTGGCAGATCAATTGGCGAGCGCCGCCGGGATCGAGTCAATGGGGAACGCTCTCGCCGCCGGCCTCGCGCACGATATCGGCCATTTGCTGGTCTCCAGCCCCGTGCCGCGGCTGGGCATCCTCCGAGACGAGGAGCCCGATCAACTCGTCGAAGCGGCATTGTCACCAGCCCCCGAGCGCGATCACTGCCGGTTGGGGGCGGCCTTGCTGACACTCTGGGATGCGCCGGCCGAAGTTGTCGCCAGCGCACTCCATCATCACGACCCGAATCTCGCCGTGCCGCAGGTGCGCCCGCTGGTTGTCGGCGTGCGGCTGGCTGATTTGATGGTCGAACACCTCGATCTCCGCGGCTCCGGCCCGGCGCTCGAGCTCGACACGGCCCCTGCCTGGCGGCAACTCGTGGCAAGCGCCCCGTGGAACCGGTTCCCCCGCCTGCACCGATTCGCAGTCGAGCGTCTCCCAGAAACGATTTTACTTGCCCGCCATGTCGCCCGACTCTTCGGTTAGCCCGGCAGGTGCAACCTGTACCGTGCCGAGTCGTGAAACTAGAATCCGCTGAAGAATTCAATAGAAATCGACGAATACCGCTATGGCACCGTTGAAGCGATCTTCTTCTGCGAATGGCAAACCGAAGAAATCAAAACGCAAGTCGCCCGGCGGCGTCGCGACAAACAAACTCGTGTTCACCGCCCACGCCGGCACCAACGACGAACTGTTTCCCCACGTCATTCGCTTGTACGTCGCGCCAGGCAGTAAGGTAGCCGACGTGACTTACGGCCGGGGCGTGTTTTGGAAGCTGATCTCGGATCAGGAATTCCAGTTGCTTCCGACCGATCTGACTCGCGGCGTCGATTGCCGGCGGCTGCCGTATCGTTCTGGCAACATCGATTGCGTTGTCTTCGATCCCCCCTACATGCACACCCCCGGCGGTTCGGCGCACGTCGGGCATCAGAATTTCGAAGGGTATTATCGGAACAACGTGGCGAACGGCCTGATTGCGAAATACCACGAAGCGGTGCTGGAGTTGTACTTTCAGGCTGCTGACGAAGCGCGACGCGTGCTGCGCGAGGACGGCATCTACATTGTGAAATGCGCCGATGAAGTCTGCGCCAATCAACAACGGCTGACGCACGTCGAAATCATCAATACGCTCGCGGCCAAGGGCTTCGTCGTGGAAGACCTGTTCGTTCTGGTACGAAACAACCGGCCGGGTGTGAGCCGGGTCATCAGACAGGTGCATGCGCGCAAGAATCACTCGTATTTTCTGGTCTTCAGAAAATCGGCCGCCAAGCGGCGCTGGGGAGGGGTTCATGGAGCGCGGCAGCCAGCCGATCTCTCAACCAGGTCGCCCCTGCCGGAGCTGAAATAATTCATGGCGCATCCCGCCGTACAAGAACCGACCAACATGGAAATCTTTCGCGCCGCCGAAATTCTGCGCTCCGGTGGACTCGTCGCATTTCCCACCGAAACGGTTTATGGACTGGGGGCCAATGCGCTCCATGAGCCAGCCGTGGCCCGAGTTTTCGATGTGAAGGGACGCCCTCGCTTCGACCCGTTGATTGTGCACGTCGCAGACCGCACTTGGATTTCGCGACTGGCGGCCGAGTGGCCTCCACAGGCGCAGCAACTCGCCGATCGATTCTGGCCCGGTCCACTGACCCTTGTCCTGCCGAAAACTTCGCTTGTTCCCGATCTGGTGACGGCCGGCTGCAGTACTGTTGCGCTGCGGATCCCCGATCACCCCGTCGCACAGGCGCTGTTGCGGGCAGCCGAATTGCCTGTGGCCGCGCCCAGCGCCAATCCGTTCGGCCGAATCAGTCCCACGACCGCGGTTCACGTCCGCGATCAACTGGGAGACCGGATTGATCTGATCCTCGACGGCGGACCTTGCCGAGTGGGCGTCGAATCGACCGTCTTACATCTGACCCCGGCGGGCCCGGTTGTGCTGCGTCCCGGAGGAATCACCGTCGAAGAGCTTGAGGACCTGATCGGCACCGTGCAGGTCATCGATGCGACGTCCGACGAATCCCCGTCCGCCGGCCTCCTCGCCCCCGGCACCCTCCCCAGTCACTACGCCCCCCGCACGCCGCTCATTCTTCAAAGCGAGACCGCCCTCCTCCCCTTCGAAAGAGGGGGCGCGGGAGCGCGTCGTGAGAATCCTTCTGTGCCCACGCCGCGTCTGGGCCTTCTCGCGTTTCACACAGCCTCCGACCCTGCGCGCTTCACCTGTATCGAAGTCCTCTCGTCGACGAGCGACCTTCGCGAAGCCGCGGCGAATTTCTTTGCCGCGCTACGGCGTCTCGACGCGGCTGGACTCGACCTGATCATCGCCGAGGTCTTCCCCGACGTCGGACTCGGCCGGGCTCTTAACGACCGCTTGCGGCGAGCCGTCCATGGTTGAAGCGTAGGGGCGTGTTTTCCTGGCCGACTTGCGCATTTCCTCGGCGAGGTCATCCGGCGGCGTCCCCAGCAGCTTGCCTTCGATCACCCACGGATGCAGCACGTACGAATCTTCACCGACTGCAAATGTATCGGTAAGTTTTATGTCTGTGACCCGCACCTTGTACGACCGCTCTTTGCCGGGGCGCGTGTCGTAGACATAGTGATAATTGAAGTCGCTCCCCATGTACTGCAGGTGATTGCTGGTCCCCTTTTCGGAAACCGCGAGCAGCTTCTCGCGCGTGACTTCCTGCGCGTTGCGCTGGCTGAATGTCGCAAAGCACCCCGGCAGCAGCGCGAAGACCAAGAACAGGCTGGTTCTGCGCCACGCCATAGGCCCAATTCGATTCATCTGACGGGCTCCAGCAAGATGGCCAGGGAGTATACGGGGCCGGCGTTATACGTCGCCCCACGCCCCCATGCAACGTCAGTCTGCCCGACCCCGCGTCCCATGCAGCAGCCAGTCATTGGCATTTCGGGCGAGGGGGCGGCGCTGCGAAGCTGGACTCAGTACCCTTGACAGAAGTCGTTCCACGCGACGCCCACCGGCACAGGGTTGCGACTCTTTCACGCGTAATTTGTCCCTCACTTGCTGGGCAATTTCACCACACCATTCCAATCGGCGGGGGGCTGGCGATTCTGCGAAACGATCTGACCGGCCAGAAAGTCCTGCGCCCGGTCCCCGGCAGGAAGCGTTCGCAGCGAAGCATACGCTTCGTCCCAGCGGCCTGCCATAAAATGCTCGACCGCAACGTCATAGGCGGCCAGATGGGCACCCGTCAATTCGGGCAGCTCTTGCTCGCCGGGCAATAGCTCGGCGACGATCACCGGAGTCTCGGTGCCGAACGGCAACACTCGTCCCAAGAGGCGCGTTCGTCCTGCCTTTGCCCCCAGACCCGCGCGAACGATTTGCAGCAGATTTTCGTCGATGACGATCGGAACGTGCAGATGCTTGGTCATCCCCTCCAGACGGCTGGCGAGGTTGACCACCGGGCCGAAGGCGGTGAAAACGAAATGTTCCGGCGTGCCGATCCGGCCCGCCACTCCTTTGCCTCGCGCGAGGCCAATGCCCATGCGAAAGTCGGCCAACGGATGCCCGGGGGTGATAGCTGCGGCGGCAAATTCGGCGCGGATCGCCAGTGCCGCCCGACAGGCCTTGAGCGGGTCGTCGTCCGTAGCGACCGGCCAGCCCCAGAAACCCATCGCCGCATCACCCTGAAAATCGCCGATGACTCCGCCTTGCGCAGAGATGTGCCGCGTCATCACACCCAGCGCCTGGCTGACCCGGTCGAGCAGTTCGGTCAGATCGTCGCGCGCCGATTCGACGCGCCGGCTGAACCCCCGCAAGTCGCAGAACATCACCGTCACGATCGATTCTCGAGGAGCCAACAGCGTCGGATCGGAGTCGGTCCCGATGACCGCAAGGATGGCCGGAGGAAGAAATTGCCGCAATCCCGACTGCTGACGTTCCAGATGCCGCAACTTGCGAATCGATCCGACGATTTCGGCCACCAGCTCGGCAAATTTGACGTCGGCCTGCAATTGCACGCCCCCGGCCGCCGCGCTGCCCGCGGCGGCCGACCCGGCGACGTCGAAACGTCCGGCCAGGTAGAGCCCGCGCGATTCGCCGGGCGGACCGGGAATGGGCGTGCAAAACGCCCAGTCGAGTTCCTGAGTCGCAGTGAATTCGGAAGTGTGACCTCCGCGGTCCCAGACGTGGAGCACGCTTTGACGCCGCCGCTCGAGAGCTTCGATCACCAATCGTTTGCTGGGTTGGAAGGCGCCGCTGATTTCGCGGCGCCGCTCCCATTGCAAGGTCATCAGAGAGTCCGCGGATTGAATCTCGACGAGCACTGCGGCATCGGCCTGCGGAATGCCTGCCAGGAGCAGGTTCACCAGCCGCATGTTCAATTCGCCTTCGCTCCCCGTTCCCCAGATGATCTCGGGAAGGTGCGACAAGACTTCGATCCGGTGGTCGGCGTCGCGGTACTGCACGCGGGCCAATGCCTCGGGAGTGAAGGCGACTTCTTCCACGGTTTGCGCCGGACTGGGAGATCCTGGTCCAGGCGCCTCATCGACGATGGTGAACCGCGTCCCTCCCAGCACGAAATGCTCCCCGGGCGCCAGCTCGCCGCTCGCAACCTGCCGGCCGACCAGAAAGATCGGCCCCGACGCGGCTTCGAGCTTCCGCACGGCCACGCGATCGCCGGCCAGCAGCGAAATCTCGACATGTTGCCGCGAGATGTAGGGATCGGCAGCGACGGGAATATCGGCCTCGGAATCGCGGCCCAGCACGTAAGTGCGCCCCGACTCGAGCGTCACACGCCGTGTTTCGCGCGAATTCTGATTTTCGATGATCAGCTCAATCACGGGGCTCCTCGCTTGCCTGGAACGCTCGATGACTTCAACGGCATACGCTTCTCCGCAGCGGCGGATTGACCACTCAACCAGCACCGCTTTTTTAGATTGGCAATATTTGCCAATCGTGATACGATTCTACGAAGGATACGGCTCATCGGTATCAGGAATTGCAGAAATGCCGACTCGAAACATCAACTTAACAGATCATTTCGACCAATTCGTAGAAAAACAGATCGAAGCTGGCAGTTATCGTAACGCGAGCGAAGTCCTGCGTGCAGGGTTACGTCTCTTGGAGCAGCATACCGAGGAAGAGCGAGAGAAGTTGGCGTTGCTGCGATCGCTCGCCGCTGACGCGTTCGGACAAATCGGTCAAGGGCGAGGAATCGAAATCAACGGTGAACGGCAATTAGCCGGCGTCATTAAACGGATCGGGCGGAGGGTTGCCACGCTTGCGAAGGTTCGGAAAACGGGAACCTGATGAGTTCTCCACGACAGTGTCGACTTAGATCGCCACGTCCCTGGTGAATACCGTCGGCATTTTCTTTCAGACGACTGAGCCGGTTGCGGCCGTGAGCGATCCTAACCAAATCCCAGTTTTGGGACCTACTTGGTTACCGAGGGTTGCCCCAGCCGAAACGTACGGGCGCGCATTACGCGGCGCAGGAAATGCCATGACGTGGCGGTCAGAATCAGGGATAGGAACAGGCCTGTCAATGCGTACTTCACGAGCCCGGCCTGGACGGCGCGCACGGGGCGAAGCGCATCGTCGCGCGGCTCCTGGACGACGGCGAACCAGCCGCTGTCCCCGACCGGCCAGAATGCCGCCAGCCACCTGATGCCGAACTGGCGCGCGGCGTCGGCGTCGATGCGACGAATCGGATCCACGTAGTTCGTATCGAGATTTGCACCACGCACCTCTTGTCCGGCACGCACCAGCGCCTGCACATTCAGCATGGCCGTGCGCTCCTCTTTTTCAAGGCTGAGTTTTTCGAAAACCTTGTCGTCTTTCAAGCGGTCGCTATTGGCGGGGGTCATCCACGGATGGTCAAGGACTTTTCCGGTGCGCACGTCAACCAGTGCGATCGCCCGCTGGATTTGCTGCTCGGCCGCCTCGTCCATGAGGAGCCGCTTGTAGGTCGAGAGCACTTCGCCCAGGTGAATCGTGCGCCCCAGCACGCCCAGGACTTCGCGTTGATTTTCGTCCCAGATGGGGACCGTGATGGCCACTTTCAATTTGCCCGACGCCGTACTGCGGAAGGGAGCCGAAATGTGCGGCTCTCGCACAGGAGCAATGTTTGTGCGCAGTTTCCATTCGGGCCGATCATCACCCAGGCCGTGAAAATAGTCGCGCCATCCAAAATTGCGGTCGATCGTCAACGGACTCTCGGGTTCCCGCCATCGCTGGATTCCGTGCGCGTCCGTCAGGAACCAACTGTCGTCGAGGTCGGCGTGCTGCTCGGTGCGGATCTTGTCGATTTCGCGCTTGGCCCCTTTCAGCCAGGCCGACAGCGCCTGTCGCCGCGGCGAATCGGCCGGCTCCGCCGCGGCCGGTATCAAGGCGAGCAAATCGGGATCGCCAGCCAGAGTCTCCAGCGTGCGGCGACGCTGCACCAGGTCGTCGTCGAGCGAATAGGCCAGGATCTTCGCCGTCAGGGCGTCGCTCTCGAGAGCGCGGGTGGCGACGTTCTGTTCGGATATTCGCACGGCGTTCGACACGGCGACCAGTGCCAGCGGAAACAGCGCCAGCAGGATCAGCCCCGGCAGGATGATTCCCAGGCCGATGGCCGGCCGTAGCGATCGAAACCGGTCGCGAGCCTCGAGCGCCTCGGCGACCGCTGCGGCACTGGCGAAGCGTTCGGCTGGGTCGACCGCGAGGCAGTGTTCGATAATTTCGACAAGCCGGGTGTCGATCGAAGAGAGCTGGCGGTGCTTATCCGGCCGCGGGCTGGCGGCGACGGTCTCGCGATACGTCGCGAGCCGGCCGGCCAGCGAGGTCGCGCCTGCAAGGCGGCGTTCCATCTCAGGCGTGCGGAATGGCGGTTCGCCGCAGACGGCATGATAGAGCAGAGCGCCCAGCGCATAGACGTCCCAGCGGGAATCGGGGACGGCGTCCAGGTCAGCCTGCTCGGGGGCCATATAGAACAGCGTCCCTAGCGCCGGACTCTGCTCATGCGACAGCCGCGACTGGCCGAAATCGGCCAGTCGTGGAGCAAAATCGTCGTCCAGCAGCACGTTGGCCGGCTTGAGATCGCAGTGCAGAATTCCGTGGCGATGCGCATGCACCAGCGCCTTTGTGACAGCCGTGGCAATGCGCACGGCTTCCGCGAGGGGGAGCGGGCCCTGTTCGAG
>DASYAR010000691.1:0-3470 GCA_036501235.1 Planctomycetaceae bacterium
TGGGTCATCGAGTTGACGAATAGGACTTACTTCGAAGGGCAGGTCAAGGGGCTCGATGGAAAGCCTGTCGCCAACGCGCTGATTCGAGCGAATCGGGGCCCGAAGACGATCGGGGGATTGACGATCAAGGCGATTTGGACCGAAACCCGTTCCGGCCCAGATGGACGCTACCGGTTGTATGTTGAGACGGATGGATACGACCTTCAGGTTCGACATCCAGGCCGTGGTGTAGCGAAGATCCAGGCAGGAATTCAGCCTGACGAGTCGAAGCTCCTGGACATCGTGCTGGAAAAGGGACTTGCGTTTCGAGCCAATCTGGTCGACAGCCTGTCTGGAGAACCTGTGCAGGGGGCCCGGATTGAAGTCCCGCAAAGCCCGGAGATCGAAGGAATTTCGGATGCCGATGGCAACGTGGTCATCGAAAACTTATTTCCTGGGCTTTTCAATTTCTTGATAAAATCTGCGGATCATGCTCGCTGGTGGTCGGAAGACGCCGCCAACCTGTCGAGACGCTTTGAGACGGCGCGCTTGAATCAAGGGTGGCGAACATCATTCAGCGCTCTGGATTTCAATCTGACTTCTGGCATGGCGCCAGTGACGATCAGCGTGGAGCGGATGGCCACCGTCACGGGCCGTGTGCTCGATCCTTCAGGTGACCCGCTGTCGAACGCGATGGTTTCCCTCACGCTCACGGTTCCGCGGCCCGTTCAGCTCTGGCTCAGTCGATTCATCGCCGAAACTGACGACGCGGGACGCTATGAACTGAAACTGCCCGCCAGCGGCGACCAGAAGTACAACCTGGTCGCGCACGACGGCAAGAGTCGCCAGGAATGGCGCCAATGGGCCAACGGTGTCACCGATTCGATTGCCACGAAACCGGGCGAGTTGCTCAAGGACGTCGACATCCGGCTCACTCGACCGGCCGTCGTCAGAGGACGCGTGTTGGACGCTGCCGGTAAGCCGGTGGCAAATCGGCTCGTGCGCGCATCCCCGGCCGACAAACGAGAGAGCAATCACTTCGAGCCAGTGGCTGCGTCGGACGCAGACGGCCGGTTCGAGCTGAAATTCATTCGTCCGGGAGAGCACTTTATTCAGCTTGATGACGCACGATTGGTCAAAGCTCAGCGAGTCAACCTGCCGGTTGGCGGCATCGTCGACAGTGTTGAATTCGAGCTGCCTCCAGTCGACGGCAAAAAGTGATCCCATTGCCAGGGGAGTTGTCGCATTAGCTCATTTAGTCGCACGGCGTATCCCTTAAATGAGCTCGCGGATCGGCTCGCGACGGTCGAGCAGGTATTGGGGTCGCCCATTGGGATCGGCGATTGTCGCCGTTCCGACGTCGATTCCCAATTGCCGGTACAGCGTGGCGAAAACATCTTGATAGTGAATCGGCCTTTTGTTGCCCATTCGCCTCTGTTACAAATCCGGCCTTGATTCCGGGATCGAGTTGCCCCCGGTGAGAAACATTCAGCCGAGAGCGCTAAACACCCCATGGACGCGAAACCGGGTGTACTTCGAGAATTCTGTGAGAAGTGGACCGTGCCCCTGTTTTTTGCGGGTCTGCTCGCCCTGGGATGCGCAATTTACCAGGACTTTGGTCTTTCTTGGGACGAAGAATGTTCGCGTGTGCAAAACGGACTGATTAATTTCAATTACATTGTCCACGGTGATAGGTCTCTGCGAGAGGCCAGCGAGAAGTATCATGGGCCGGCCTTTGAAATCGTGCTCACCTTTTTCGAACGCGGATTGCGTTTGCGCGATACGCGTCCAATTTACTTCATGCGGCACTTGGTCACGTTTCTCGTGTTCTACGTGTCGGTGGCGGCTTTTTATTGGCTGCTCCGAGAACGCTTTGGAAGCTGGAAGGTCGGCCTGTTCGGGGCGGTGGCGCTGGTACTGAGTCCCCGGATTTTCGCCGAGTCTTTTTACAACTCCAAAGATCTGGCCCTATTGTCGTTCTTTAT
Organism: Planctomycetaceae bacterium; assembly: GCA_036501235.1. Classification (GTDB taxonomy): domain Bacteria; phylum Planctomycetota; class Planctomycetia; order Planctomycetales; family Planctomycetaceae; genus JACQFH01. The sequence continues at coordinate 1,965 of DASYAR010000691.1, forward strand.
CTTCAGCGCAGCGACCTTTTTGCTCTTCGGCCGCCGGACGGATACGAAACGCGCGCTGCTGCATGCCCTGAGTTGCGGATTTCTGGTCGGCATCCGCATCGTCGGCATCATTGTCCCGTGCGTGACGTTGTTTCTCATTGGTAGCCGAATTGTGCACGCCTGGCGGCAACGCAGTTCGTGGCGGCCGCAGCTTGGCGGGCTGGCGGTTTATTTTATCTTTGTCGTCGCGTTCACCATTCTGTTCTGGCCGATCCTCTGGGAGAACCCACTCCGACACTTCGCGAGCGCTTTCGAAGAGATGAGGAAATATCCTTGGCCGGGGTCGGTTCTCTACTTCGGCCGGTTCGTGCCGGGAACCGAGCTTCTCTGGCATTACGTCCCCGTCTGGATCGCCATGACGACGCCCGTGCTGTACAGCGTGCTCTTTGTCCTGGGGACGGGCGGTGTTCTGACTACGCTCGTGCGCCGGCCTTTGGAAGTCCTCCAGCATCACCCGCTCGATCTCGCGCTGCTGGGGTCATCGGCAGTCCCGGTGGCCGCGGTCGTTGTGTTGAAGTCGGTGGTCTATGGCGGCTGGCGGCATTTGTATTTCATCTATCCGGCTCTGCTGTACTTCTCCTGCCATGGGCTCGTCATGATTTGGAACTGGACTTGGTCGTTGGAGTCGTGGGAGTGTCCGGCACGATGGACGACATCGGCAATCGTCGCCGCCTCGCTGATCCATACGACGGTGCTGATGGTCCACTATCACCCATACGAAAACATTTACTTTAACACCTTGTCCGGCGGGACCTTGCAGCAGGTCAAGCCGGAATTCGACATGGACTACTGGGGCCTCTCTTGCCGGCGCGCGCTGGAGTATCTGGTCGCCCATGAAGGGGCGTCCGAAATTCGGGTCCACTCGGATCGCTATCCAGGCGAGTTAAATGCCTTGATTCTCCCAGCCAACGACAGGCGTCGGATTTGCTTCGTCGGCTTGGCCGAGGCGGATTATTTCCTGTCGCATTTTCGTTACCACCCGGCCGAATTTCCGGTCGAGGACGAAGTATTTTCCGTCAAGGTGGATGGCGTGAAAATCTGCGTGCTGCGGAGATTGCATAGTCAGATCGCTTCAAATCGGATCGAGTCGATCCGCCAGCCAACTGATCAATAGGCCGAGTCGCGTCCAGGCTGCGCCGCGTGCCTGGAGAGCCGTGCGCAGGACTCGAGCCGGCGCTGTCATGAGACGGCCGATCCGCCACGGCCAGGATGCGAGGAGCCGGTCGAGCGCGTCGTGGAGTTCCAAGCGACTCGCGTTCGCACTCCTGAAGATTCGCCTGCAAGGTTCTCAGGACGTCCAGACCTCGTTCCGCCTGTCGATGAATCGGGCGCACGACATGATCTGGACAGGCCGGACCCGTTTGGTGCAAGATGTCGGGGGAAGTCGGGCGGAGATCTTGCCGTAGATCCTTTTTTTTGGGGAGCCAAGGATGGCACAGTCAGGAAATTCGAGAAAGGCCGGGCAGA
>DASYAR010000692.1:0-11262 GCA_036501235.1 Planctomycetaceae bacterium
GCCGGGAATATCCAGGTGCAGCGATTTCATCACTTTCCCGACGTAGGCGCCGTACAGCACTTTGAACTGATCGCTCAGCAGCGTTCCGTTGTTCGTGTCGAACTGCACCACCTTGAGCTCGGCGCCGTCGGGACGAGCCCCGCGTGTCGACACTTTGGCGAGAGCGTAGTTGACGTCCTTCTCGACGACGGCCGGGGTCGAAGGTGCGCTCCAGGGAGTGGTGCGGGTCTCGCCTTCGGCGACGCTCGGCGCGTCGACGAACGATTCTCCGAAATTGGGATTCAAGACCTCGAGCTGCACACGGTACCGATAGCATTCGCCCGGTTCGACGTCGAAATCAAAATACCGGAAGAGCCACAGGTTCGCGCCGACTTCCATCCCGCTTTGACCATACATGCCGCCCATCGCACCCATCCCGGGCATGCCTCCTCCCCGCATCCCCGGCATTCCCATCGCGCCGGGCATCCCCCGGCCGCCACCCCCTGCATGTCCGCCTCCTGCACCAGGCATGTTCCCCATACCAGGCATCGGCATCCCACGGCCGCCGCCACCCCCCGCATTATGGCCCCCCCGTCCCGCTCCGCCGCCGGCCGGCATTCCCATGGACCGCAACTTTTCCGAAAAGGCTTTACCGCCGTCCACTCTCTCAGCCCGGTCGCGCAGCCCGTTGGCATCTCTCTGATTTTTGGCGAAACCACGGCGCTTGGTCTTGTCCTCCCCCTCGTCGCTAGTGACTTCGGCAGCCGCCCGGTTCTGCGCGTCCTGTTGTTCCTGCTCATCTTCCGTCAGCGTGGGAACTTTCGGGTGCCCGGCCAGATCGGGATCCCACCAATCGACGTCCAGACGATGCGGCAGCGGAGAAGTAAAGACCTGAGCCGTATACTTGACAGGCACGATCTCGAGGTCTTGATCCGACGATTCGGCAATCACGTCGATCGACGACTCGGTCGACAGGTCTTTCCAGGGACCGGTCCAGGGTTCCGGTCCGGGAACCGCCCGTTGCCGCTGTACTTTGAAGTCGAGATACTCGAGATACTGCAAGGCCTGGCTCGTCACGTCGAGATTCATCGCCTTGGCGAGGCGCTTCTGCTGCTCAAGCACGTTGACGACTCCGACGACGACGTTGAATCGAACTCCGCGGGCCTTTTCTGCCGACGGCCCCCCCATATCGTTCATCCCCATCCCAAATCCCCCGACCCCTTCACCCGCCATCAGGGCGTCGGCGTCATGTCCCCCCTTTTTGCCTTTTTTCGCGGGCTTTTTCGTTTTTTCCTCTTCGACCGGCGTCTCGGGAACAGCCGGAGGCCAAACCCCCATCGGCATCGTCCCATAGCGGGCATACAATTCACTGACGGGCAACCAGTCGATTTCACCGGCGGGTCGTTGCCGCGGGTACAGCTTCGGCGACATTTCCACTTCCCACTCGAAGCGACCGAGCTCGACCGGTTTCAGCGCGACCTGCGTCTCTTCATCTGCCGTTTTCAGCGGCAGAAACGTCGACTTTTCGGCATCGGGCCAGGCCTTGGCTTTCAATTCGGTGTCGACCTTGCTGGCCTGTTTTTCCATGTCTTCGGGAGTCACGGTAAAGTCCGATGACCAACTGGTCATCCCCAGGCAGGCCAGAGCGACGACGCCGACGACGCCCAGTCCAATTTTCTCGCCATGTTCCAAGGCGAATTGCTTGTAATTCATCGTCTTGAGTTTGGCCAAAAAGTCTTTCACGTTCGGCTCCCAGGCTGCAAAAAAAATCGAATCCGGGTGACAGGGACGAAACAATTGCCGAAGATCCACTCGTCAGCCGGCCAGAAATTGGGCCGGTGGATCAAGTCTTGTCGGGTTCGGAGGGCGCCGGCTCGGGTTTCTTGGAATCAGCTTCCGCTTCTTTTTTTGATCCGGTCGGTGACTGAGATTCCTCCACCGGCTGTTCCCCCTCGTCGCCGGCAGGCTCGTCGGTGGGTTTGTCGGCGGATTTGTCCGCATCGGTCGTGGGCGCGGCGGCCTCGGGCGTGGTCGCCGAGGTGCTATCAACCGCGGCTGTTTCCGAAGCCGGCGCTGCCGCCGGAGCAACTCCCGGGGCGGCGACCGCAGGCGCGGCCGGAGAAACCCCGGGAGCGGGCGGAGGCGTCGGGGGTGTCTTGTCTTCCGGAGGCTTCTTAACGATGTAGATCAGACCGACGATCGCCACGTGCGCCAGATTCGGATCGTCGAGCACCGAGCGGTTATTCAGCAAATCCCCGCCTGCGTCTTCGCCGCCGCGCATCCGGGCCGGCGGCGCATTGGCACTGCGGGCTCCAGCGCCCATTCCCGGCATGGGCATCATTCCCGGCATCCCACCCCGACCTCCGGCCATCCCTCGACCGGACATGCCGCCCGGCGTCCCGCCACCGACGTCGGCCAGGTCTTCATCCCGATAATCCGACATCTGGATCCGCAGCACGGTGATGGGCCAGGTGGCGTTCGAGAGGGCCGTCAGCAACTCGGGCACGTGGCGATGATGCATTACGACTTCGAGATGAAAGCCGCGAGTTTTCCATTCTGGTTTGTCATCGCGATAACGATCTTTGTCGAAACCGCTCCAACCTCCTCTGATGCCGCCGCCGATTCCCCCGCCGCCGAAACCACCCGAGGTCGGCATCGGCATTCCGCCGCCTCCGTGACCGCCCCTGGTTCCCATGGTTCCGGTGGTTCCGGTGTTGGCGGCTGCGCCCGCCGCCTTGTCGGCAGCAGCAGCTCGTTCAAGCCCCAAATCGTCATCCGCATTGATGTTGGCGGAGGTAATCGTCACTCCCCCGCCGCCTATTCCCAGGTCACGATTTCCGCCGCTGAGCATGCCGGCCGGCGGCACAGGCATGCCACCGTGGCCGCCGCCCGTGCCTGGAGTCCCGCCGGCCGCCGGTTTCGCAGCTCCTCCCCCACCTTTCTGCGCCGTGCCGCCGCGCAGGTAGAGCTCGTCGATCTGACGGATCGGCGCGTCGTAGATCGAAGGCGCGCCCGCATTGACCGAGGCGATTGCCGTCAGCAACGACTCCAGCAGCCACAAATCCTCCTGGCTGGCGACGATCTGCTTCACCGAGGGGGCCTGGATCCATTCGTCGTCGGGTTTGGGGAGCAGTTCTTCCGGATATTCAATCAGTCCATTCGGGTTATCGTCGTCGTAGGGATTGGCCTTGAGCCGGACCTGGGTGACAAACTTTCGGTAAGCCGTTCTCCAATACTCCTGCTGGCTGGGCGTAATTTTATCGGGATCGCTGGGCATTTTTTCAGGCCAGACCATGAGGGGCGCCTGTCGCTCCCAGAGAGAGCGCCAGGCCAGCAGCTTCTGCTTGCTTTGCTCGCCATTGATGATTTCGATCCCCTTCTTCCACTCCTGGTTGGGATCTGGGGGCGACGTCGTGATCGACTTATTGAGCGTATCGAGAGCTTTCGACCGGTCCTCCGCTTCCTTGGCCAGTCCGGAAACGGCCATCTGCCAGCCGACGAGCGGCAAGATCAGCGCCACGCTCAACAGAATCCAAAACTGGTATTTCTGAACTTCTTTCAGTTTGTCCATGGCACGTCCTGCTCCAAAAAGTCTCAGTCCGACGACATTTTGACCACAACCGACCGTCACCCATTCATCAATTCGGCCGCGGTGCGCCCGCCGGGCCACTTGCCGGTGGATTTCCCGCGGGCCCGGCGCCGGCATTGGCCGGTGCTCCGGGCGGTCCTGCCGCATTTCCTGCCGGCGCCGTGGCATTGGCCGGATTGAGGCCTGCATTACCTGTCGCCGCGGCGGGATTCACCGCCGGTGCCGCAGTTGCAGCTGGAGCCTGCATCGGCGGCGCGCCCGGTGTCCCGCCGGCTTTCTTTCTGGCCTCCGCTTCTTGCTGCGCCACAAATGCGTCTTCCGCCAGACGTTTCGATTCGGGGGTATCCCGCCAGGCAAACTGGATCGTGAAATCGGTGAGCGGAATGGGCAGCATGTCTTCCTGGCCGGCGGCCGGATCGACCTTCGGTTTGGCCTTCTTGGGTGCCCGTCCGCGGCCTCTCGCGCCCCCCATCCCCATATCGGCCATTCCCAGCGGCTGTCGCCGGCTGCCGCCCGGCCCGTCTCCACTATTGCCGACCGCCGCCGCCGAGCTGGGGCCGTTCTTGTAATACTCGACCTTTTTTGTCGGCCGGGAGTCGACGATCGTGGCATGGGTGATTCCCATCTTCCGCACGGGGACGATCAATCCCGTGGCGCCGCGCACGTTCGCGCTCGTTTCGGCAATTTCCCATTGCTTGAGGTTCTTCAGGAACGTGTTGTAGACGTAATTGACTTCACGCATCTCGATGTTGTCCTGGTCTTCGTGAAAATGCCGCCCTTGCAGCGTGAACACGTAGCCCGGCCCTTTGGGAGCGTCTTTATTGTCGTCGTCGCGCATCTTCAACTTGGCGTCGTCCTTCAATGTTTTGTACCATTCTCCCAGATCGGCATAGTCTTTGGCCGTAATGCTCAGGATGCGGATGCGGTTCCGGCGGGCGGGATTTTCTTCGGCGAGCTCTTCGTCGGTGACGTCTCGCGGCAGACAGGCATTGATCGCCTTGAGAACTTCCAGCCACGGCGTGCGCTGCCGACCGAACGACATCAAATCTTCGAGCTCCTTCCGGGAGGCGGCGTTCGCCGATTTGGCCGACGTGTAGGCCGAGGCCATGTCCCCCTTGTTCTTGACGACGTCCTGGGCTTTCTTTTCCGCCGCACCGAACCGCTCGACACTGACGTTGTTCCACACGCGGGCGTAACCGATCGTCGACAGCGCCAGCGAAAACATCAGAATGGCGGCCGTCGCCACGGCCCACGGCTTTTTCTTGCGAATCAGCCGCGCCGTCTTGATCTCAGGAGGCAACAGTGACGTGTACACGCGGGTGATCTTCAGCCCCTGCAGCGCCAGCCCGTACGAAATGGCGAACGACAGCAGGTTCTCCTGGAACAGGGGCGCGTTGAGCACGGCATCTCCGGAAACCGCCTGGAACGTATCGACCCGCTCGACGTCCATTTGCAGGTTCTGCTGCAAAAATTTCTGCAGGCCGGCCAGCTTGAACCCATTGCCAACCCCCACAATCCGCGAGATTTTGGCGTCGCGATTGACGCTGGCGAAGAACCCGATCGAGCGCTGGATTTCCGCCACGTAGTCGTTGAAGATCGGCCGCAGCGCCTGGAATACGGCCTTCGGATCGGGCGACTTCGTGGCGTTGCACTTGAGGTGCTCGGCCTTGGCAAACGTTAGCTTCATTTCCTTCGTCAGCGCGCGGGTGAAGTGATTGCCCCCCAGCGGTACGTTGCGGTTCCAGATCTTCTTGCCGTTCGACACCAACAGCGTCGTGTTGTCGGCCCCCATGTCGAGCAGCAGCGTGTAATCTTCCTGAGCGTCCGAATTCTTTTCGCCGGGAATCTGTCCGAAGCGGTCGTGGCACAGATAGTTGTACAGCGCCAAGGGGCCAATCTGGATGACGTCGACCTCCACCTTGCGCGCCAGGAACGGCGCCAAATGCTGTTGCACCTGGTCGCGCTTCATGGCGAACAGCCCGACTTCCGCGTCGAGCATGAAACCGCTCTCTTCCATCCCCACGCTCAAGGGCTGGTAGTCCCAGATCACCTCTTCGAGAGCGAAGGGAATCTGCTGCTTGGCTTCATACTTGACGATCTCGGCGACCTTGCTCGATTCGACGGGAGGGAGCTGAATGAACCGGGCCAGCGCGGTCTGGCCGGGAACTCCGATCGCCACGGCATCCCCTTGCAGTTTGTTGCGAGACAGGAACGTATCGAGGGCTTGGCCGATCAGCTCTTCGGGATTGGCGTCGGGCTGACTGAGAATTTTCGGGTGCGGCACGAAGTCGAACGCCGTCGCCAGCACCTGCTTGGCCCCTTCCGCGTAAACCAGGCGAATCGCCTTGAGTCCTGCCAGGCCGATGTCGATTCCCCAGACCCCTCGTGATTCTGCCATAAAAACGACGCTCCTCGCGCACGAATTCCACGCAGACAGCTTGGACGATGAACTTACGATTTCGGCTCAAGACGCGGCCGAACGAGATGTTTTCACACAACACTAAGCTAACAAAGCCTTTGAGGCATCGTCAACCAGAAAGCCCGCCGCGCTCGCGTTTTGTGGCGAGCGTCGCCAGGATAGTCCGGTTGAGTTAAGAATTCGACGCCGTGAGTATGAAGAAAGTTCCGCAAGTTCCGGAATCTCGGACCCAATTTTTCGCCCGTCGGACGGGTTTTCCAACCTGCCGCTGCGTCCGTCTGATCCGCCGACCGATGTCTGCGCAATACCCGAATACGCCAGAATCCAGGGACCCAGCCGAGTCAGAGCGAACGATCGCGCTCTCGATCCCGCCAGAGCGCAGGCTGAAGCCCGAGCTCCAACTTACGCGCGCCGTTTGGCGGCAATCGCCCGCTGCATGGCGGTTCCCATGTCGGCCGGACTTTCGGCGACCACGACTCCTGCCGACTCCAGCGCGGCCACTTTTTCCGTCGCCGTTCCGCTGCCGCCCGAAATGATCGCCCCGGCATGCCCCATCCGCTTGCCCGGCGGCGCCGTCCTGCCGGCGATAAACGCTGCAACCGGCTTCGTGACGTTTTGTTTGATATACGCGGCCGCCTGCTCTTCCGCGTTTCCCCCGATCTCGCCCATCATCAAAATGGCGTCGGTTTGCGGATCGGCCTGGAACAGTCGCAGGCAGTCGATAAAACTCGTCCCGACAATCGGATCGCCCCCCAACCCGACGCACGTCGATTGTCCCAACCCGAGGTTCGTCAGTTGCCAGACCGCCTCGTACGTCAATGTTCCACTGCGGCTCATTAGCCCCACGCCGCCGGCTTTATGAATGTAACCCGGCATGATTCCGATTTTACACTCGCCGGGAGTGATCACCCCCGGGCAGTTCGGCCCAACCAGTCGACTCTGGCTGTGCACGATGCGTTTGTGAACGCGCACCATATCGAGCACGGGAGTTCCCTCGGTGATCGCGATGATCACGGCAATCCCCGCTGCTTCCGCTTCCAGAATCGCGTCGGCCGCGAATGGCGGCGGGACGAAGATCATCGTCGCATTGGCACCGGTCTGTTTGACCGCATCTTCTACCGTATTGAACACCGGAAATCCGTCGATTTCCGTTCCCCCCTTGCCGGGAGTGACCCCTCCTACCATTTGCGTTCCGTACTCGCGGCACTTCTGGCTGTGAAACAATCCCGCTTTGCCGGTAATGCCCTGACAGATGACGCGGGTATGACGATTGACGAGGATGCTCATGGGATGAAAAGTCGAAGGGGCCTAAGGGGTCGAAAAGTCAAAAAGGTTTGCGGCGCGAGTACGAAGTTGTCAAGAATATATTGTCGAAGCGATTATATATTGTCGAAGCGATTGACGATCATCGGGCTTGCCTCTTCGCGCTCACCGTCAGGCGCCGATCGCCGCCACGATCTTCTTCGCGGCGTCGGTGAGTCCATTTGCCGAGATGATCGCACGCCCGCTGCCGGCCAGCATTTCACGGGCTTTCTCGACGTTGGTACCTTCCAGTCTCACGACGAGCGGGACGTTGAAGCCGACTTTTTCATACGCTACCAGGAGCGCTTCGACGATCGTATCGCACTTCATAATGCCGCCAAAGATGTTGACGAGCACTCCCTTGACGTTCTTGTCCGAGAGCAGGATGCGAAACGCTTCGGTGACTTGATCGACATTGGCGCCCCCTCCCACGTCGAGGAAGTTGGCCGGCTGTCCGCCGTGCAGCTTGATCAGGTCCATCGTGCTCATCGCCAACCCGGCGCCATTGACCAAGCAGCCGATGTTTCCTTCCAGCTTGACGAACGACAGCCCCGTTTCGCCGGCTCGCACTTCCATGGGGTTTTCTTCCGCCAGGTCGCGCAGCTCCTTAAACTTCTCGTGACGGAACATCGCGTTGTCGTCGAACGTCACTTTGGCATCGAGAGCCAGCATCTCGCCTTGCTTCGTCACCACCAGCGGATTGATTTCCGCCATGCTGCAGTCGGATTCGAGGAAAAACCTGCCGATTTTCTTGAGAAACGCCTCGGTCGACCGCAGCGCCGGGCCTTCCAATCCCAACTTGAACGCCATGTTCCGGGCCTGGTAGGGAAACACGCCGTAGTCCACGTCGATCGGCTCTTTCAGGATTTTTTCCGGAGTGTGCGCGGCGACTTCCTCGATCTCCATCCCCCCTTCGGAAGACATGATCAGGCACGCGCCCCCCATGGCGCGATCGACGACGATCCCCAGGTACAGCTCGCGGGCGATGTCGAGCCCCGCCTCAACGTACAACACGTTGACCTGTTTGCCTTCCGGGCCGGCCTGAATCGTCACCAGCGTGTTGCCCAGCATCCGAGCGGCGTTCTCTTTGGCTTCCTGGGCCGATTTCACCAAAACGACCCCGCGCTGTTTCGGCTGTTCCTTGAAAGTTCCTTTTCCCCGGCCCCCGGCGTGGATCTGCGACTTGACGACGGCAATCGGCCCCCCCAACTGGGTGAAGGCGCTGGCGGCTTCTTCAGGATTGCGGGCGACGATGCCTTTGGGAACAGGGACGCCGGCCGCGGCGAAGAGGGCCTTCGCCTGGTATTCGTGGATTTTCATGATCTCTCAAAGCTCAAGAGTTGTTCGATGCGAGGGACTCGTTCTGCCGCCGCGGAAAATAATAGCGGCCGCAACTTTCGGATGCCAGGTATCGCTGAAGCAAGTCAGGTTTTCCAGCCGGAAGAACGACCCGAAATGGCAGCAGGCTAAAGCCTGCACTCCAACTACTCCTTCGGCAACTGCGAGATCCAATCGTGCAGCATCTTCACGGCCTGGTCGTCGATCACGTTCGAGGCCACGTGCGGCATGCGGCCCAGTCCCAGCTTCGTGATCCGATGATAGATCATCGACCGCTCCGGACTGCCGGGGACGAGCACCTTCGGATCCTGCAAGCCGAAGAAGCCCTGATGGGGACGTGTGCCGACGATCCCCAGTTCGGCCAGCGGCATCGTCGCCAAGAGCTGAAACTCGGCATTCCCGCCTCCCCATTTCATGTGGCAGTGCGCACAGTTCGAGTGCAGGTAGGAGCGGGCCCGCTGATCCAATGGCTGGCTCTCGTCGCGATAATTGACCAGGTGCGGCAGTTCCTGCGGCGACTTCGGGAGCGGAGTTTTGAACATTCCGAGCTCTTCCAGTTCACGCAGTTGATTCGCCACATGTCCCTTCCCGTAATCGTAGTTTCTATTCATCTGCAATGTGTTGAGGCCCAGCACGTACTTGGCCGGCATCGTGTGACACAGCGTGCATTCGGCCCGGCTCGGGAAGTGCCACTTTTGCTTCTGCTCGCCCCCCGACGCAGAGGCATCGCGAAGCGAGATCTCGCGGTCGGCCCCCTGGGCATCGAGCAATTCGGCATCGGTCTGATCGTCGTTCCAGACATACGTGTAACCGCGCCACACCTGATCCCCGACTTCCTCAGTTCCCTCAACCTGTTCGAAGTGCAGGATTCGTGTTTCGAGCCGCCGCCGCAGGCCCGACGGATTTCCTTTGTCGAGTTCCACAGAGAATGTCTTGACCGCGACAGTCCCGTCGGGAAACCGCCAGCCGCGCGGTGCGCCGGGCGCCGGTTGCGGATACTCGACCGTGTCAAATTCGATCTGTGCCGTACCTGGGACAGCGAGAAAGCGCTCTTTGATCGCATGGTCCGACCACAATTCGGCATTGACTGCATACGGCACCACTCCCGGCGCCGGAGTCAGGTCTTTCGTCGATGTAAACAAACCCGTCTCGCTCAGCTTGCGTGGAAACGGCGGCTGCGTGTCGGTCTTCGGCGACGGAACCAGTTGCAACACGGTGCCGTTCATAAAATCGACGAAGTACAGTTCGCCCGCCTGATCTTCGGAAAACGTGATGATACGAAACGGCGTGTCGACCAGTTCCTGCTGCATCGTCACTTTGCCTTCCTCATAACGCAGCGCGGCGATCTTCCCCGTGTCGTAATCTCCGTATACGTATGCGCCAGCGAGATCTTTGTGTTTCGATCCGCGATAGACAAACCCGCCGGTCAGCGAGCGATAATCGGAATGCGGGTGTTCGATCACCGGTTTCAGAATGGGCGTGGGACCGGTTTTTCGGTCGGGACGGAAAGGATGCGTTCCCTCGCTGACGCTCCAGCCATAGTTGCCCCCTTTCTCAATCTTGTAGACCGATTCCCACAGGTCTTGTCCAACTTCGCCGGCCCACAAGTCCCCCGACTGGCGGTCGAAGCTGAACTTCCAGACCTGCCGTAGGCCGTACGCCCAAAGTTCCGGCCGCGCGCCGGGTGTTTTGACGAACGGATTGTCCTGCGGAATCCCGTACGCCTTGCCGGCGCTGGATTGATCGACGTCGATCCGCACGATCGAGGCCAAGAGATCACTGACGTCCTGACCGGTCTGCAATTCGTCCGCGATGCCGCTGCCGTCGCCGCACGACAGATAAAGGTAGCCATCTTTGCCGAATCCCAGGCAACCCGCGTTGTGACCACCGGAGGGCCATTCGAGAATCACCTGCTCGCTTTTCGGATCGCAGCGCCAGGGCGTTTCTTTGCCGACCTGGAACCGCGAGACACGGCTGCCGGTGGGCAGCGGGTCACCGTCTTGCACGACGTACGTGACGTAAACATATCCGTTCTTTTGGAAATCCGGATGCAGCGCAGCTCCGTAGGTCGATTTGCCCGTATCCAGCAGCAGATCGGCCTGTTCGATGGTCGGCGAGTTCTCGAAAGTGAAGATCTTGCCGCGGCGTTCGACCATCAGCAGTCGGTTGGAACCGGGAACCCACGTCATCGCCAGGGGCTCGTGGAATTTGAGCTTCGGAAAGACCTGCTGCGTGCGGTAGGGCGCCGGGGGCTCGGGCGTGCCGACGATCTTCGACGACGTCCACGGCACACGACGCGGTTTGGCCGCGGATTTCTGCGCCCCGGCCGCCTGCTTGTCGTGCGCCGCCGAAGTGATCGGGAAAGAGATGACGATCGCCAAACAAACCGTCGCCGCGAGATTTACGATTCGCACAAAATTCTCCTGAGTGTCGTTCGAGTGTCGTTGCTCGCCAATTCTCAGTCATTGCCTTACAATTTTCAATCTCATGCTCGATCAACCCACCCTGAATCAGATTCTGGAAGCCCTGCCGCGACTGTCGATTGCGCTGGTGGGAGACTTGTTCCTCGACAAATATCTCGACCTCGATTCCCGCCTGACCGAGATCTCGGTCGAAACCGGTATCGAAGCTTATC
>DASYAR010000693.1:0-3953 GCA_036501235.1 Planctomycetaceae bacterium
GGCTGTCTGTTCAAGAACCGAGATTGCGGACCAGCCTTCCAGCGCCAAATAGAGGAACCTTCCGTCAGAGCTGATGTCCACGCCGTTCGCACCCAGATTGCCAACCATCAGTTGATTGCCAACCGCTCGCCGGTTGTCGACAAATGTCCCGGATTCGCCGGTCTCAAGGCTCGTGAGCGTCGTGACGTAGGTCAGCTTGCCGCCGACCGGGTCGCGACGGAAACAGGCCAGCGAACCCGACCTGGTTCCCGAGGCGTAGAATCGGGTCCCGTCAGGCGAGATCGCGATTCCCACGCCGCCTCCCTTAAAGTCCTGCAGCTCCCCGTCCCCATTGATGAACTCCTGCAACACACTGAGCTTGCCATCATCACCGACCTGGAACACGCCAATGGCGTCATCCCCGGCGAAACGACCAGAGATCGAGTAGACGAATTCTCCGTCGCGACTGACACACGTGTAAATTGTGCCCGCCAGCCCGTGGACGCCATCCTCTTCATCGTGCAGGATCTGCCGGATGCTGACCTTGCCCGTTTCAGGGTCGCGGTTGAGCACGACGAGCGTACCGGCTCGATGGCTGCTGATATAGAGCGTCTTACCGTCCGGATGAGCCGTCAGTCCTCGCGCGCCATCGAAACAGTGATCCGGTCCTTCGAAAATCTCGACGAAGGTCAACCCGCCTGTACAGCGAAAGACGAGCACCGTGCCCTTGTGATCGTCGATCACGTAGACGAATTTGCCATCGGTCGAAAATATGGCATTGATCGGCCATTCCAGATTTTGCAGTTCGCCGTCCGGTTCCTGGCGGCGCATCGAGGCCAAGGTCAGTTCCCCGTTGGTCTCGTCGCGCGAATACAAGGCAATCGTTTTGGAACGGCACGCAGCCGCAACTGCAAATTTGCCGTCCGTGCTGAGACGCAAGGTCACCACGCCATCCATTTGATCCCGGTCCACGATGCATTGCTGGATCGCCAGCTCCCCCGTCCGCGAATCGCGACGGAAGACGTTGATCGCCGCGGCAACATGCCCCGGCACGTACACGTACCGACCATCGCGGCTCAGCTCGACGGTCACGGCGCCTTGCAGACCAGTGGTTTTGGTCTGACTGCGCATTCGCAGGCCAGCCGCAGTCCGCGCAATATCTCTGACAATTCCAGCCGCCAGCCGACCACCCTCCGTGGTGACATCTTTGGCCGCCTCGTTCAATGGCTTCAATGCAGGCAGCCCAATCTCTACGAGTGACGACCTGGCCTCTTCACTGACTTTCTCACTGTCGTCATCGAGCTGTCGAATCAGCCGTTCGATGCGAGACGTCAATTGCGAGGGGGTTTCGGTCGTCTGGGCTGCAATGTTCGCAGCCATTGCCAGGACAGCAGACGCACTGAGAATAGAAATCAGGAACGCCGTGATCTGACGCGTGAACCGTGCTTGCGAGAACATGACAAACCGCCTTTCGAAGAAGGGCCGTTTTCGAGTCTCCGACCGAGCCGTGTAGTCAAGATTCTCTCATTCTCGAAGTCGCCAGTCCAGTTCGCAACGCCAAGGAAGACGACCGTCAGCACAGGAAAGAGCATCCGCCGTCGAAACCGCAGAAGTCGGTATCGCACGGCCGCAATACCGGGAACACTTCGGTGTTGCCTGCCGTCTCGGCGCGCTGTTGCTCGTCCCGCGGTTCTCCCGACTGGCGGCCTGGGGCATTTTTGCTTTGTTGATCGCCATTTTCCCCGCGAATTTCTACGTGTATCAGTACCAAGACATCATCCCGGCGCCCCCGGTGGTGCATTTGCTGCGGTTGCCGCTGCAAGCGGTATTTCTGGCGTGGGCGCATTGGCATACGCGGGGTGGGCGAACCCAGTGAGCGGTACTTCCTCGATTTTACGCAGCGGATTCCATCGGGAAAGTAAATCCTATTTTTTCCGTTCGAACCGCGTCCATTCGCGGTTGAAATCAATAAAAGAACTGGAAGCGGCCCCAGAGCATGGATCCTACCAACGGAATCGATCCTGAGGGCAGTACAAGCAGTACAGATTACCCAAACCGCCGCCACTGTCAGGTCGTCAGGTTGACAATCAGCCGATCGAAGCGACTTCGGCCTCGTCGCTCACGTGTGCTTCGCCGTTCGTACCCGCGTCGCCATTCGCATGCGCCGTGCAGTCGCCGATGCAATGCAGCTCGGCATCGAGGATGTGCTCGAGGGGCAATTCGAGAAAGACCTGGCCGTCTTCGACTTTCACGGGAAAGACGCGGAGCGCGAACGATTCGCCCGACAGACACGCGCCGGACTCCAGCGAGTAGGTTTTCTTGTGCAGCGGGCAGGCGACTTTCGGAACGCTGTTCTGATCGCCCAGGATGCCCCGAGACAAGACGAAGGCGTTCTTGTGCGGACACATGTTCTGCGTGGCGTACCACTCGCCTCGCGACTCGAAGCGAAACACGGCAATCTGCGATTGGCCGTACTTGATGGCCGAACCGCCGTCCCGTGGAAAATCGTCGACCGCTCCCACCTGGACCCATTGAAAGGCCGCATTGTGCAATGTTTCGGTTTCGGCGGGCCCGCTTGCGGCGCCGTCGTGCTCGGCAGCAGGCTGGCGGTTGAGAAACGTGAGTTGATGCAGATCCACGCCGTCTTTGGGCCAATCGGCCGGGCGGCGTTGGCCGCGCTCGTGCACGAACTCGATGCACGACTCGGTCTCGTCGGTGTTCATGAATTGCTTGAACCAGCGACGGCGCTCGGGATCATCGACGACTTCCTTCCATTCGCATTTGTAAGTGTCGACCAGGAACTGCATTTGCCGCTCGAGCTCCTCGGCGATTCCCAGCCGGTCGTTGATGATCACGTCCCGGAGGGCGGCGATGCCCCCTTCGAGACTGTCGAGCCAGACGGAAGTGCGCGTCAGCCGGTCGGCCGTGGCGATGTAGTACATCAGGAAACGATCGACGTACCGAATGGCGGTGTCTTCGTCGAGGTCAGCGGCGAGCAGGTCGGCATGGCGGGGCTTGGCGCCGCCGTTGCCGCAGACGTACAGGGTGTACCCGTTCTCGGTGGCGATCAGACCGAAGTCTTTACTCTGGGCCTCGGCGCATTCGCGAACGCAACCGGAAACAGCGGCTTTCAGCTTATGCGGGGCCCGCAGTCCCTTGTAGCGGTTCTCGACGCGAATGGCGAATCCGACCGAGTCTTGCACTCCGTAGCGGCACCACGTCGAGCCGACACAACTTTTGACTGTCCGCAGCGCCTTGCCGTAAGCATGACCGCTTTCGAAACCGGCTTCGACCAGCGCTTCCCAGATGTCGGGCAGATCTTGCACCTGCGCGCCGAACAGGTCGACCCGCTGCGCACCAGTGATCTTCGAGTACAGGTTGTATTTTTGGGCGACGGCGCCCAGGGTGATCAGCTTATCGGGCGTGATTTCGCCCCCCGGCACGCGCGGTATGACCGAGTACAGGCCGCCGCGCTGCATGTTCGCCAGGAACCGGTCGTTGGTGTCCTGCAGCGTGGCATGGTCCAGGATGTTGTCGTTCCAGAGGCTGGCGAAGATCGAAGCGGCAGCGGGTTTGCAAATCTCACAGCCCTGGCCGCGTCCGTGGTGCTCGATCAAGTCGGCAAAGGTCTTATACGCCTTGATTTTGACGATCTGATACAGTTCCTGCCGCGTGCATGCGAAGTGTTCGCACATGTCGCGATTGACTGTCACGCCGGCTGCTTCGAGTTGACGATTGAGCAACGACGTAACGAGCGGGACGCAGCCGCCGCAACCGGTGCCGGCCTTGGTGCAGGCCTTGACCTCGGCCAATGTCGTGAGGCCCTTTTCGGCGATCGTCGCGCCGATCTGTCCTTTCGTGACGTTGTTGCACGAGCAGACCTGGCAATCGTCGTCCAGGCTGTCGGCGCCTGCGGCCGCATCCCCTTTTTTTCCGACGATCAATTCGCCCGGTGGGGCGGTAAGAGGCTTTCC
>DASYAR010000694.1:0-12098 GCA_036501235.1 Planctomycetaceae bacterium
GAGCGTCCTCGAAAACGGCGAGCCGCGTTTGATCGCCAGTCCCAATTCGACAAACACCTCTCCCGGCAGACCGACGATTGCCAGGTCATCATTCAGACGAAAGACCTGTACTTCGAGAGGAAATGCGCCTGCCGGGTGCAACTGGACGTTCATGATCTTCGTCGCCTTGACCTGATCCAAGAACGACAATTGCGACGTGCCGACCTTGAAGATGTCCTGCTTTGCCAGAGCCACTTCTTCGGGCGAGTAGTGCTGGATGGGGACGTTCACGATCGCGCTTTTTGCCGCCAGGTTCGCCCCTGTGAGCTGCTGCAGAGAGGGAAGCGCCTGGTGCACCGTCTCGGCCAGCGCGGCGCCGATACGTGACGTTTCTTCGTGCCCACTCTGGCGGACAGTGTTGGTGACGTCGACGTGATTGATGTCGCCGCACGTGCCGTTGCCGAACAGCGAGACAAACTGATTCCCCAGGTTCGTCCGCAGATTGCGTTCGAGATAAAACGGGTAGTCGGCGGAGTAATCGGTCCCGCCGACGGTGTCGAGGTGCAGGGGAAAGACGGTGAGCGCCGCCAGGTTTTGTGCTCCGGCCGCCGATTTCAGCAGAACGATCCCCACGTCGGGGTCGATCGGGCCGCAGGGCCGAATGATGTCAGGATTGAGTTTACCGGGATTGAACCGCACCGAGCCGTCTTTCATGTGGAATCGCCTGTTGAACGACAACCCTCGTTGCTGGGCGATACCGGTGCGCAAATCCACCGGCTGGGCCGCCGCGTGCGCCTGCGAGATGGCTTCGACAATTCGCTCGATCAGAAAGGCTGTGTAATCAATCTCTTCGTGCGGATCTCTGCCATTCTTTTCCACGGCCAGCTCATGAAAGTGATTTCGCAGCGCGCCGTAATACAAAGGGCCGGTGTGCGAATGCGTGCCGTGAATCAGAATATTCGACGCCGGAATTCCCGTCTTTTGCGCCGCCTGCTCGCGCGCGGGCCCTGAAACGCTGGAGGTGATTCCAATCAGATCACAGAAGACAAGCGCGGCCTGCCGGCTTCCCTGCCGGAAGACGACCACTTTGGCTTCCAGCGGATCGTGCGTCCCGGTGTTAAGCCGCTCGTTGAAATAGCCGCTCATCCGGTAACCCGGAGGCCCCGTGATTTCCACGACTGCCACGCCGGCTTCGAGGGCGGGGCGCGCTGTCACGGGATCATCACCAGCAAACGCCGAACCGGCATAGGTCCCATTCAACACGGCAATCGTGGCGACGAGAATTCGCTTACAACATGAACGTATCAGCACAGGTCCGTCTCCGCAGGCAGGATATCAAGCCTACTGACGGTACAAGACGGGACTGTCGCAAATCAACGCTGACGGATGCGAAATGTCAAGGAAAGGACTTCGCGCCAAGTCCGTCGGGGCGATCGCTCCACAGACGGCGCCGACGAATCGGTGAAACGTGCCGTCCGACTATTCCACCTCGGCATTGGCCGGGCGCACCTGATCATCGTGCCGCGCGGCTGCGGGTTGGGCTGGTGGCGGCCGGGCGAAGCTGGTCAGCGTGGCTTTGACCTGGCTTCGCAACATGGCGTTCCAGAGAAAGTCGAGCACAGCCGGGAGGACTTCGGCAACGGGACGTTTGGCGTCGGCCTTCAAAATCCCGATACATTCATCAATCACGTCGTCCGGATCGTCGATGGGCAAAAACAGAACGAGCATTTGCAACTCGGCTTCATCAAGCTCGCGGATCGCACGGGCCAGAGACAGCACCCAGCGGCCTAGCCAGGAATTACCCGCCAGGAGCGGTCGGTAGTCTCTGGCGAACGCCTCGGACGACAGCCGATTCAATCCCTCGTTCCCTGCCGCGCGGCGAAGTTCGACATTCAGAACGCCGTCCAGGAGACCGACCAGCAATTCGCCGATCGGACCGACGTCCGCCGCGTGTGGCAGTTCCCGCAGGCGCTCGGCCGATGCGCCGTCTTGAGCTGCCCAGTACAGCAGCGCATCGCGCCCCGCCGGCCACATCCAACTTGTTTCTGGGACGCCGGCGCGGTACAGCCGGAGAGCGGCGGCGACGAGTTTCTTCCGCGAAAGCTCCCTATGGCCGGAATCGTGATCCCATGACCAGATTCCCCGGTAACCCGCGCTGAATGGGTCGTCGGGTTTGGATGACGGCAGCTCGCAAGCGGCAAATAGCTCTTCGATCCCGGGAGGATTCCACACCCGGCACAGTTTCTGCAAGGCCCGCAACGGATCGCAAACTCCCTCCAGTTCAGATCGCTCGCCGATGGCGATCAATTCCTCAATGAAAAACTCCACCGTTGATTTCCACGGGGACGCCGCGTCGTAGCCCGCATGGCAGGCAGCCAGCGTTTCATCGACTTTCTGCAGCTCGGCCGACAATCCCGTGGACGCCGTGCGCAGCGACACAGAAAGAGTTCGGTCGAACGTCAATCGGAATTCGATGAACTTGCCGGTCGCGTCATCAATCCGGATTTCCGCAGAACCATTGACAATTCGCCAGACACCGTCGTTCAGCGTGCATGTCAATGCCTTGTCATGTGCCAGTGACGTCAACAGCACCGGGGCCAGGTCGACGATGACGGCCAGGGGGCTCTTCTCGGGAGTTTTGTTGCATTTCAGGCCCCAGTTAAAGTTCAACCTAAACGCATACGGGTCCGCGCCCCGACGATTTGATCGGGACGTGTCGCCGAGGATTGCCATCTCGAAGCGCTGATCTCCCGAAATTGGAATCGTGAGCTTGGTCTGGCGGTACGGCGCGGCCCAGGTGATGTGATCGGGCAGCGCGACGACGAGCAGGTCGCATTTGGGGATGCGATCATTTCGCGCCGGCACGTCCAGCGAGAAGATCTGCCCGCGTTCAGGACTTATGACCAATCGGGCCCGTACCGGCGGCGCGATTTGCGGCAGCGCAGGATCAGGCTCGTTGACCACTTCCACAACGACCACGTCGTCGATCTCGCCCCGACTCCAGCGGGCAACCCATTCGTGCAGTTTGAGCAAGGCGCGTTCGGCAGGCGGAAATTCCTGGGCCAGCGACGGCGCCGCCGCGTATTCCTGCAATTCGATCTTCAGGTCAAAGGGCTTCTGATCGTTCTCCGTGGAAATCGGGCGTTCCTGGGCCGTTACCTCGATTCCCATGTACCGCGCTGTGTCGCACAGGCGTTGCTTGAGCCGTTTTACCAAGTCACGGTCGTACGGGTCTCCGGTCTCGCAGGCAAGATGTTTCTGCACCGCGGCGGCAGAATCCCGTTTCGTTCCAGAGATTTCGATCTGGCCGACGACGGCGCGGGGGCCGTCCCCCTGTACGTCGATCGCCAACGCGGCTGTTTTCGTCTTTGCGTCGCGCCGGATGCTCACGGTGAACGCCGGATTCAGATATCCCGCCTTGGCGAACGACCATTCCACGCGCCGATGCAGCTCGACGGCCGAATAATCGTCGAATGGAACAAACGCACCGTCACGCCAGCGAAAGTCCAGCAAATAAGAGGATTGCGAGTGGTTGTCCGTCAGCGTCGCAGCCGGCACACGGCTGGTTCCGGTCACCTGCACCCGAGCGCATCGATACCGAATGCCTTCCTGAACCCGAACTTCGAACTCCTGCCGTGGGGCGTTGAACTGCACATCAACAATCGCGTCGCCAAAGCCTTGATGCCGGTAACCGTTCACGACGGTCCGTTCGAGCGCCCGGCAGAATTCGAGCTCGCTGCCGCCCGAGTGGGCCGCCACGACCAGGTCGAAATCGGCGTGCAGGGATTGCCGGACGTCAACCGGGTCGAAGGCCTCGACTCCGCTGAATGAGATCCGATCGAAATCGCGCAAGCCGGGGATATTCTCGCGAGTCGGCTGCTTCGGAGCAGGAGTGGCGTTGTTCGCCGCAACGTCGGCGTCGTCCTGCTCGGCGCGGTTCGCGAGTTGATCCGTCTCGAGTTCGTCGGGCTCAATACCGACGTCGGAGTCGCCTGCCTCCGGTTGACGATTGATCAACTGGGTGAGCCATCTGCCAAAGGTTCCATTACCAGTTTGAGATAAACCAAAGCCGGGATCGTTACGGACGTCCTTCAGCAATGGGCCGGCGCTACCGTTAGCCGGTTCAGATAGCGCTGTCGTCGCATTGTTCGCCGGCCTGCTGACGAATGGATTTTCGGAACGAGTTACGAATAGAACGACCAGCAGAACGGGAGACAAAATAACGAACCGGCGACAAGTATTCAGCACAGACATGACTGAGGTTCCTTCGATTCGCTCTCTTGTTCGCTGCCACATCGAGCTGGATCAGGGGATCAAATCGGGAATCTCGTCGACCGACGGCTCGCCATCCGGGAAGAATCCTTGATCCGGAATAGCGGGCGATTCAAGGCGCCGCGGCTCCGTCGGACGCGGTTCCTGATCCACCGGAACGAGAATGTCTTCGTCTCCGTCGACTTCGACACCCATGTCGATCTCGCCCCCTGCTGGAACGACCGCGGCATCCTGGCGCTTGGGCAAGCGCTTGAATAATTGGGCTGGTGCCACCTTCGTCAGCGCCGATCTCACCGTCCCGCGTAACCCTTCTTCCCAGAACCGGTCGAGAACCTTGGGCAGGACTTCGTCGACGGGAATCTCGCGATCCGTCGTCAGGAGAACGAGACTCTTGGCAAGCGCCTCTCGCGGCAGGAGATCGTCGTCGGGCAACAGCGAGACCAGCGACTGGATTTCCTGTTCGTCCAACAGGCGAACTGCTTCGGCCAGCGACAAGATCCAGCGACCCAGCCACGATTCATCCGTCAATGCGGGCCAATAGTCATTGGACAATGCCTCGGCAGACAACCGTTGCAGGCCTTCCCGAGAGGCGATTTTTCGGACAAGATTCAAGCCTCCCAGTTTGTCGATCCAGCCCAGGCACAATTCGCCCAACGGACCGGTCTTGGCCGACAGCGGCGCCGCCCGAAAACTGGCAATGGGCACCTGGGCATCTTCGGCCCATGACAGAACGCCATCGCGACCGGCCGGCCACATCCAGCCTCGCTCTGGAACCAGATGTCGGTAGATCGGCAAGATGATGCCCGCCGCCGTTTGCTTCCGCCAGGATGAACCTCGTTCTGTGGAATCAGCGGAAAGAGGCCCTCCCCGCGGCGACGGAATGGCGAACGGATTCGCATCGTTAATCGGATAATCCAGCACACCGTATAGTTCACCGATTCCTGGAGTATCCCAGGCGCCGATGACTTTGCGCAATGCGCGATACGGCTGAATCCGGTCTTCTGTGCCCACCTGACTGGCAACATGCAGGTACTCATCCATCAGAAATTCCACGATCGACTTCCACGGCGACCCCGCAGCATACGTCGGCGCACACGTCGCCAGGACGCCGTCCAGGTTTTGGCGCTCGGCTTCATACGCATTCCGTTCGGACCGGATCGTGACAGACTCGTTATTTTCCCCCATTGGGATCCGGCACTCGATTAGCCGTCCGGTTGTCTGGTCGATCCGAATTGTGAGGGAGTCCGAGGCAATTTCGCAGATCCCTTCACGCACTATGCACGACGGATTGTCGAAATGGGTCAGCGACGTCAGGAACGCAGCAGTGAAATGAGGGTCGACTTCAAAGGGATTGGGGTAGCCGCGGGACCGGGTGTTCCACTTCAGGCCGAGGTTGAGACGAAACTGACGCTTGTCTTCTGAAACTTGATCGACGGGGACTTCCGTTCCGTAAAACTCGAGAGCCACTTTATCTTTGGTGGAGATCGGCAGCACGAGTTTCGCCTTGCGGCGCTGGGAGGCAAACACAACCTCGTGCGGACCGGCAACGAATAAGGATTCCAGAAGTTTCTCACCCCCTTCTCGAGTGACTTCCCAAGTGACCGTCTGGCCGATTCGTGGGCGCACGACCATGCGAAAGTCCAATTGCAGGCCCGCGTGAGGTACGGCTTGCGCGGCATTGGGCGGATTGCTGGCGGCCTGTGCGCCGTCGGCCGCGGACGTCGCCGTGATAACGACGTCATCGCCAGTTTCGCCGCGCGCCCAGCGCTTGGCCCATTCGCCCAGTTTGAGCAGCGCCTGCTCGGCAGCGGGCAGTTCTTGCGTGATCGGCACGGCCTCGGCATATTCTCGCAGTTGGATTTTGACGTCATGCGGCTTCCGGCCATCGCCATCGCCCAGAGCGCTTTCGGTTGTGACGGCGACGTGCAAATATCGCCCGGATTGCAGTAAGCTGCGTTCGATGCGGTCGAGCAGCTCGCGGGTGCACGGGGCCCCGGCTTCGATATTGAGAAACTTCCGCACGTCGTCGGCCGAATCGCGCTTGACGCCGATGACTTCTATCTTTCTCACGGCCGCGCAGAGCCCTTCCTCTTCGATCTTTACCAACAGACGGGCACGCTGCCCATGGGGATCGCGGTCGATCGTCAGATCGAATTCCGGGTCGAAGAAGCCGGCGTCGGAAAACGCGGCTTTCAACTGCGCTCGCATTTCGAGCATCGTCACTTCGTCAAATGGTACCGGGCCGCCGATTTTCCAGCAGGTGCGAGACGATTCGGAATGATCCGTCAGCGCGCGGATCAGTTGGTCGGCGGGCAGGCTGCCGGCGCCGGTCACCTGGACATCGCCACAGCGCCAGCGACTGCCTTCGTGAACACGCACTTCGACCCATTCGAACGTGCCGTTGTACAACACTTGGATCACCGCGTCGGGAAAACCGCCGTGACGGTAACCATTGGAAATCGCGACTCCAATCGCCTTCAAATAGTCGAAGAGGCTGCAGTCGGGATGTGCGGCGGCGATCAGATCGAAATCAACCGCCAGTCGATGGCGGATTTCCGACACGTCGAATGTCTCGACACCGATGAAGACGATTCGGTTGAAGTCGCGCAGACCTGGTGGCTCGACGGTTTTGCGCATCGGCAGGGCGCTCTCGCGTGATATCGCCGGCGGGTTCCTGCCGACCAGACCAGGCTGCTGTTCCGGACCTTGTACATCGACCAATTCGGAATTCTCGAAGAAGCCTTCCTGAATGCTGTAGACGAGGTCGATGACTCCCGGCTTGCCGGCAATACTTCTGTGAAGCTCCTTGGCCGCTGGGAGAATCGCACCGATCTTCCGATATTTGTCTTCAATCTTCTCCCCGTCCGTTCGCACGAGGCGAGAGTCGTAGTAGTCGTTCGAGTGAATGATCAATCCCTGACGCAATTCGGCATCGGAAATCGCCTTGTTTCCGCCAAATTCGATGTCGCGAATCTTGTAGCGGGTGCCTTCATCAATCACGAATTCGATTCCCACTTCTGTCCGGTCCTTGGAAAATGTTTCGCGGTGTTCGACCTGGATGTCGAAAAACCCCCGATCCCTGTAAATTCGCTTGAGTTCAGCAATGTCAGTGCCAATTTCCGAGCGGATAAAAGGGCAACCGGAAAACCACGACGTTTGCGTTGACGTTTTAGCGTGCAGCCGCAGGACCCAGTTGGGAAGCGAAGTGTTTCCGGAAAAGCCGACCCTCGACAAGAAGACTTGCGGGCCTTCGTCAATCTGGAACACGACTTCGCGATCTTCGGGAGAGTCCCCTTTTTCGAGTTTTACTTCCACAAACGCGTACCCCATCTCGTGATAGCCATCGAGCATGAGGTTTGCTGTTGCGCGATTATTTATGACGGAAAGCTCATCTCCGACTTTGGGCCCAATCAATTCATTCAGGCCTGCCATCAACGCTTCGATCCGTATGTGATTTCCGACGTATGTGACTTTTTCCAATCGAGGTTTCTCTTCTGGCTTCGGCCCTTCCGTCTTCGGCGATTCCGTCTTCGGCGCTTCTCTCACGCGAAAAACAAGCACCGGACCTTTCTCGGATTTCTCGATCCGGGTTTCGACGTCAAAGAACCGGCGCTGTGAGACAAGCGATCGGACATCTTCTTTCACTTGTTTCCGGTTGAAGACTTCGCCCGGACGCGTTTTGATCAGCTTCAGGATCTCTTCGGTTGAGATCGCTTGATTTCCCTCAATAACGACGTCGGCCAGCGGAGAGCTGAAAACATCGGCTTCGTCCGCCGCGGTTTCGTCCGCCGCGGTTTCGGACGGAGAGTCTTTTGGCGGGGCAGAGCGCGCGGTTTTTTGTTCTGCACCCGGCTTTGATTCGGCTTCGAGTTTTCCCACAAACGGCGTGTCATTGGCCGGTGCAGGAAAGCTCACAATCAGGAGGCCGAAGAGTACTGCAC
This sequence comes from Planctomycetaceae bacterium, assembly GCA_036501235.1. Taxonomy (GTDB): domain Bacteria; phylum Planctomycetota; class Planctomycetia; order Planctomycetales; family Planctomycetaceae; genus JACQFH01. The sequence continues at coordinate 8,193 of DASYAR010000694.1, forward strand.
CCTGCAAAACCACTTTCAGCGCGCGCATCAGACTGGCTCCTTCCAAAATGCGACTGCCGATCGGGCAAATTATGGCCCGGCATTGCCGCGCGGAGATAGCAGATTTGGGAATTCCGGGGAAGATCGGCTCAATGGAGATCCGGCATCGCGGGCGCAGATCGGCTTCCTGTCGCAAGACGTCGTTCACGTGCGACCCCGGCCGGATAAACAGGCAGGGGTGGGTTCAATATTGTCTATTCGAGTTTAGCTGAACAATCTTCTTCACCATCCACGCAAGGTGGCAGGATGGGGTTTCTACTTTGGCATTCTCATGCCGCACGGTTTCGCCCGGAGTGGCGCTGGATCACAATGGCGTTGTTGAGGTCCGTATTCCTGTCTGGTCTGGAGGAACGGGTCATGATACCGCCACGGAAATTCAGCCTGCCGGATGCCGACCTGAACCAGGACGTCTTCGTCAAGCTCGCCCGACTCGGTTACGTGACCCCTGCGGACGTTCAGAAATTCAGAAATCTCCTGCAGAAAAACGGTGAGATTCCCCTCTTGAATGAACTGGCGAGACTGGAACAGATCGCGCAGGGGTATTCCAAATGGTTTCCGCGATTGAGAGTCTTTGCCGCGGCATGTCGGCGGCAGTTGCCGGCGCCGTTCCTGTGCGATCTGGCACCTGCCGAGCGGGAGGAGCATCGTATTTTACGGGCGAAGATGACCGATTTCATCACGTCCGAAGGGTGTCACAGGCTGTTCGATTGCATCCAAAAGATGGCGATTATTTTTGTGACGACACCTGCCGCGCTGGGCGCGGCTGAAGAAGTATTCGGCAGAATCGATTCGGGAGTCGTGCTGACAGAAGAGGAACTGCAACGCTGGTTTTCAGAAGTCTACGAACCGGCGAGCTATGATCACTGGTGGTACTGGATCAAATCGTGGACCGTCGTACGGGAATTCGACGCCCCTTACAGTGAGATCATCAATAGGGACTATCCCGCTCCCGAGGGCTCCGAAAACTGGGACGTCGTGTCGGGGTCATCCGGGGGCGCCGTCCATGATTTGTGGCGCTGGAATGGCACACGCGCCGAGTTCATTGAAAGCTATTGCATCGATACCTACTGAGGCCCATGGACTACAAACCGCTTGGCACCACTGGCATCCGCATTTCGGCCGTTTCGTTCGGCGCGGGGCCCGTGCCCGCATTGCTGACGCACGGGGCTGGTCACGAGCAGCAAGTGGCCACGCTGCGCCGCGCGCTCGACGTCGGTATCAACTGGTTCGACACGGCCCCCACTTACGGCGAGGGGCGATCCGAAGCTTCGCTGGGGAAGACCCTGGCTGCACTCGGGTCGCCTGACGTGCACGTGGCGACGAAGGTGCGAATCACGGCCGAGGGATTGCGCGACATTCGAGGATTCGTGCGATCTTCGTTTGACGCCAGCCTGGCGCGGCTCCGGCGGCCGGGGGTTATGCTGCTGCAATTGCACAATTCGATCACCGCCCGACGGGACGATCAGCCGACGTCGATCACCCCGGAAGACGTGCTGGGGCCGGGGGGAGTGGCCGAGGCGTTCGCGGAGCTGCGCGACGAAGGGTGGGCGGCGCACCTGGGGCTGACCGGACTGGGGGATGTGCCGTCGCTGTTCGAAGTCGTGCGATCGCGAGCCTTCGAGACGATCCAGGTGCCGTATCACGTGCTCAATCCGAGTGCCGCGAGTACGTTCGTGCCGGCCGGCGCCGAGGCCAACTACGGCAACATCATCGTCGAGTGCGAACGGCTGGGAATGGGCGTGCTGGCGATCCGTGTCTTCGCGGGAGGGGCCCTCGCGGGGCAGCCACCGAGCGATCACACGCGGAAGACCAAATTCTTTCCGTTGCTGGTCTACGAGCGCGATCAGGCACGGGCCGCGGCGCTGACTCAATGGATGGCGACCGAACCGGGCCTCTCCGGATCATTGCCGAAAGAGCTGGCCCTGCGGTTCGTGCTCGGTCATCATGGCGTGTCATCGGCGCTGGTGGGCTTTTCTTCGCCGGAGCAGATTGACGAGGCGCTGGAATACGCCGCCCGCGGACCGCTCGATCCCGAGCTTGCCGTGAGGTTGGCACAGTTCATTCGATGAAACCGCTTATCCTCTGACGAGATGAGAGAGCCGCGAATGAACGCAGATGAACGCGAATCTTCTGCAATCGAGCTCTCGGCGGCGGGACGGTATCTGATTCTGGCGGCGGCGTTTCTGGGGTGGATGTTCTCCGGCGTGCAGATGTCCCTGATGAATCTGGCGGCGGGATCGGCGACAACCGAGTTCGCTCGAACGGGCATTCTGAACGATTCGCCCGTCCTCGTGTGGCGCCGATGCTTGCCGAGAAGGGGCGGTTGGGCGTCGTCAATCCAACTCCAAGATTCATGGGTCAAAGACATCGTGCGAATCCAGTCGCCGATCTGGTTCGCGCGCTACAACGCCGCGTTTCTCCTGGGTGCGGCGTGCGGGGGCCTGGTGTTCGGATGGGTGGGAGACCGCTGGGGACGCGTGCGGGCGATGGGGCTCAGTATTTTCTGGTATTCGCTGTTCGCGGGGGTGGCCTACCTGGCCGCCACACCCGAGCAGTTGATGCTGATGCGGTTCGTGTCGGCGCTGGGGGTCGGCGGCATGTGGCCGGCCGGTGTGTCGCTGGCGTCGGAGGCCTGGTCGGATGTCTCGCGACCGACACTGTCGGGGTTGATCGGCACTGCGGCCAATGTCGGTATCGTGTTCATGGGAGTGATTGGTCTGGCCCGCGAAATCACTCCCGAATCCTGGCGCTGGATACTGCTGGTGGCTTCCACTCCGCTGGTGCTGGGCGTTCTGGTGTGGTGCATCGTTCCCGAATCGCCGAGCTGGCTGGCGCTGCGCTGCAGTTCGATCGCCGGTAATCAATCGATGCCGCTGTGGACCGTATTTCGCCCCCCTTTGCTGAAACGAACATTGCTGGGGATTGCCCTGGGCGCGGTCCCGCTGCTGGGGGGTTGGGGGGTGACGGCGTGGCTGATTCCGTGGTCGGACCAGGCCCTGGGATCGAATAAGCCGTCCGCCAAAGCGATGACCTCAATCATGCGGGCCGGCGGCGGTGCGATTGGCAGCCTGCTGGGAGGCTGGCTGGCCGACCTATGGGGACGGCGGACGATGTATTTTTTGATCAGCCTGACGACCCTCGCCATCAGCGAGTGGATCTATTTCGTATTTGTGCCTGCCGACCGCTGGTTTTCGTCGCTGGTGTTTCTTGTCGGATTCGTGTCCACCAATTTTTTCGGCTGGCTTCCGCTCTACCTGCCCGAGCTGTTTCCCACCGAGGCCCGCTCGACGGGAACGGGCGTGTCGTTCAATTTCGGAAGAATCCTGACGACGATCGGCGTGCTGGGTTCGGGCACCTTGACGAGTGCCTTCGGCGGCGACTACGCCGCCGCCGGGCGAGTCACCAGCCTCGTCTATGGGCTGGGGATGGTTGTGATTCTGTTCGCGCCGGATACGAAGGGGCGAAAGATGCGCGAGTGAGCAGAGCGTGTCCCACACGCTTCCTGTACGCACAAGTGGATGGTAATGTGTTGTCAGGGCTTCCCAGTCATACCTTGTTCAGGAGCGCGACATGAATTCTCGAGATCAACGAGTTTGCCCGGACTGCGATACGACGGTCGATCGACGGAGCTTTATCAAGACCGTCGGCGCCACAGCGCTGGCGGCGGCGGCCCCCGTCATGCTCGGCGGCCGTATCGTGCAGGCCGCTCCCTCGGCCCAGAGCACGGCCGAGACGGCGGTCGGCCGGTTTTATCAATCGTTGTCGGACCAGCAGAAGCAGGCGATTGCGTTCCCCTTTGATCACGACTTGCGCAAGAAGATCAACGCCAACTGGCAAGTGACCAAGCCCAAGCTTGAAGACGACTTT
>DASYAR010000695.1:0-14327 GCA_036501235.1 Planctomycetaceae bacterium
GAAACAGCGAGAACACGCTGTAACCGACGATCGACGAGATGGCGGCGGGGACGATGACGTCGGATTCGAGCTCGGCATCGCTATAGAGAATTTCGGCCGCGAACAAGGCGCCTGCCAGCGGCGCTCGGAAAATCGATCCCACGCCGGCCCCCATGCCGGCTGCCAGCATGATCCGCCGGTCGCGAGCCGAGAGCTTTAACAGTGTTGCCAGAAATGAGCCGAACCCGGCCCCAATCTGGGCGATCGGGCCTTCGCGTCCGCCCGACCCGCCGGTGCCGATCGTAATCGCCGAGGTGACCATTTTGATGATCGGAATACGTCCCCGGATGAACCCGCGTTTTTGGTGGAATGATTCGATGGCGGCGTCGGTTCCATGACCTTCCGCTTCAGGCGCAAACGTGTAGACGATAACGCCGGAGGCCAGGCCCCCGACAGCCATGACGGCTACGATCAGCCACGGAGAAAGGGGTCGCGGCTGACGCTCGAAAACTCGATGCTCGCCGGCAGGTTCAGGGGGGTCATACCCGGCAATCTGCGCCAGGGTAAAATGCAGCACCGTCTGGCTCGCCAATTGAAACGTGAATGCCCCCAGGCCGGCGACGATTCCGATTGCGGCCGACAGCACGAGCCATTTCCCGGAAGATCTCAAGTCGAGACCGGCAGCCGTGCGTCGCAGTCCGTTGATCCATCGTTGCAGCATGAGTTGTTCCAGTAGCCGTTCAAATCATGAAATACCAGCCGTCTTTTTCTTCCAGGCTGGGTGCATGGCGGGGGCAGTTTTCGCAGACGTTGAGGCCGATCATCTGATACGCGAATCGCACCGCTTCGAGCGTGCTCGACCAGATTGAGCCGGTTTCTTCGAAGACGAACACGTGGTCCGGCCCCAGCCGGCGCAACAGGCCGCTCGAATCGATCACTTTGGTCAGGTCCGGGCGCAAGCCGCACAGCAAGACGGAAACGTGCGCGGCTTGCATCCGCGAAATGAACCGATCCAAAACGCTGAGACAGACGGCGTCTGTATTCCGGGCGCGCTTCAATCGCAGCACGATGACGCGCACGCCCTGCCTGGCCGTCTCGCCGATGGCGTTCAAATGCTCTTCCAATTCCGGTGCTGCGCCGAAAAACAATTCTCCCTCCAGGCTGTAGATGCGGATCCGATTGCAGATCGGGTCGGTCGAGATCCGCTCACGAACGACCCGTTCGGGGGTGAGAGTCAATTCGGTTATGTGAACACGGGCGGCCTGCGGCACGTAGAGCACGAAAGACATGAAGACGCCGATCATCACGCAAAACTCGACCGAAATCGCCACCGCCGAGATGGCCGTGGCCAGCACGATGCAGGCGTCATAGCGCGTCGTTCGCAAGTGGTAGGCCAGCTCGCGCTTGTCGACCAGCCGCCACGCCGAGAGGATCAAGATCGCCGCCAACCCCGACCGGGGAATGTAGTACGCGTAAGGGGCGAAGAGCACGACAGTGGCTGCCACGACCGCCGCGGAAATCACGCCCGACCATTGAGTTTTCGCCCCGGCCAGATGGTTGATCGTAGACCGAGTCAGAGAACCGGAGCCCGGAAAGCAATGAAACAGGCTGCCCACCAGATTCGCCAGGCCTTCGCTCAGGCACTGCTGGTTCATGTCCAGTTTCTGTCGAGTCTGGTTGGCAATCGCCTTGGCCATCGCAATGGCCTCCAAGAGGCCCAGCAGTGCGATGGCGCAGCTGCTGCCGGCCAGGGCGCGGACTTTGCTCCATTCGATTTCCGGAACGGCGAACGTCGGGAGCTCGGCCGGAATCGTCCCCACAACTTTGACCCCCTGTCGTTCGAGGCCGAATCCCCAAACGACCGCCGCCATGCAGATGATTGCCGTCAAGAATTCGGGCAATCGCAATCGAAACCGCTGATTCAACCAGTACAGCGACAGCGCAATTCCGATCGTCGCCAATCCTACCGCGAATGTGGCCCGGTTCCATTCGTGCAAATGCGACATCGACAGATAAAACCGCTTGAGGAAATAATCTTCGCCGGTCCCGGCAGCGGGGAGCCCCAGCAGGTTCTTCAACTGGTCGAGTGCAATCAGGAACGCGGCGCCCAGCGTAAACCCGACGATCACCGCATGAGAGATGTAACGCGTCAGGTCTCCCAGCCGCAGCAGCGTGATGCCCATCTGCACGACTCCGACGAGCAGCGCGAGCAAGATTACCGCGGGGATCCGCTCGGCATCGCTGAATCCGACCACGGCGCTCAACACGGCGATCGAGATGGCGTTCGTCGGCCCGTTGATCAACTGTTTCGACGAATCGAACAGGGCGCCGATCGTGGTCATCACGATCGCCGTGTACAGGCCGTATTGGGGTGGAACACCCGCGCTCAGGGCGTAAGCCATCGCCTGGGGGACGGCCACTGCGGCGACGGTGAACCCCGCCATCGTATCCAGCCCCAGCACGCCCCACGAATAGGTCCGCAGCGAATCAAACGCCGGAACCAGGCGAAAAAATCGTTCGCGCCACGACCCCAGAGCCTCGGAATCTTGCAGATTCTGCGACGAAGTGGCGCTCATTATTCTCCAGGATGAATCGGGCTGTTCGCTGTGACGATCTGTCTCGACGGAACATCAGCCGCCCCCGGCGCTCAATCTGCCCGGCCAGATCGGGACGGCATTTTAGCAGCCTGTCTGGCGAAAGCGTACAGACCCGGCGATTCACGTTCACTTCCCCATTCTCGCCCGTTCGCTCTCCCGCCAGGCCTCGACGTAGCTGCGAAAACCGTCGCGAACAGGCATGGCGTCGGTTTTTGCGGCAGCAGCCAGCAACTCGTCTGGTGTTATGATTTTTTTGACGTGCACCAGTCGAGCGGCCTGGAGGACGACCGCCTCGTCGAAATTCGCCAGCCCTGCCAGCAATTTGGCGAAGTCGCCACTCGACGTGTCAACCAGCCGCCTCGCGTATTCAGAGGCCGGTTCGAAACTGCCCGACTTGTCGGCATCGATCCAAATGGGAGCGGCCGAGCCGATCACGCGCGGCTCCCAGACCGGCGACGCGGGCTGGTAGGGCCGGGGGATGGGCCAATACGGTTCGCGGACACCAGGCCCTGTGGCGACAGCCACCAGGAATACGTCGTGCCCCAATGCCGGGAGCTTCCAAGTCGCAGTCCATTTGACCCCGCGGTCGGTCTGATCGCTGCGCGACTCCCGAACGTCGGCTTCGCGGATTTTGACGCCATTGGCATAGAGCGCCACGTGCGACACCGTCGTCCAACCTGGCCCGAGGACGCGAATCGTCACCTCGACCTCCCCGTCCGCCGTCACCAGGTCGCCCGGCCCCGATTTCGATCCGATGCTCATTTCACACAAGAGCCCCAGAGAGACGGCCGTTCGCCCGGTGGCCAGATTTCGGCAGGTCGCCGCGACGTCGACCGCGCCGGGATTGTCGTCGTCACCGCGAATGTACGTCCGTCCCTGACCGACAATGTAGCGGGCGACGTCGTGCGAGTCGCTGGCCGCGACGGGAGCCAGGCGGAACCCGCGGTTGATGAAGCCGAACCAGTCGCGATAAACGAGCAGCGGGTCGGATTGCAGCGCACCGGAATTGACAAGCTCGAGCGCATTGGCTGCCAGGTTCCAACCGTCGAGGTTCTCTCCGACAGGCCCCAGGTGGTGCTCGGGACCGAACGGCCGAAATCCGCCGTGCACGTCGCGTGGATGGTTGAGCACGATGGCCGAGACACCCGGACATTCGCGAATCTGCCGGAACAGCTCGGGCCAGTCGCGAACATTCTGGTCGACCGGTTTTGCGCCGGCGACAATGGGAAAGATATTGAAGTGTCCCATGCGCGGCGTCGTCACCTCGTTGCCGATCACCGGCGTGAAATAACGCCGCACGCCCGCAGCCTGGGCGGCCGCTTCGTAATCGGTGTGCACGTTGTGATCCGTGGCGATGGGGAGCTCGATCCCCTCGCCGGCCAGCGTCACCATTCGTTCGGCCAGCGTCGCATCGCCGTGCCCCGAGAACGTCAACGTATGGCAATGCGTGTCGCAAGCAATCCAGCCGTCGGTCGGAACCTCACGGTGCAGCGTCAACCGCCGCACCGCGGTCTCGCCCGGTTTCAACGCGAGCTGGACAGAATCCACGCCGTATTCGAAACCACGGCCGGCGTAAACGCGATACTGACCGGCCGGCAATCCGAATTTGGCCGTGCCGTCCGCCGTGTAGATCACTCCCGGGCGCACCGCCAGCCCTTCTCGCGACGCCGCGCCGACCGTCATCAAGGCGCCTGCCGCATCGACGATCGTCAGCCGACAGGGGACGGACCGAGAGTTAGCAGCGTCAGCCACCGTGACTTCGACATGCGCTTCCGACAAGATCCGGTCGCGCGGCCGGTCGTCGATGTGCACATCGCCAGCCATGACGTCGTCGCTGGCCGAGTCGACGGACGACAGCACGAAGGTATTCGCGCCGTCCTTCAAAACGCCGGCCGGCAGCGGCCAGAACGTGACCATGTCATTTTCATCCGGCGGCAGTTTGCCGATTTCACGATCATTGATCGTGAGCTTCCAGGTTTGCTTCACGTCGCGATGCCTGAGTCGCAACGTGGATTCGCCGGCATTGGCCTGCGATTCGAACGTCAGCGGCAGCGTACGCCCTTCCGCCTCTTCGGCAAAATCAGCCCACTCACGGACCGCCCCCGATCGCAAATGATGCAGCCGATCCGTCAACACCCGTTCGGCTGCTCCTGCCGGGACGCTCTTGAGCAGGCTGACGGTGATCAATGCCCAGGCGCAGATCCTCAAATGCGAAGTGATCGTCATTTCACGTGGCTCGACGCAATTGTAAAAATCGAAGAGTACCCATCGGTCATGCCGGGTGATTGTATCCCGGCGGCCGGCGATTTGGCACATTCGGACCGGCGTGGGCCATGTTGCTCCGCCCGAGAGAGCACGGTACGCTGTCACAGGTGGACGTCAAGGCCAGCGGACGAGTTCCTCGTAATCGGAGCAGACCATGCAAATTCATTCGATCGTTCTGCATTCGCGAATTCGAATTTGGCGATCATTGATGGTCTTCGTAGTCTCTGTGCATTTTGCTGCGGCCATTTGCGTGGCGCAGTCGGACGAAAAGCCGACCGAGCCTGCGCCAGGCGTTGGGCGGATTTCCGGACGGGTCCTGCTTGATCAGGGAGGCGAGCCCGTCGTCGGTGCCGAGGTGACGTTGCTTCTTCCCACGCAGCCCGGCCGGGATTACTACGTTTGGCCGTTGCCTCTGCGTCATACGCACGCCGATGCCCAAGGCAATTTTTCTTTCGAGAAACTCTCCCACGGCAAGTATCGGGTCTGGGCCAACCATGAAAAGCTGACTTCCCGCCGCGAGACGCTGCGCGGCGAGCGAGTGGAGATCACGGCCACGGAGGAGCAGCCGAAACCGCTCGAATTGCGAATGCGTCCCGGCGTTGCCGTGACGGCTCACGTAAAAAGCCAGGCGACAGGCCGGGCTGTCCCTAAGGCGCTCGTCCATTTTGGCTGGAGCGATCTCAAGGACGACAACTTTGCAACCAATCCCGAGGGAATCGTGACGTTGCAGCCTCTCACGCCACAGCGCTGGTTCATCGAGGCCTGGGCCGACGGATTCGCCCGACAGTCACAGTGGTTGAATCTCGAAAGCGGCGCCGATGCGGAAGTCGAGTTTCTGCTGCGGGCCGGGGGAAATATCGCGGGCGTGGTTCGCGATCCCGCCGGAAAACCAGTTCCCGCGGTGGGATTGAGCGTTCGTACCGAGGGGGAACCACGTCAACTGATGTACGTGACGACCGACGATCAGGGGCATTTTCGCCTGAATAATCTGCCGCTCGATGCACCACTGGAGGTCTCCTTATCGAAGCTGGAATACCTTCGAGATTCGGTAACGGTGCGCGCCGCGGAATCGGAGCAGAAGCTCGACCTGACCATCCGCCCGCGCCCGCACGGCGGTTCGATCGCCGGCACCGTCATCGATCAGGAAGGGCGACCGATCGTGGGAGCGGAACTGACCAACATGGGGAGATCGAGCAATGAGGTGCGGAAAACGACCACCGGCAAAGAGGGGCGATTCCGACTCGAAAACCTATACGAGGGATCGCACGGAAAAGAAGTCACTGTCCGTGCCAGGAAATTTGCTCCCCTGCGCTTGAAGGTTACACCCGGACCAGCCGACAAGCCGGCTGAAATCGACATCGCCCTCAATGCCGGGCATATGCTCAAGGGACGCGTCGCAGACGAGGCGGGTCAGCCACTCGAAGGGGTTGCGGTGTATTTTGCCGGCGGAGGCAACCCATTTTCCGACGGTGGGTCGACGAAGACCGACACACAAGGGATATTTGAATTCGATTCGCTTCCGCCCGATTGCCCCTTCAGGTTTCAGAAGTCCGGGTACTCGGAAATCAACGATCGGCGATTTGATCTGGATCAGCCTGACGTGATTGCCGTGACGATGGTGCCCTCGGGTGCCATCCTCGGAAAGGTCGTCAACGCCAAAACTCGCAGACCGATACGGACATTTAATGTTCGCATCACGTTTTCGCCGAGCAGGCAGCCGAACGACCCGTCGGCCGGCATCTCCAGCGACTTGGTCGATCCCGGCCAGGCGTTTCAATCGGCGGACGGCAAATTCCAGATCAAGGATTTGCTGTTGGGGATGCCGCTGCAGGTGATGGTCGACGCCGAAGGATTCGAACGCGAAGTCTGGGAGCGCGTCGTGACGCAGCGCTCCGACAAGGCGGAGCCGGTCGAATTCGAGCTCACGTCGATCGACCCTGCCAGTTTAACGACTTACGGCGGACGGCTGCGCGATGCGCAGGGCCAGCCGGTGGCGGGCGCAGTTCTCCGGCTGATCGCCGCGCGCGATCGCAAGCCTGGCTTGCGCACTGCCTTCCCCTTCAATTGGGAGATGGTCCGGTCGGGGCAAATTGCGCAAATGTCGGGAATCTTGCGATTTCTGGAGGGCAAAACCAATCGGGAAGGGCGCTTCGAATTTCCGCGGGTCCCCAACGATGCCGAAGTGGAACTGCTGTGGTGGGGCGCCGGAATAGTCTCCGGCAGGGCCGATCACCTGGAGCTCCGGGACGGTAAAGAGCGCGCGGCCATCGAAATCGAAGTGCCGGCGCCCGGCAAAATCAAAGCCACGATCGACCGCGAAGCATTTCCCAATGCCGGACAGATCAGCGTTCATAGCCAGAACGGGACGAATGAAGGCCGCAATCTGCCGCTGAAGCCCGATCAGAAAGATTTCGAAATCGGCGATCTGGGTCCGGGTACGTACACCGTCCAGGTAATGAGTGTCACCGAGCCGGTCCCAGGCCGCCCGGGCGCCTTCACCTCCAAAGCGCTGGCGTATGCGACTGTCGTCATCGAGCCGGGGAAGACGGAGGAAGTGAATTTCGCTCCCAATTGACATTTTGTGTTTCTCTTCCCAGTAAAAATCCAATCGAAGCTCCTCATCATGAATCTCTTTGATCTGTCGGGTCGCGTGGCCGTCGTCTCCGGAGCGGCCCAGGGAATGGGGCAGGCGACCGCGCTGGCTGTGGCGCAAGCCGGCGCAGACGTGCTGTTGGTCGATCGAAACCGCGCCGGCACAGAACAGACCGCCGAACAGATACGCCAGCTCGGCCGCAATGCCCATGTTTCAGACTGCGACGTCTCCGATCCGGCTGCCATCGCCGAGCTCTTCCGACAGGCGGATGCCCATTTCGGGCGCGTCGATTTTTTGGGAAACATCGCCGGAGACGGGCACCTGGCGAAACCCGAAGAGCTGACGATCGCCGACCTGCATCGCGTTTTGCAGAATCTTGTCGTGGGACGGTTCGCCATGTGCCAGGAGGCAGGCCGACGGATGCTGGCCCGCGGCAAAGGCTCGATCATGAATATCGGGTCGCTGGCCAGCACGACGGCGCTGGGGCGCGGCCACATCGCCTACAGCATGGCGATGGGGGCGGTCGTACAGATGACCCGCGAATTGAGCACCGAGTGGAGCCATCGAGGTGTCCGCGTGAATGCCGTGTTGCCGGCACAGGTCGTCAACCCGGGCCTCACCGCCCGCATGGCTCAAGACCCGACATTGGAGGGCAGGTATCTCAGTGGTATTCCCGCCGGCCGTCTCGGCCGGCCCCGCGACATCATGGGGCTGGCGGTGCTCCTGGCCTCGGACGCATCGGAGTGGATCACGGGGGCGCTGATCCCGATGGACGGCGGCAATCTGGCAATGAATGCGGGAGGAACTCCGGGTCACGAACGACATTAACAGGACAGAGGACGCTGAATGAAGTCGTCAATTCGAATTGGTTTGGCCCTGTTGGGCATGGCCCTGCTTACCTGGAGGCTCTATCAGCAAACTGACTCGACAGGAGATTTGCGGGCGGCTCAACCAGAGGGCGTTGTGGCCCCGCGCGAAGAATCGGCAGAATCGGGTCCTGCGGCCGAGCCGAATGCCCTGTGCCAGCAGCCGGCAACGGCCGGTCCTCTCGAATACGACCCGGAATTGATTCGTCCGCTCGTCGACGAGGCGCGCGCCCGTGGCAACAGTCGCCGCGGCGCGGTGCTTTTTGGCTCGCCTCATTTCGCTTGCATATCGTGCCATCGCGTGGGCCAGCAGGGAGGGGCGACCGGCCCCGAGCTGACCACGATCGGCAAAACGCAGACTCCGGAACAGATCGTCGAATCGCTGCTGTGGCCCAAGCGGCAGGTGAAACCCGAGTTCAGTGCGCACCTGGTGATCACCACCGACGGCAAGCAGCACCAGGGATACAAAGAGAGCGAATCCGCCGATGAGCTGGTGCTGCGCGATCCGGCGATGGGAGTCAAAGACCGGATCCCGATCGCCGATATCGAAGAGCGGCGCGAAGTGGGCACGCTGATGCCCGAGGGGCTGTCCGCGGCGATGACGGCCGGCGAACGCCGTGATATCGTGCGATTTCTCTCCGACTTGGGACGCGACCCGGCGCTGGCCGGATTGGTACGCACGTTTTCGCACGAGGCGACGAGCTTTCCTTTCGACAACAAACCGCTGCATCCCGAGCAGTGGCCGAATCGGGCGCATTTCGTCAATCGCGACCGCCTGTACGACTTTTATGCCAAGGAAGCCGAGTACTTTCTCAAGCAGCCGGTCGTGCCGCCGCTGCTCCCCGAATACCCGGGGCTCGACGGCGGATCTTTCGGGCACTGGGGAAATCAGAACGAAGAATCGTGGGCCGACAAGCGCTGGAACGACACCGATCTGGGCTCTTTATTGAGCGGCATCTTCAGAGTCGGCCGAGTCACGATTCCCAAAGCCGTGTGCATGAGGCTCGGGGACCGGCAAGACCTTTCGGCCTGCTTCAATCCGCAGACTCTGCAATATGAGGCGGTCTGGGAAGGTGGATTCGTCAAGTTTTCCAATGTGCGCCACGGATTCATGGATGGGCTGATCATGGACGGGAAGGGGGTCATATTCGAAAAATCGCCGCGGCCGCCAGGAGACTTTACCTATCATGGCTTTTACCGTCACGGCTCTCGCGTGGTCTTTGCTTACCGCATTGGCGAAGTGGAGTACCTCGATTCCCCCTGGGTCGACCAGGGGAAATTCGTGCGCACGATGGCGCCGGCCGATCGACATCCATTCGCCGCGTCATTGGGAAACGGGCCGCGGCAATGGCCGCAGGTAATCGAGACGCGGGGCCGTCGCGGCAACGGCAGTCCTTATGCCGTCGACAACATCGCCGTTCCGTTCGAGAATCCATGGCGCGCTCTGATGTTCTTTTCGGGACATGATTTCCTGGACGACGGCACGGCGTTTCTGTGCACGATGCAGGGCGACGTCTGGAAAGTCACCGGACTGGATGACGGTCTGGTGCATGTCAAGTGGCGGCGCTTCGCCTCCGGGCTGAGCCACGCGTTGGGGCTGGTGGTCGCGGACCAGAAAATCTTCGTCGTGGGGCGTGACCAGATCACCCAACTGCACGACCTCAACGACGACGGAGAGGCCGATTATTATCAATGCGTGAGCAACGCCTATGCGACGTCACCGGCCGGCCATGATTTTATCTGCGGTTTGGAGCGCGATCGCGAGGGAAACTTTTATACCGCGTCGGGCAATCAGGGGTTGATCAAAATCTCCCCGGACGGCCACGGTGTGCAAGTGCTGGCGACCGGGTTCCGCAATCCGGACGGTTTGGGGCTGCTGGCCGACGGATCGATCACCGTTCCGTGTTCCGAGGGAGAATGGACGCCGGCTTCCATGATTTGTCTCGTGCGCCCGGTTCAGTCGCAGCATGGGACAGCGCCGCCCCATTTCGGGTATCCGGGACCGAAAGGACAGCAGCCTCCCGCGTTGCCGTTTGTCTACCTGCCGCGCGGCGTTGATAATTCGGCCGGCGGCCAGGTCGTCGTGACCAGCGACCGCTGGGGACCGCTGAAGGGCCAGTTGATCCATACGTCGAACGGCACTGCGACGCACCTTTTGCTCTTGAGGGACGAAGTCGACGGACAGGCTCAGGGGGCGGCCGTGCCGCTTGCGGGCGATTTTTCCTGCACGATTCACCGCGCGCGGTTCAATCCGGCCGACGGCCAACTCTATACATCCGGCATGGCCGGGTGGGGCGGCTACAACGTCCAGGACGGCGGCTTCGATCGCGTCCGCTACACGGGAGCCCCCGTGCAGCTTCCCAGTGGTTTTCACGTCCACCAGAACGGGGTCCTCGTCAAATTCACCAGCCCGGTCGATCGCCAGATCGCTTCGCAAGTCGACCGCCAGTTCGCCCAGGTGTGGAATTATCGTTACGGCGCGGCCTACGGATCGCCCGAGTTTTCTCCCCGGCACCGCGGCATTCCCGGACACGATCCGCAGGAGATCACCTCCATTCACATCTTGCCGGGTGACCGGGAAATCTTTTTGGAAATGCCCGATTTACAGCCGGTGAACCAGTTGCATCTGCATCTGAAAATCAATGAGGGCTTGCCGCACGATCTGTTTGTCACGGTGAATCGGCTCGACCGACCGTTTACCGATTTGCCAAATTACCGGCCGGTCGAGAAGACGATTGCCGCCCACCCGCTGCTGGTCGATCTGGCCTCGACGACCAAGGCGGTTCCGAATCCGTGGCAGAAGCCGTTGCCAGGAGAGCGCGAAATCAAGATCGAAGCGGGCAAGAACCTGACATTTGCGACTCGTTCCATCAAGGTCCGTGCCGGGGAGCCGCTCAAGTTCACGTTTGCGAACCCCGATGTCGTGCCTCACAACTGGGTACTGGTCAATCCCGGTTCTCTGGAGCGCGTGGGAGTCCTGGTCAACAAGCTCGTCGCCGATCCCGACGCCGTAGCGCGGCACTACGTCCCCCAGAGCGACGATGTGCTCTTTTACTGCGACGTGGTGTCGCCGCACGAAGAGTTTTCAATTCACTTCCAGGCCCCGACCAAGCCGGGCAGGTATCCCTACCTGTGCAGCTTTCCCGGCCACTGGATGGTGATGAACGGTCAGATGACGGTGGAGTAAAGAGATCGCCCGGCGATCGGAAAGCCGGACGAGCTCTTCGTCTGGATGGCGGCTACCAAGCTAAAAACAACCAGCCTCGGCTGCCGACAATGGCGGCCGCGGCTGGTTGCGTTTTTGAAGTCGGGAATTGAATCTCCCCGTGATGCGCTCTATTTGATGAACAGCATCTCCTGATAGGTCGGCAGCGGCCAGAGATCGTCCGCGACGTAGCCTTCGAGGGAATCGGCGAAACCGCGGACATCCGACATTGCCGGCAACACGACGTCGCAGAAGTGCCGCGCTTCGGCCGCCATGTCGGTAAAGTCATGCTTGGCCAGCACCGTTTCGAGCGTGGCCGTGCTGTCCTGCAACCCCTTGACGAACTCGGTCACCTTGTCGAGCGTGTTCGTATCGAACTCGTAGCCCAGCACTTTCAAGTTCGTGCATGTGGAGGCCAGTTGGTTCTGATAACGAATCGCGGCGGGAAAGATCATGGTTCGCGCCATTTCGATCGTCATCTTGGCTTCGACACGGACCGTCTTGCAGTACTGTTCAACATAAATGTCGTACCGGCTTTCGAGTTCGCGCTTCGACAGCACGCCGTATTTTTCGAACAGATCTTCGATCTCCTTGGTCTTCAATATGGCGAGCGCCTCGGGAGACCGCTTCTTGTTGAGCAGGCCGCGGCGTTCCGCCTCCTGGTGCCAGGCCTCTGAATAACCGTCGCCATTGAAGATGATCGCCCCATGCTCGGTAATGATCTCCGTCAGCAGCTTCTGCAGAGCGGCATTCAGTTTTGAGGGATTGCCGCCCGTCTCCTTTTCGAGCCGCGTTGCGCAGAAATCGAGCGATTCGGCGACGATCGTGTTCATGGCCACGAGCGGCCCGGCGATCGACTGGCTGGCGCCCACTGCGCGGAATTCGAACCGGTTCCCCGTGAAGGCGAACGGGCTGGTGCGATTGCGATCGCCGGCGTCTTTGGGGAGCGGCGGCAAGACGTCGACTCCCACCGTCAGCGTGCCGCGTGGCAGCGAAGAATTCGCACCCCCCGCCTTGATCTGTTCGAAGACGTCGGTGAGCTGGTCGCCCAGAAAGATCGAAATGATCGCCGGGGGGGCCTCGTTGGCTCCCAGGCGATGATCGTTGCTGGCCGACGCAACGACCGACCGCAGCAGCCCCTGGTACTTATGCACCGCCCGAATGACGGCGGCGCACATCAGAAGGAACTGGGCGTTATCGTGCGGCGTGTCTCCGGGATCGAGCAGGTTCCCCTGCGTCGCGCTCCCCATGGACCAATTGACGTGTTTCCCTGATCCGTTGACGCCGGCAAACGGCTTTTCGTGCGTCAGGCAGGTCATGCCGTATTTCTCGGCGACGCGTTTCAGCGTGAGCATCACCATGTGCTGGTGATCGGTCGCCAAGTTCGCCGTTTCGAAGACGGGGGCGATTTCATACTGCGACGGCGCGACTTCGTTGTGGCGGGTCTTGACCGGAATCCCCAACTTGTACAGCTCGCGTTCGGATTCGAGCATGAAGGCCAGCACACGCTCCGGGATAGCGCCGAAATAGTGATCTTCGAATTCCTGCCCTTTGGGCGGCTTGGCGCCGAACAGCGTGCGGCCGGCGTTGAGCAGATCGGGCCGGGCGAAAAAGAAATTCCGGTCGATCAGGAAGTACTCCTGCTCGGGACCGGCCGTCGACGAGACGAGAGCGCCGTCCGTATGGCCGAACAGCTTCAAGATCCGCTGCACCTGCTTATTCAGGGCCTGCATCGACCGCAGGACCGGTGTCTTCTTATCGAGCGCTTCACCGGTCCAGGAAACGAAGGCGGTCGGAATGCACAATGTGGTGCCGTTTGGATTTTCGAGAATGTAGGCCGGGCTGGTGACGTCCCAGATCGTGTAGCCACGGGCTTCGAACGTGGCTCGAATTCCACCGCTGGGGAAGCTCGATCCGTCCGGCTCGCCCTGGATCAATTGCCGTCCGCTGAACTCGGTCAGGGCGCCCCCGTCACCGTCGGGCGACAGAAAACTGTCATGCTTCTCGGCCGTCAGCCCGGTCAGTGGATAAAACACGTGCGCGTAGTGCGTGGCGCCCCGTTCGATCGCCCAGTCTTTCATAGCCGAGGCGACGAAATCGGCAATCGAGGGATCGAGCTTAGCGCCCGCTTCGATCGTTTTCTGGACCGATTTGAAGACGGCTTTCGGCAGCCGTTCTTTCATCACGCCCTTGCTGAAGATATTCGAGGCATACAATTCGGAGGCCGGCGTTTCGGTGAAGTTCATAGGGTGCGAGAGCGGCTTGTAATTTGTCACCGCCGCGATGGCAGAGAGCCGTGCTGAGCCGGCGACGGTGACCGGGGCGCTGCTCCCGCCGCCGAATCCATTGGTTGAACCTGAGCTCCCCTTCGCTGAACTGGCCGAACTCATCTGCGGATCCACCTTCCGAAAAAAATTGTCGAGCGACTAATCCGGCTGCTTCAGCCGGCCACGGGCACGCGCATCGCCCACGGCGATTTCTGAAATCGTGCACCGTGCCAATTTCATCCTGACGGCAACGTCAGCAACTGTCGTGCCGAAAAAATGCGCGGCACTTCCTTGCTGAAATTGACATGATCTGGCACGGCGTTGTCGATAATGTGTGCAGCCTTGCCCAGAGAATGCTCATTCTAACCGGTCCCAGCTTTTCATCAACCCGGTCGCATCGATCGGTTCGCACCTGGGCGCACGACGTGCTCCAGTCAGGTTTTTGACCGGTGGTATGGGCGTTGTCCAGTTGCCTGGAGTTGACGCTGGCGAAGGAACGCGTGCAGCGGACGGGTATCGCTGAGAAAGTCGGCCCGCAATTGCAGGATCGCTTCC
>DASYAR010000696.1:0-21148 GCA_036501235.1 Planctomycetaceae bacterium
CTGGCCGACTTCGTCAAGGGGCTGATCAAGGCCGACCTGTCTCCTCCCAACCGTCCGATTCCCGCTGGTTGCCGGCGCGAAGTCACCAAGTTCGTGTTGCAGCCGCAGTCGAAAATCACGACCCGCCGGCTGTTTGAGCGAATCAACGAATTACTCGATGAAAACATGGTGGTCGTCGCCGACGTGGGAGACTGCCTGTTCGCCGCGGCCGATCTGACGATTTATCGCGACACTGAGTTTTTGAGCCCCGCCTATTATACGTCGATGGGCTTTGCCATTCCCGCGGCCCTGGGGGCCCAGTTCGGAGATCAGAAACGGCGCCCGATCGTGCTCGTCGGGGACGGCGCATTTCAGATGACGTGTCTGGAACTCTCGACGGCGACGAAACACGGATTCAACCCGATCGTGCTCGTGCTGAACAACAAAGGCTACGGCACCGAACGCTTTCTGCACGAAGGGCCGTTCAACGACATTCCCAACTGGGACTATCATCGCCTTTCCGACTTGCTGGGGGGCGGCTGGGGTTTTGAAGTGCGCAGCGAGGGGGACCTGGATAAGGCGCTCCGCGCGGCGCTGGCCAACCGCGACCGGTTCAGCCTTCTCAACATTCATCTCGAACCCAACGACATCAGTCCCGCGCTCGAGCGCCTGGCGAAATCGTTGTCGAAGCGGATTTGAACGCGGTTGCGTCCCGCGACTATCCCCCTTCGTAAGGGGGGGCAGGGGGGTAAGGTCAATATGTTCAAAACGCTTCCGATTGCAAATTGCAAATTTGAAATTGAAAATTTTCAATTTGCATTTTTCAATTCCGAGTGAGCTTCCGACGCCGTTGCCGCGGTCGCCGATTCTCACATGGTCTTGCAAACCCGGCATCGTCATGCGTCAGGCGGCAATCTGCCCTCGTGCGAAAGCGACACCTAAAGCATTAGGTTTTCTCTTGACTTCCCGAAAATGCGAAGCTATTCTCACCTAATCTTCTAGGTGCCATTTTCGGGCGCCGCCTCGTTCGTGAAAACTGATCGGAGACAGGTCATGGCGGAGCCGATTCCCAGTGGGCGCGAGTTGGAGATCCTGAAAGTCCTGTGGGAGCTGAAAACCGCCAGCGTCCGCGAGATCTACGAACGGATGTGTCCCGACGGCGAACTGGCGTACAACACGATCCAGACGCTGCTGCGGATCATGGATGACAAAGGGCTGGTGAAACACGCCGTCCGCGGGCGGACGTTCGTCTATTCACCCGCCTATTCCCGTGAACAGGAAACGGTGCGGTTTCTCGACAAGGTCTTCGACGGCGCCCTCGATCAATTCGTCGCCAGTCTGCTTAAGTCACGCCGCGCGACGCCCCACGAATTGGAACAATTGCAATCACTGATCGCCCGCGCCCGCAAGAAACCGGGTGAGCGGGGGGCGTGAGCCCCCCGGTGCATCCGATTGACCCGACTGCCTGATTCGCAGTTGTTCGAAGAGAGAAAAGCGAAGAGAGAAATACACGCAACGACATTATCCAGCGAGGGACGAACCATGGTTTTCATTGAATGGGCGTTCAATCGGTTGGCCGAGGGAGCGGCGATCAGCCTGGTCCTGTTTGCCGCGGGAAGCCTGGCGGTCGTCTGCTGCCGGCAGCCCGTGCAGCGGTTGCGGATCATACTGCTGACTCTCACCGCGGCGTTCTTCGCGCCACTCATTAACCTACTCCCCGGACTGCCCCATTGGACGCTGCCTGCCGCCTGGAGGGTGAATGCCGATATCCCATCAAACGCACGAGACGTGCCTGTTCGAGCGCTCGCAGCGACAGACGATTCCGTGCCGGCGTCCGATTTCGAACAATCGCCGGCCTCGGTCGCATCGGATTCTGATGCAGAATCGCCGGAACTCGCGGCAACTGAAACCGGAGCGGTTGGAGACGAATCACCCGATCGGTCTCAGCAATCCCTTCCACAAGAAATCGAGCAATCGGCGGCCGTCCTGAATGAGAACGCAAGCAGACCGCTGCCCGCGGCTGAGCTCTTGGCAGCCCCTCGGGCCCGTTCCGTCAACTTCCGTCTCTGGGCTGTGGCCGTGTATCTGACTGGCGCGGCGGCACTCTTCGCCTGGTGGCTGTTTGGAATGGCATGTCTTTGGCGGCTCGTTCGCACTGCGACCGCCGCTCCTGAAGCATGCCGGGCCGTGCTCAGGGAGATCGCAGGCGATGTGGCTGACGACGTCGAGGTGCTGGTCTCAGCGCGCACAACGCAGCCGTGCACATTCGCGTGGCGCTACCCCGTCATCGTGCTGCCGCTTGATTTGGCAACTGCGACCGACGAAGCGCCTCTTGAGTTTAGCCGCGAGGCGCAGGCGAGTGCCGTCGCCGTCGCCGCTCCCCTGCGTTTCTGCCTGGCGCACGAATTCGCCCACGTGGCCCGCGGCGACGTCTGGCTCTGGTCGTTCACCGGGGTCGTTCGGCTTGTCTTTTACTATCAGCCCCTGTGCTGGTGGCTACGCGGACAGCTCCGGCTCTGCCAGGACTACCTCGCCGATGCCGCGGCGGCACGGCTGGCGTCCCCCGAAATCTATGCCGAGTTTCTCGCAACTCGTGCGGCAGGAGCTCCGCTCGCTTGGGGATTGGGAATTGCCGGCAGCAAATCCGACCTATACAGGAGAGTCGCCATGCTCGTTCAGAATCCGCTGAAGATGGAATCGCGTTGCTCGACGCGCTGGACGATCGCGGCGGGGTGCGCAGCGGTGGCGCTTACTGCCTTCGCTGCAACCTTTGGCCGTCATCCCACGGCCGTTGCCGACGACGGCGCTGTCGCGAGCGACGCGGCAGTTGAACGGCTCGGTGGAGCGCGTCGACAGCCGCCACAGTGGCTGGCGCCCATTGCGCAGTCTATGGACGAATTGACGAATGCAGCCACCGGCCAGAAAGATTCCCCCGCGGAACAGAATGATCTCTCAAATCCGCAATCCGCTCGGCAGCAGCAAACGCCCGCGCAGAAGCGAATGTTGGAGCGGCTGGCGACGCGAGTCACGCGCTTTGGGAGCGGCACGATCCGCTTCGAGAAACACGTTGTTCCTCTCGATAAATCTCGAGCTGCAACGACTAAGAATCTTGGTTTCATGATGGTCGGGACGACCTGGTTGCTGCGTGCCGATGATGCACGGTCGACCGCGAATTCCGCATCAAAATCCAATACCGGCATGGTCTCCATGGGGGGGCCGCCCGTACCGCCCGCTTCGTCTCGACAATTCACACTCGTCGAGGGAGGGCGATGCCTGGAAGGAATTCTGATGGACGGCGTTCCCAGCCCGGAAGAAGCAGGCCTGGCCCCCCTTCGCGTCGAACGACAGACGACGCTCTCGGTCAAACACCCCGAGGCGGTGACGAGAGTGCTCGAGCGAAACACGCCGTTCGGCCTGGGCACGATTTATTATGAGAGCGGGCGCCGTTTCATTCGCGATCACGCCGCCGCTGCGAGATTTTCCGAGGTCGAACAACTCGAAGTCCCTGCCATGAATGGGATCGAGTTCGCGAAATTGCGAACGCAAGTCATCGAATGGGACGTTGCCGGCAATGACGCCGACGAGGCATTTCCGGATCAGAATTCATTTCTTGCCAGAGGCGGACTCCTGAGGGTCTACGTCGCGGAAGAGCTGGACGATCTGGTGGCCCGCATCGAAGGGATCGACCGTTTCGGCACGGTGCAATACAGTGCAACATTCTTCGCTGAGCAGCCCGAAAGGAGGGGTGCCCTGTTCCACATGCGGGCTCGGTTTGTCAGTGGAGATTTCCGGATTGATTGTGTTGCCAAGGAGTTGGCCCCACCCCTGTCACTGAAGATCCATAACATTCAGTTTCAGCTCGGCATTCCCGTAGGCGTCAAAGTCGTCGATGAGCGTCTGAAAAAGGCCGACTTCCTCCCGAAAAGCGTCGTTCCAGGAGCTTTTTTCGAACCGAATACCGATGAATATCCGTTCCATACATTTACAACGGCAGCAGCCTATCCTGACGGCTTCCCGAAAAAGCTGCTGGAAGAAATCGACCGCGACGTTTTGCCCTGGGATCCGGCGCGAGATTTGAGATTCAACGATTCGAAAACCGGCGGTCGCGGTAGAGCCGGGACTGGATCAAAATCGGGGGAGAACGGCAGCTCGAGCACCGCCGCCGGCCCAGGCCGGGGCAACAAACAGCCTGCGTCGGCAGGCCCGGCTGAATCAGCCAAGGCACCGGGGACAACGTCGGGCAAATCGGCAAACGCGGCTGCCGGAAGCTCCGCATCCCCGACGACTGTCGGTTCGACAACATCGGGCGGCACGGCTGCGACCACGGAACATACCAGCCCAACCGCTGCCGATTCCGGCAAAGCCGCCAAGCGCCTGCCGATCAAGGCGGCTCGTTACGGCGGCAAAGACATCAGCGAGTGGCACGAAATGCTCGTCGACGATCTCGATCCCGTCACGCGCATCCAGGCCCTGGAGGCGATGGGCACCTTTGGTGCGAACGGCTATGCCGAAGAAACCGCTCAAGTGATCGCCGGCATTCTGCTGACGGGAAAAGAGCAATCGAACAACGATCACGAAGTCTTCCGGGGAGCCTGTAAGGCCCTCTCGCGACTGGGCGCTGCCGGCGTGCCGGTCCTTCAGACGCAGCTGGAAGGCAATGACCCGGACTGCCGAGTCAGTGCCGTCAAAGCGCTCGTCACGTTGTCGCGCTCGACCGACACGACGTTGCCCGTGTTGCTGAAGGTCACGCAAGATTCCGACGACGAAATCGTTCGCCTGGCGTATCCTGCGCTGGTCGAGCATTTTCTGAAATCGCCCGAGGCATTTAACGCGGTTCGGACTGCATTGAAGTCCGACGATCCACGAATTCGCGGAGCGATCGTCAGCTCGTTTGCCAACTCAACATCGCCGGTCGACAAGGCGTTGGAACTGCTCAGGCTCGTGTTGAAAGACTCAATCGAAAGCATTCGTGCCAATGCTGCGGTCCAATTCGCCAGTCGTGCGCCGGGAACGGCGGAGAACATCGTCCTGTTGAAGAAATCTCTTTTGGATAGTCATGTTTTTGTCTGCTCCCAGTTTGTCAGCCACCTACAGACGGCGATGAACCGGAAGGCTCGACCGGCGCCCGAGTTGGTCATCCCGGTTCTGATCGCGATCTTGGAATCCCCGGCATTGCGATCCGCAGACTACCCGAGAATCCCCGAAGACTGCGTCGATGTGCTCGGAAACCTGGCCCAGGCGAAAATTGCGGAGACTGCCATCCCGGTCCTGATCGAATTGGTCGATCGTGGCTCGTTGAACAACACGAGCGATTCCAATGCGCTGGACGAAAGCGTCATGGCCATTGACGCGCTGGGAAAATTCGGACGGGGGGCGAAGCTTGCGTTGCCGGCACTCAAACGCAGGCTCGACGAATGCGATGATGAGGACAAATGGCCTGCCTATGAATTCCGGATACTCCATGCCGGCGGGATGAAATCAGTCCGGGAATATCAGCATCTGATCCAATCGACCATCCGCAAGATCGAAGGGGAATAGAATTAGTTGCGGCGTTCCGCAGATTCACCCGGACGTTCCTTTCAGTCCCAAAGGGACGTCCCTATGCCAGCCCAAGCCAGCGGCCTGGGGCCGGCCGCACCCCAGTCAACGTAGTCCCAACGGGGCAGGCCTGTCGAAAGTCAACTGATACGATCTTGCGTCACGAACACCAATGGACCACACACTCCCGACGAAGATGTCCACCACCGTTTCGGGCCGCCGCCGTTGGGGCTCAACACATTTCGTCGGGCCATTACCCAGGCCGTTGGCCTGGGCTGTCATCGGGCTGCCACTTTGTGGCGAAATAAGGCAACTCCAATCCCCGTCAACCGATCAGATGCCTGTCGATCAGCATCTTGTACAAGGCGATGCCGCCGACGCTTGTGAAGAAAATGCCCGTCAGGCACAGGCCGACTTTGATTAA
Source organism: Planctomycetaceae bacterium (assembly GCA_036501235.1). Classification (GTDB taxonomy): domain Bacteria; phylum Planctomycetota; class Planctomycetia; order Planctomycetales; family Planctomycetaceae; genus JACQFH01. The sequence continues at coordinate 5,942 of DASYAR010000696.1, forward strand.
CCAGTGAGGGCGCAGTTGCTTCGGCAGGAGGATTGTGTTGAGCACCGTCACGTGCAGGCAACTGAAGCCCAGGGCGAAGTTGTAGATGATCCCGGCAAACTCGATCAGCAGCTTCGGTTTGGCGACGACCGTCAGCATGATCAGCCCCAGGATTCCGTAGCCCACCAGCACCCCAAAATACAAGTGGCGAATTTTGCCGGGGCCGAGCTGATGCATTTTCTTGCTGGCCGTCCAGAAGACGTCGACCCAGCGGCGGACGAACCCGTCGATCGTCGAAACCATGCAGGTCGATAACACCAGGAACCCGCAAAACAGCGTCATGAACCGGAAGGCGTTCCCCAGCGTGCCACCCACGGTGTTCCCGACGCCGTCGGCTGTCATCACTGATGCAGCCCAATCCGCCTTGCTTCCTTCCAGGACAGTGTGCTTGGGGAGGAATTCGACAGACAACATGCTGGGGAGCGCCAAGCCGAAAAAGCAGGCGGGCATCCAGACGCAGAGCTGATCGCGCCGCAGGTGCTTGTACCAACGTTTCCAGCGGGGAAGCGATTGTTCGTTCACTTCGAAGACGGTGCCGACGTGCGACAGTTGAATATCTCGCCCGCCGACCAGGCTGGGAATCGCCCCCACGTGCGAGCCCATGCCCCAGCCCTGGTCGCGCGTGTAGTTGCTGATCGGAGTATTCGACAGTCCCCCCTGACCGGAAATCGCGACCAGTGCCGAAAGCGTCGCCATCGTCGACAAGTCCAGAGCCGGAAACGAGCGACCGTTCCACATCTCCACAAACACGTTTCTGAGCTCGGTTTTGCCCACCGGCACAGTTCCGAACTTGAAGAACCCGGTGAAGATCTCGACCCAGGTCGAGGCGTGGGAATAGCCGATCGCCAGAATCAGCAGAAAGCCCATGATGGTCACCAGCTTGAATGTCATGATGGCCTTGAGCGAATTGTAGATTTTGCCGCCGAAGATGAGCGGGACAAATGACAAGAGAAAGATGCCGGCCGAAAGCCCCTTGAGCAGAGCGGCATGCTGCTCGATGCTGTCGACGTCGGTGATCTTGCCCAGCATCATCGCCAGCGGCGTAGCCGCCGAAGCTGCCAGGTACGGGAAGATGGCACCGAAATCGAGCATCAGGTACAGCGTCACCCAGAACATGGGGCCCGGGAGCGTGCGAAACTTGCCGGTGAAGATCGGCTCGCCGCTATACAGCGTGTAACGGCTGATTTCGATGTTGTACAGAACCTGCCCGAGAATGCTGAGCGTGGACAGCCACAGCAGGCCGCCGCCGTATCGCGCCGTCGTGAGCGGCCCTTGCAGCCATTCGCCCCCTCCGATCGCGGCGCCCCCCATCAACAGGCCCGGCCCGAGGAACGTCCAGATCGACGTCCACTTGAAAAGCGGCGCCTCGGGCAATTCGCCGACGTTCCAGCGTGGCATCTGTTGCGACCCAGGCTGAGTCGCAGTCGTTGTCGTTCGTTCCGGAGGCGCTGCCAGAGCTTCAGCCATAGATTTCACCGCTCTTAATCGATTGGGGGGCAAACTGCGGGGCTTTCGGAACGCAGAAAATGCTGCGTTGTCAGGGGGTTACGAACTCATGCTCGCCGGGGCGAACCGTCAGGACTGGGCAGGGGGCCAGGCGCACGACCTTTTCGGCGACTGATCCCAGCAGCAGGTGGGCGATGGCTCCCCGTCCGTGGGTGCCGACGATGATCAGGTCGGCTTGTTCCTGAGCTGCTGCGTGCGTGATTTCTTTGGCAGGATGTCCGTGGGATAAAACCAGGCGCGCTTGTGAAAGCCCCGCCTCGGCCAGCACCTGTTCACATTGCACGCGGGCGTGCTGTTCCTGCAACTCGGCCAGATTGGGAGGGATGTACCCTTCTGCGACGGGAGGCAAGCCGGCCAGCAAGTCGGGCTTTTCCAGGACGTGACAGAGAATGACTTCCGCCTGAAAAGCCTGTGAGAAGGCGACCGCATAACGCAAAGCCACTTTCGAGGCGTCGCTGAAATCGGTCGCCGTCAGGATTCGTTTGAGTTCGATCATCGGATCAGCAGTCCACGAAAAGTCGGCCCGGATCGTTCAAAGCCAAGGGGAGAGAGTCCCTCCACCATACCCGAACTCACCGGCAGTTCGCCAGTGCTGAGAACGCTTCTTGACACCCCCAGCGGCGACAAATAGCATCAAGGTTGCAGTTCCTTCGCAGGCTGCAAGTTCGTCGGGCAGTGTCTCACGGAATTTCCCTTCTCACGAGTCGCCCAGTTCATGTCGTTCTGGTTTGCGTCTTTGGCCGGCCGGCGGCAATCCCGCCCCTCGTTTGGCGCTGTCGCGTTTCTGGCGGCCGCGATCCTGTCGTGCGTGTTGATGACTGGCACTGCACAGGGGCAGTTCGCGCAGGTCACCGACGACCAGATCCAGGGGGCGATCAAGCGCTCGGTCGCCAAGCTCAAGAGCAGGCAGGGATCGCTGAGCGGTGGAGAATCGGCCGTCGTCGCCATGGCGCTGCTCAAATCGGGACAGCCGCCGGAAGCTCCGGAAATCAAGGCGGCCATCGATAAAATCGTGGAACGCACGCGCGACAATGTTTTCAGGCCCGTCAACCATCACGTCTATGAGGCCGGCGTGAGCATCATGGCCCTGGCCAATGCCGATCCGGTGAGATACAAGCCGCAGATCGAGACGATCGTCAAATTTCTGATTTCCGTACAGCAACCGAACGGAGGCTGGTTTTACGCGAACCCAGGCAATCCCACGGACGGCGACACGAGCATTACCCAATATGCCGTGCTGGGGCTCTGGGAGGCCACGCGAGCTGGAGTCGGCGTCCCCAAAAAAGTCTGGGACAAAGCGGCCGGGTGGCACGTGACCTTTCAGAATAAGGACGGCTCCTTTTCTTATCATCCCGTCCAGGGCGCTTTCGGATACGGTCAGGGAGGTTCGCATACGATGACCGTCGCCGGCACCGCTTCTCTGTATGTCGCCCGGTTGCATCTGTACCCGGACGCAAAGGACATCGAAGAGGTCAAGGCACGACCGAAGCGGCGCGGTAAGAAATATGGCCTGCTCGAACCGGCCGTCCCGCGCCCCGAAGACGGAGTGAAAGACACCGCCGCACTCGATGCCAGCTACAAAATCACCACGCGCCTCGCCGCGATCGACAAGGCCATTGCCGGCGGCAAAGCCTGGCTCACCGAAAAATTCACGATCGAGCCCAAAGCCGGTCACGATTTGTACTACCTGTACGGCCTCGAACGATTGATGGCGCTGGCCAATCTCAAGGACATCGACGGACACGACTGGTACGCCGAAGGCGCCGCCCAACTCTGCCGCACCCAAGACGCCGCGGGGGGATGGAACGACGGCTGCGGACCCGATCCGGCGACCGCGCTGGGGTTGTTGTTTCTGGGAAAGGCCACGGCGAAGATGATGAAGCGGCCGGAACGTCGGGGGCCCGAGCGCCGGTACGGCGGCGGTTTGTTGGTCGGAGGGCGTGGCCTTCCCGACAATCTCGAATCGCTCGAGTCGGATCAGCAGGGCGTTCACGTCCGCAAACTCAAAGGGCCGGTGGACGAGTTGTTGGCGCAACTGGAAAAGGCCGACGGCAACCTGGTGGAATCGGCCCAGACCGCCCTCGTCGAAACGATCGCCACCGAGAATCCCGAGGCGCTGATCGGCCAGACCGACCGCCTGCTCAAGCTCGTCGGCGACAAGCGCGTCGAAGTCCGGCGGACGGTGTTTTGGGCGCTGGGACGCACCAACGATCTGCGCGTCGTGCCCAAGCTGATCGCCGGCCTTAGCGATCCCGATCCCTCGTGTGTGGTCGAAGCGCGCAATGCCTTGCGATTCATTAGCAAGAAGGTCGACTCGCTCGAACCTCCCGACGAACCAACCGATGCCCAACGCGCCGCCGCGATCGCCTTCTGGAAGAAATGGTATCTGGGAGTCCGCGCCTATGATGAGCGCGACGACGTGGGGGAGTTCCCGGCCAAATAGCATGGTGCAGCCTACACCCCCCGCCTCGGTTCGTCCGCCCGTCATTCGCGTCACGCGTTACGATCAGGTCAGCGCCTTTCTGTTCGCGATCATCGGCGGCTTGTGCTTTACGGTGTTTTTGCTGGCCTTCGCCTGGTATGCGACGCGCGCCCCCAAACCCAAAGAACCCGTCGACGTCGAGTTGTTCGAAGAACCGGCGGGGGGCGTCGAAGACGGCTCCCCCGACGAGACGTTGCGAGTCGACTCGCCCGACCCTCCCAGTCAGGATGCCGCGGTCGGCGATACCTCTTCGGACCAGGAGGACGTCCAGGAATCCCTCGAGCAGGTTGTTTCGCAGGCGGATAACGCGGTCGTCGAGACTCAGCGGCCACTCGACCTGGGAGTTCGCAACTCCGCCAAACCCGGCAGCGCCGACGGCACGGGACGCCGCGCTCTGGGTTCCGGACCCGGCTCCGGCGGAGGTTATCCACGCGAGCAGCGCTGGATGGTGCGTTTCGCCGACCAGAGCAACCTGGCCGAATACACTCGGCAACTCGATTTCTTCGGGATCGAATTCGGAGCGGTCGTGAAGGGCAAGCTGGTTTATGTTTCGAAACTTTCGGACGCCCGTCCCGTGGTTCGCACGTCCAACAGCGGCGCCGAAGAGAAACGGCTGTACATGACCTGGCAGGGAGGCGGCCGCAAGCAGGCCGACTTGCAGATCTTTCGCAAGGCCGGCATCGACGTGGGGGAGGGGGCCATGTTCCATTTCTATCCCAAAGCCACCGAAGATAAGCTGGCGCGGCTGGAGCTCGCCTATCGCAACCGGGCGGCCCGGGAGATTCGCCGAACCTATTTTGCCGTAGAGCGAACCGATGGCGGCTACGAGTTTTCCGTCGTCCATCAAACCTACTTGAAGTGAGTCCTGAGTCTTGGGTCCTGAGACCTGAGCATTCAGGACTCAAGGCTCAGGACTGTCCGTCCGAAATCAATTCGACCCAAAGTCAAGCTCCATGCCCATTCTGGAAATTCGCCACCGCTCCGGCGCCATCGAAACACGTGAGCTGACGAAAGACGCTCCGCTGATGGTTGGGCAGCTCCCGTCGAACGACATCCAAGTCGACGCCGACGGTGTGGCCCCGATTCATTGCCGCATCAGTTGGAACCGCAAGCACTTCGAAGTGGCTTCCGTCGGCGCGGAAGGCGTGCAATTCAACGGGGCGACCGTGCGCTCGACCGCTCTCTCATCGGGCGACGTCATCCGTGTCGGTGATGTGGACATCGTCTTGCAGTTGGAGCACCGCGGCGAACAGGGTGATTTCGCCTCTGACCAGGCCGACGATCTGATCCCGTCAGCCAGCAGCATTCAGTTGCGCGCCATCACCGAGGACGAGCTCCCCGTCCGCTCCTTTCGCTTCAGCGACGTGCCGGCCGAGGCCCCTGTCGTGGCCCCCGTCGAGGCGCCACCAGGAAAGCCCTGGGCCAGGCCGCCGGTCGGAGATGACCAATCGCACGAGGCTCGGCCGCCGGAACGTCGCGTCGGCGTTGATCGCGTGGCGCATGCTGCCGTCGACCTCGATGCATTGGCACATGAGGAATCTCGCGCCGCGGCGGTCGATTCGCGGCAGACGGCCGATGCCGCCGACCGGATCCGGCAGGCGCTGCAGACGAAGCGACTTCGGCCGGGTGAGCAGGACCCGCTCCGTTCCCCGCTGGTGATCGGATTGTCGGTCGGGGCGTTCTTGCTGTTGGTTTCGGCGGCGTCGATCTGGTTTTTGCTGTCGCGGGAACGAGCGCAAAAGGAGTTCGACCTGGCCGAGTCGCAGCTTCGCGGCGGCCAGTTCACCGAGGCGATCGCCGGTTTCGAGCAATTCATCCGGAATTACCCCAGCCATAAACTGGCGGCGCAGGCCCGCGCCGAAATTGGCACGGCCCAGGTGGAACAGGCGATTGCCGGCGCGACCCCCGCCTGGGACAAGGGACTCGAAGCGCTGCAGAAGTACATCGAAAGCAACCGCACGAACCCGCAGTTCGAGGATCCCGCGTCGCCGCTCCGAAAATTCGTATTGGAATCGACCGACCGCATCGCCTCCGGCGCGCTCGAAACGGCGAAAGGGCTGCGGAAGCGCGAACCCCTGGCGGTCTCGGCGGAAGCCGTCAAACTGCTCATTCTCTACAGCCCGTCCCGCCCGGAAGAGCGGCTTCAGGAATTGGACAAACTGGCCCGCAGTGCCGAGCGAGTCGTGCTGCGCCAAGAATTGTTCGACCGGGCGATTGGCAAAATGGACGCGGGCCTGGCTGAACGCAAGCCCGTCGCGGCATTCCAGGAATTCCGCCATGTGCTGGCGCTGCACCCCGGCGAAGCGAAAGACTACCGGCCGTTCAAGGATCGGCTGAAAAAGTCGTTTGAGCTCGAACGCGCGCTGACGACTCGCGACGAAAAAGTGCGCGAGGCCGCCGGGCCGGCCGAGCCGGCGGACCGACCGCTGCCACGGTACACGCTGACTCGCAGGATGCGATCCCGGTCGGACGTCCCTTCGGTGGGATCGACCGTCCATGTCACGGCCGAAGACTGCCTGTACGGCGTCGATAGTGTGACGGGCGAGCCTCTCTGGCGGCAGGTGGTGGGTCTCGATCCTCCGTTTTCACCCGTCTCCGCATCCGCCGGGCAACCCGCATTGCTCGTGGCGTCGTCACGCCATCACGAACTGTGGCTGCTGGCGGCGCGGACGGGGGAAATTCTGTGGAGAGTCTCGCTTGCCGCCCAGCCCGTTGGCCCGCCGTTGGTTCACGAAGGGCAGATTTACCTGGCGACCCGAGACGGTGTTTTGGAACAAATCGACTTGCAGTCGGGGCGCAGCACGGCCCGGCTGAAGTTTGCTCAGTCAATTGCAGCGCCGGCCGCCGTGTCGCTCTCTGGTGAGCGATTGTACGTGCCAGGTCATGAAAACGTGCTGTACGTGCTGACGCGCCGCCCGCTGGCCTGCGAACAAGTGGTCTGGCTGGGCCACGGCCCCGGAGCGATCCAGGCACCGGCCCTGATGCTGCGCGCGTATCTGCTGCTGGCCGACAACTTCAACGAGGCGCAGTCGCAATTGCGGCTGTTCGACACCACTCGCGAAGACCAGCCCCCCGTGGAAATCGCTCAACAGAAAATCGCCGGGCAAGTCCGCGATGCGCTGGAATTGCGAGGAAAGTCGCTGTTTGTTCCGTCGACCCCCGAACGGGTCTGGGCGTTCACCGTCGCCGAAACGGGGGACCAGAAGTCGCTGACCGCATTGGCGACCTACCAGGTGAAAAATTCGCAGGGCCCGCCGATCTACGTGTGGGCTGGCCCCGACGACCAGATGTGGATGTGTTCCAGCAGCCTGCGGCGCTTCGAGCTTGGTCCCGACAGTCTGCTCCCCGACAAGCAGCAGGCCGCCGCGGGAATCGCCTCGCAGCCATTGCAGGCGGCGGGCGACTCTTTGTTCGTCGCCCGCAGGCTCTCGTACAGCCGCGCCGTGCTGTTCGCCGAAGTCGACCGGCGGCAGATGAATTTGCAGTGGCAGCTCTCGTTGGGCGGCGGCGTCATCGGCACGAGCAGTCCAGCCGCCAAAGACTTTGCCGTCTTGTGCGCAACCAGCCTGGGCGACTTGTATCAAGTTTCCCCGAACAGGCTGGCACGCGGCGGTTTCGAAATGCAGCCCGTGGGCCAGTTGCCTGTGCCGGAAGGCTTAACGACGTCGCTGTCGGCCGTGCGGCTGGACGACGGTCGCCTGGCCGTCTATTGCAGCGGTGAAGAGCCGCGATTGTGGCTCCCGGGCAGCGACGGACAACCGCGCGAGCAAAAACTGACCGATCCATTGCAAGCACCGCCCGTACGCCTGGCGCGGGGGTTGCTATTGCCGCTGCCCGGCCGCTTGCGACTGATCGGCCGACCGACGACTGAACCTGTCGTCGAAGACTTGCCCGCCCCGATCGGAAAAGACGAATCGCCCAAATGGATCAGTGCGGCGGCCTTGAATGAATCTCAGGCCGTTGTGTTGTCGGAAACGGGGCGCCTGGCGCGGATTCAATTCGGAACGGCCCCGGTGCCGCACCTCGAAGAAATCACTCATTGGGATGCCGGCCACCCCGTCGACGTACCTTGCGCTCTGGCCGGGGGACGGCTGTTTCTCGTCGATGACAGCCCCCGTCTGGTCATGCTCGACGCGGCTTCGCTCGAGCCGCAAGCTACGGTGGTATTGGAGGCCCCTGCGGTCAGTCGTCCACGTCCGGCCGGGTCGCTCGTCCTTGCGGAATTGAAATCGGGAACGCTGCTCGCGCTGGATGCCGCAGCCAAACTCGCAGAGCGCTGGAGATTCCCATTGGCCGGGGCCTGGCTCGCCGGCGACCCGCTCAGCGAGGGAGCCCAGATCATCGCCGCCCTGACCGACGGCCGCGTCGTCTGGCTTGACTCGACAAATGGCAAGTTCGCACGGTCGATCGACCTGGGCCAACAACTCAGCTTCGGCCCCCAGCGCTGGGGCGAGAATCTCGTAGTAGGCACTTTGGAGGGTTCGCTCGTCGTCGTCGATCGCTCGAGCGCCGCGGCGCCGGAAGAGGAGAAAATGCCAGATGAGAATTGAAAATCTCAAACTGCAAATTGTGCTGCTCGCGCTAGTAGTCCTGTGCGCTTTCCTGAGCGCTGCGCCCGTTCTGGCGGCGCAGCCGAAAGAGGCCGCGCCAGCGGACGAAACCGAAGATCCCGGGACAGATGAACCGGTCGACGAAGAAGACGAAAAGCTGCCGCTGATCAATCAAATGGAATTGCCCTCCTTTCAGCGGCTGATGCAGGGCCCCCCGCTCGATTGGCTGGTGATGCACACGGGCAAGGTGATCGTGGTGGAACCGGTCGCTCCCCGCCCGGGCACGATTGACGACATCAATCAGCGGATCAGCCGGGCGACGCGCAAAGCCGGTGACCCGGCGGAATCGGAAGAGGCGAAAAGACGCCGCCTCGATCTGTATTACCTGCCGGTCACGCTGCCGGAGGGTGAAGACCGCGAGTATCGGCTGCACACCCGGTTCCTCAAGGAGATCATCTATTACGAAGACCTGATGCTCCGCCGCATCGATCAACTCCTGGACGACGAAAAAGTGAGACAGGCCTATGAAGTGTTACTGGCGCTCGAAGCGCGGCAGGAATCGTGGCCCGGCATCGTCCCCCGAAAAGAGCGGCTGCTGTTCACCGAAGCGGTCGTGCAAACCGCCGAGGGGCATCCGCAGCACGCTCTGGCGCTGCTCGAATCGCTGCACGAGCGCCGGGCATCGTACATGGGGCTCGAGGCACAGTTCGGGGTCGTGGGTGACAAGCTGATGTCGCAAGCGCTGGAAAACAACGATCCTCGAGCGGCGCGGTATTTTCTGCGGCGGATCGCCCGCAAGTATGCCAATCACCGGGTCATTAAAGACTGGACGGCGCGGTTGATGCAGGATGCTCGCGAACAGGTCGACAAGGCCGTGGCCTCCGAGCGCGCCGGCCGAATCGATGCGGCGCTCGATCTGGCGGAACGCGCCACGCGCTATTGGCCCGACTTGCCGGAGCTTCTGCCGGTCTACAATCGCCTGGCCCAGCGGCGACAAAGATTGCGCGCCGGAGTCGTCGAATTGCCGCAGGCCGCTCCGCAGGTCGCGCCCGTTCTGCTCTCGAACGCCGAATTGCGGCGCCGACAATTGATGCAGACGCCTCTGTTCGAACCGTCTCGCTTGGAAAATAAGATCATTCGCTATGAGTCGCGCTTCTTCAGCGACTGGGAACCGACCGAACTGGGTCACAGCGTGCTGTTTCGCCTCCGGCCCTACCGCCTGCCGGGCGAATCGCAGCCCATGCTGACGGCGGCAGGCCTGGTCTGGTCGCTGGGAGGCCGGCTGAATTCGCAATCTGCCGAATACGATGCACGGTTTGGAGCCACGATCGATTCGCTCGAAGTTCGCTCTCCGTTCGATCTGGCCGTTCGGTTTCAACAGGCGCCGCTGCGGCCGGAGGCCTTGTTTGCGTTTCCCTGTCCGCCGTCGCGTCAGGCGGAGCTTCCTGAAGCCCCTGCTGAGCCCAGGGCGGCCGCCTATCCTTTCCAATTACAGACGGCGGGCGACCGTCAGGCCGTCTACCGCCGGTCGATTCCCGATGCCGAGAACTCCGCCGATCACAGAATTTCCGAAGTGATCGAGATCAAATACGATTCGTACGCCAAGGCGATCCAGGGACTGCTGCGGGGAGAGGTTTCGATGCTGCCGCGCATCCCGGCGTATACAGTGCGCAGTCTGGCGGCGCGGCAGGAGTTCTTTTCTCAGGCCTACGCCCTGCCGACGACGCACGTGCTGCAGTTCAATCCCCACCACAAGGGGCTTGCCGCCCGCACGCTCCGCCGCGCGCTGGTCTATTCGATCAACCGCCCGCAGATCCTCGAGCAGGTGTTTCTGCATGAGGAACCGGGCCCACTGGGACGCGTCACGAGCGCCCCCTTCGCCACGACCAGTTACGCTTACAACAACGACAGCACGCGCAAGGTCGAACCGCATAAGTTCGATCCGGCCCTGGCCTACTCGCTCGCCAAAACGGCCGAGAAGGAGCTCGGAAGCAAGTTGCCCGTCCTGCGGCTGGTGTGCGGCCCCGAACCCGAGGTGCAGGCCGCGGCAGCGCGCATCATCGAACAATGGAAGGTTGTGGGCATCGAAGCCCGGCTGTCGGTCGCTCCCGCCGTCGGACTAACGCCCGATGGTCAGGACGACTGGGACATCGTCTACCGCACTGATGCACTGGCGGAGCCGCTTGTCGAACTGTGGCCGTATCTGGCGCTTACCACGTCGACTGAGACAGCTGCGCTGGGGCACTTGCCGACCTGGCTGCGAAAGCAATTGCTGGACCTCGATCGAGTAGGAGACATGAACTCGGCGACCCAACTCCTGCACCTCCTTCATGAGCAATTCTGGGCCGAGGTGCACCTGATTCCCCTGTGGGAGCTCGACGACACGTTCGTTTATCGCAAGCATGTTCGCGGTGTGCCGGAGCGCCCGGTCACGCCCTATCAGAAGATCGAGCGCTGGAAAGTGGAACCGTGGTTCTCGCGGGAGGCCCCGTTATGAACTGCGTCCGCGGATTCTTGACGATCGCACTGAGCATCGCGCCAAACTTGCTGTGCGCCGCAGAGACGGCGATCGAAGACCGCCCCTATGATGTCCGCGTGAGAATCAGTTTCGAGGGGGCCGTGGAATTGGACGCTCCATTCCGGGCGGACATTCTCGAACTAACGGCCGCCGGTCTAGAACGCTGCCTGGGGCCGTTCTGGCATTGTGAAGTGGTTGAGGAGCAGGGACGCGTCTTCTCCGGAACGAAAGCCCTGTCGCGCCTCGCGCCCGAGGGCCTCGTTCGAAACTCGGCCATCGAGGAGACGGACAAGTCATACTTGATTGCCGTCGCGTCGACCGGTGCCGGCATCATTTGCGACGGTCGCGAATGGGACGTCGCGACGCGCCAGTTGGGGCCACGGGCAACCAAGTCGGTTCTCGATCGGCGCGATCTGCCTGCGGCTTTGTTGTCGTTGATTCACGAACTGTTTCGCCCTGTCGCCGAAATCGATCAACCGCGATCGGGACGAACGACTCTGCGCGGCCGCGGTGCGAACTTAAGCCCGGCCGATTCCTCCTGGCCGGCCCTGCCGTCGGAAAAGCTGTTCGAAGCCTACAATTGCATTCTCGATAAAGACCTCGCCGTCGAGCGGATCCAGCAGATTCCCTGGACGTATCTGAACTCAGTCAATGATGTGGAGGCCGGGCGCGTCCATTGCACCGTCACCAGCGGCCTGCGTTCGCCGCTGGCCGGCCGGCGGCACCGCCTCTTGACACTGGCTTTGGGCATCAATGACCGCGGCCCGGAAACCAAGCTGACGCTTGTCACGCGTGGCCCGGCGCGAAAGCCGCTGGCGGGCGTCGAAGTGGAGTTGGCTGCCATGCTGCCTTCCAAACCGCAATCCGACGAAGCGGCGCATGACGTACCTGCGAAGACGTTGCCCACCCTGATCACCGACCGCAACGGAAAAGTCTCGCTGCCGGCGGAATGCGCATCCGCCGACCGCCCGATCTGGCTTCTCGTGAGAAGCGGACAGGTGCTGCTGGCGCGCGTCCCGTACCTGCCTGGACTGCACCCGGCTGAAGTCATCGAGCTTCCCGATGATTCGCTGCGACTGGAGGTGGAAGCAGACATCGCGCTGCTTCAGGCAAAGCTCGTCGATACGGTGGCCCGGCGGGCCGTCCTGATGGCGCAGGCCAAAGCCCGAGCCAAAGCGGGACAATTCGACGCGGCCGCCACGGCGCTGCGTGCTCTCGACGCGATGTCCAAAGCGCCGAAGTTCACGGAAGATTTGAACCTCATCCGTATCAATCGGACGAAAGCCGCTCGCGCTCGCCGAGATAAATCGACCGAAGAGCGGATCAGAAAGCTGTGCTCCGAGACCGGCGAACTGGTCACCAACTACCTCGATGAAGCCAAACTCACCGAATTGCGCGACGAAATCCGAGAATTGCGGCGCGCGACCGACGACGCGGCCGCCATGGAAGCCAAGGCCAAAGCCGCCGACGAACGGGCCGCCAAGGGCGCCAAGCCCAAGAGCAAGCCGGCGACAAAACCTGCGGAAAAAGCGGACGCCGCGGCAGCCGGGCGGGAACCTGCTTCCGACGAGAAAACGCCCGGAGTGAAAACCGACGACGTGCGGACGAAGGCTCAGCCTCGGTAAAGCGAAAGGCCGGCAACTGAAACGCCCGCGCAACCGGCATCCCCGGCCGAGGGATTCAAACGGCCGCCTAACCCAGCTTGGTCATTGCGGTCCGCACGTTTTCCAGGCAGATTTCGAGATCGGGAACCGGATTCTTGGGGTTCTCTTCGTACTCGATCGCCAGGCAATACTTGTATTTGATCCGGGCGAGCACTTTCAGGCAGCCGACGAGGTCGAGGTCTCCCTCACCAAGAATCTTGAACATTGTCGCGTCTTTGACATCCTTCAGATGCACGCCAAAGACACGATCCTTGAGCCGCTCCAGAGCGTCGACCGGATTTTCCTTGCTGCGCAGGTAGTGTCCCGTGTCGACGCAGGCCCCGATCCGGGGATGGTGATCTTTCACCGCATTCACGACGTCGTCGATCTTGTCGTAGTTGGCCTTCGGACCGTGGTTGTGAATGGCAATGTTGATGGCGTATTCATCGACCAATTTGTCGAGCAGTTTGAACGTCGCTTCGTCTTTCTTCGGATCGGCGCTGATCGATTCGATGCCCATGGCTTTGGCGAAGTCGAACACTTCTCGCGCCTTCGATTCGTTGCCGTCGAAACCGACCACCCCGAACGCGATCAGTTTGACGTCGGAGCCGGCCAGCATTTCTTTTTGCTCGGCGACGTATTTGGGGACCGAACCGATCTTGATATGGTCCGGATACGACTCCCAGTAATGCAATCCGAGCTTATGCGAAATCTCAAGCGCCTGTTGCACCTTGAACCCGCGGAGCGAGTAGCTTTGGATTCCCATCTTGAACCCGCGATACGGGTCGTCCTCCGCAAACAGCGGCTGCGAACCCAGGCAGGCGGCCGCCGTGGCCGCCGCACCGGCCTTCAAGAAGTGACGCCGCGAGAGATCCCGGAAGTCGTTCATGATGCGTTCCTGAAGGCTTACTTCTTGGCGGTCTGCGGCTTTTTAGCCAGGGCGCTCAAACGCGACTTGAGGCGCGCGGCCTTGTTGCGATGAATGAATTTCTTGGCCGCCGCCTGATCGAGTTTCTTGGCGGCGGTCTTCAAGGCCGACTCGACGACGGCGGTATCGCTGGTCGTGACCGCCTCCTGCACTTTACGGATGACGGTCCGCAACGAAGTCCGGGCGGCCCGATTTCGCAACCTGCGCTTGTTGGCCTGACGCATCGCCTTGGCGGCATTTCTGTTATTGGGCATAGTCTCTGAAAAACCTGTGTCGGGAAACGCGAAAACTTCAGGACTCGACAGTGTACCGATCGACACTGCCGTCTTCCAGCGTCAATCGTCAAAAATCGCGCTGATCACGTTCTGCGGCACGCCGTCGGCCCCGCCCAGCGAATTCGATCTGGGGGTGACCGCCTGCCAATTTGCGAGGTCACGAAGCAATTCGGTCGCGTTCGGATACCGCTCTTCTTTCGCCTTGGCCACCATCCGCTGGAAGATCGCGTCGATCTGCGGCTGGATTTCGGGATGTTTTGCGCGCAACGAGGGAATCGGCGCCTCGCGATGGGCCATGATGCGCGACATCGGCGTGTCGCGAACGTACATCGGCTGGCCGAAAATCAGAAAATACCAGGTTGCCCCCAGGCTGTAGATGTCGGAGGCCTGGTCTGCCAGCCGCGAGTCGAGGGCCTGTTCGGGCGAGGCATAGTCGACCGTTCCCATGAAATCCCCCATCTGGCTTAAAGCCCCGTTGTCGCCCGGCTGGGCTGCGGGATTGGCCTTTTCTTGAAATCGGGCCAGGCCCATGTCGAGAATCTTGACGACGGAATTCTTGTCGAGCAGCAGGTTGGCGGGTTTGATGTCGCGGTGCACGATCCCCTGGGAATGGGCGTATTCCAGCCCGCGTGCCGCCTGGATGATGCAATCGAGCGCCTTGTCCGACGCCAACGGCCCATGCTCCTGGACCGAGCGGGCCAGGTCGACCCCCTCCACGAACTCCATCGCCAGAAAGTGCGTCCCGTTATGCTCGTCGGCATCGAACGCCGCGACGATATTGGGGTGCGTTAGTTTGGCGGCCGCTTCCAGCTCGCGCTGAAACCGTTTGAAGACTTCGGGGTCTTTCTTTCCGGCTTTCGGCAAGACTTTGACCGCCACGAGCCGCTTCATGCGGCGATGCTGCGCTTTGAAGACCATCCCCATGCCGCCCGCGCCGATCTTGTCGAGCAGCACGTAGTTGCCGAGGATCAATCCCTGCGTCTTGCCGTTGTAGATAGCGTTCGCCTGGAACACCGTCAGTTTTTTCTGACGTGCCAGCTCTTTGGCCAACTCGTGCGCGTCTTGCTGCAACTTTTCTCGCGGAACCTGCTTCTGAATCTGCGACATCTCGTCGGACGACAAAATGCCGCTGTTGGCCAGATGTTTCAAGAAGCTTTCGACCGAGGCAGCCATCCTCACACTCGCCGCAGGAATTCTATCCGTGTTGATCAGACTGCGTCGCTGCAGCCGCTTGCGCGCCAGGAACGGGAAATGACCTGGACTTTC
>DASYAR010000697.1:0-9165 GCA_036501235.1 Planctomycetaceae bacterium
CCAGGCCAAGATGTGCAAGAACTGGGGCTTTCAGAAGCTCGCAGCCAAGCACTATGCCGAATCGATCGGCGAGATGAAACATGCCGAGAAGCTCATCGACCGCATCCTGTTTCTGGAAGGGGTCCCCGAGATCGCTCGCTACGACGTGATCCGCGTCGGCAGCGACGTCAAGGAACAATTCGAGAACGATCTGGTTCTGGAAACGCGGGGTGTGCAGGCCTACAACGCCGCCGTTGATTTGTGCGCACAGCTCAAGGACAACGGCAGCCGCGAGTTGCTCGACGGCATTCTCGTCGAATCCGAAGAGCACGTCGACTGGCTGGAAACGCAGTTGTCGCTGATTAATGACGTCGGCCTGCAACTCTACTTGCAGCATCAGATCGGCGAAGAAGAGGGCGGCCATTAGCGACGTCCCCGCGGCTCCTCGCCGCAGCGAGCCGGTGGGTTGATCCCACCGGAATCGCGTTCCGGATCGAGACCGGCGTGGAAATTGGGATCGGGCCGCGTCAACAGCATTCCTGTGCGGATTCAACTCGCTCGGCATCTGCCGTTTCCATTAATCCGGAAACCGCAGGGATAATCCCTGCGGCTCGCTGAGGGGAGCCGTCGCTTGCCGGGCGTCATTCGCCCGCGGTACAGTATCGGCCGCGGCCGCGCGCGGGTGGCCGTCCCGTCAGCGGTTCTGTTCCGTTTCCCACGACTCTTGCTGGCCATCCCATGTTCAATCGTATCTCGTTAATTGTGTGCGCGTTGTTCGTCGTCGCGGGGCAATCTGCGACGACCGCAAATGCGGCGGATATCGACGATTTGATTCGCTGGATTCCCGACTCAGCGAATTCGGTCGCCATCGTGCGGATGGAAAACCTGCTGAAAAGTGCCCACGGGCGGAAACAGAGATGGGCGACCGAATATAAAGACGCCTATGCCTCGGGATTGGTCTCGACGCCGCTTGGAGTGAACCTGGCCGTGCGTGCGACCGAAATTCGCACGGCGGGCGCCGATCAGGCCGCGACATATACGCTGTATCGGACCAGCCTGGATGAAATGGTGCGAACGCTCGCGCTCCGCGATCAGGTGAAGATTGATCGCGTCAACGAGCTGGTGGCCGTGCGATCCTTGCGCGGTCCGTACTTCGTGCAACTGGCGCCCAAGCTGATGGGGTCAGTGCTGCCGGCCGACCGGCAGGTGCTGTCGCGGTGGCTCAAGTCGGCGGCTAGGCAGCCCCCACCGCCTGGCGATAGTTTCCTGCACAAAGCAATCACGACGGGCGAGCAGGATCAGGTCGTCATTGCCGTCGACACGTCCGAGATGTTCGACGCCGATTCGGTCGCGCAATGGATCAGTTCGCTTCCTCGATCGAAAGAGCTGGCGAACGTCGGTGACCTTTCGGCCCTGTTTGCCTCGCTGCACGGCATCCGGCTGTCGGTGCAGGTCACCGACGTCATCACCAGCCGGTTGCAATTGACCTTCGATCGCCCGGTGGCGAGCAATGCTCCGGGGGTCGAAAAATGCGTGTTGACGTGGATGGCGGAAACCGGGGCCCGCATCGAACAGTTCGACGCGCCCGACACGACCGCCAAAGGAAACACGGCGACGCTCGAGGTGCAGATCGATGATGAGGGATTTCGCCGTATCATCAGCCTGATTCAGACGCCGCATGCCGACGTGACGCATCTGGCCAACACGGCGGGCACAGACAGGCCCGCCGACGCGGTCGCCTCGCGGACTTATTTCCAGGCGATCGGCAAACTCGTCGACAATCTGTCGCGGCAGAACCGCAAGGCGACCGAATACAACCAGACGGCGCTGTGGCACGAGAACTTCGCCCGCAAGATCGCCGACCTGTCGGTCGCCGGAGTCGACCCCGATCTGGCGGCGTGGGGCAAATCGGTCAGCGACCACTTGCTGGAGCTGGCCAATTCGCTGCGCGGAACCCCAATCGAGGTTAACAAACTCGAACGCAAGGTTCGAGTTCACACGCAGATGAACGCCTACCGTTACGCCTCGACGCCCTATGCCGATCTGTATCGACCGGGGACCGTCAACATCAGCTCGAACCTGGCGGACGTCCGCGCCGCGCAGAATGAAGCGATTCTGGACGGCAATGACCAACGCGACCAGATCTGGAACCTGCTGGCCGAAGATCGGGCAGCGATCCAGAAAAAGATGGAAGAGAAGTACAAGATCGTGTTTGGGAAATTGTAGTTTGACACCATTGGATTTGTCCGGCGAAACCGGGTAAATTGATGGCCCCGTGTGACCTGGCAATCTGATCGTTGACGCCAATCATCGCATCATTCAATACCGCGAACGCCTATGGAGGACCCCCCATGAGAATGCACCTTCTGATTGCCGCCGGAATCGTTCTGACGGCAGCGCCGCTGTTTGCCGCCGATCTTCCTAAGCCGCTGGCGACGGGAATGAAGAATCCCGAATCGGTTTGCATCGGGCCCGACAAGCTGGCCTATGTCACCGAGATCGGTGAGTTCGACAAAGACGGCGACGGCGTGGTCTCGGTCATTAAGGAAGGCAAGGCCGTCCCGTTTGCCACCGGCCTCAACGACCCCAAAGGGATCGTCTTTTTCGATAAGTTCTTCTATGTAGCCGATAAGAAGCAAGTCGCCAAAATCAGCCTGGACGGCAAGGTCTCGATCATGGCGGCGCCCGAGGCTTTTCCCACGGCGCCCCTGTTCCTGAACGACATTGCCGTTGATCCCGAGAAATTCCAATTGTTCGTGAGCGATTCGGGAGATCTCAAGGGAGCTCAAGGAGCCGTCTACCGCATCGACATCCGCTCAGGCCGCGTCAACCTGGTCGTCAATTCTGAAAATCTAAAAGGGTTGAATACGCCGAACGGCCTGACGCTCGACGGCACATCGCACCTGTTGCTGCTCGATTTCGGCAGCGGGTTTCTGTACCGCATCAAACTGGCCGACAACTCGGCCCAGAAAATCGCCGAAGGTTTCGACGGCGGCGACGGCCTGACGTGGGACAAATTCGGCAAGCTGTTCATCACGTCGTGGAAGACGGGCCGCGTATGGGGCATTCCCCGGCCGGGCCAGAAGCCGATCTTAATCAGTGAGAAATTCGAACAGGCCGCCGACAGTTGTATCGATCCGGCGAGCAAACACCTGCTCGTTCCTGATATGAAAGCCGGCACGCTGGTCGCGCTTCCTACCACGATTCCAGGATGGGAGGTCGATGAATCGCCACTGCCGTATCAGATCGAGCCGGCATTTAACAAACTCGAATGGACAGGCTGGAAGGCCGAGAGCGACGCTGGCGTCGTCACCGCGCTGCGGCCGATTCTGCTGACTCATGCCGGAGACGGCACCAACCGCGTCTTCGTGCCGATCCAGCAGGGGACGATTCACGTCTTTCCTAACGACGAATCGGCAATGGCCACGAAGGTCTTCCTCGATATTACCCCGCGCGTTCGCTATCTGGACAAGCAGAATGAAGAGGGCTTGCTGGGGATGGCCTTCCATCCGAAGTTCAAGCAGAACGGCGAGTTTTTCGTGTTTTACACCGACGTCAAATCCACAATGACCAACGTCGTCTCGCGATTTCGCGTCAGCCGCGACGACCCCAACCGGGCGGACCCCGCGTCTGAAGAACAGATCATTCGCTTCGAAAAGCCGTTCTGGAACCATGACGGTGGCACGATTCTGTTCGGTCCCGACGGATATCTCTATATCACACATGGCGACGGCGGCGCCGGCGACGATCCGCACGGCAACGGACAGAACCTCAAGAGCCACTTGGGCAAAGTGCTGCGAATCGATATCGACCATAAGGAAAACGGCAAAAATTACGCAATCCCGAAAGACAATCCGTTCGTGAAAAACAAGGATGCCGCTCCCGAGAATTGGGCGTACGGTATCCGAAATATCTGGCGCATGGCGTTCGATCGCAAGTCAGGCGAATTGTGGGCCGGTGAAGTCGGTCAGAATCTTTACGAAGAAATCGACATTCTCAAAGCGGGCGGGAATTACGGTTGGAGCATCCGCGAGGCGCTGCATCCGTTCAGTGCGAAGGGTGTCGACGTCCGCCCCGACCTGATCGACCCGATCTGGGAATACCACCACGACATCGGCAAGTCGATCACCGGCGGTCTGGTGTACCGCGGCTCGAAGCTGCCCGAATTGGACGGCGCCTACCTGTACGCCGACTATGTTTCGCTGCGGGTCTGGGCATTGTGGTACGACGCGGCTAAGGGGCGAGTGGTCGCCAATCGGGAAATTCCCGGGTTTGGCAAGGCGGTTCCCTCGTTCGGTGAGGACGAAAAGGGGGAGGCGTATGTTCTGATCCACGCTCCGACGGCGCGGGTCATCCACCGCGTTACTCGAAAATAATCGTGCGGTTCCCGCTCAAAAAGACGCGCTCTTCGCACACCAGTTTCAGGGCGCGGGCCAATACGATTTTCTCCACATCGCGGCCGGCATGAGCCATGTCGGCCGCGGTGTGGCTGTGATTCACGGCGATTACGTCCTGCGCAATGATCGGCCCGGTATCGAGCCCGGCATTCACGAAGTGCGCGGTGGCGCCGATGATTTTCACCCCCCGTTCGAACGCCTGACGGTAAGGCCCTGCACCCGCGAACGCCGGCAGAAATGAGTGATGGATGTTGATGATCCGTTGCGGATACGGCTCCACGAAGGCCGGCGTGAGGACCCGCATGTACTTGGCCAGCACGATGTATTCGGGCGCATAGCGGCCGATCGTGGCCAGCATCGCCGCTTCATGACCGGCCCGGTCGAGATTCTCGTGGCTGACGTGATGGAACGGCAGCCCGAACCGCGTCACCAGCCCTCCCAGCTTCTCGTGGTTGCCGATTACCGCCAGGATCTGCGCATTGAGCTCGCCATATTCGTGGCGGACCAGCAGGTCCCCCAGGCAGTGCGGTTCTGTCGTGGCCAGTACGACGATCTTGCGGGGCACGTCGTCGGCCATCCGAATCCGGGCGCCCGCCGGTAGAATCGACCGCATCTCGCGCTCGATCACAGCGGCTTCGATCTCACCCGAGAATTCGGTCCGCATGAAGAAATGCGCGTGGTCGCGGTCGACGAATTCGCTATTGCTGACGATGTTGCAATTATGCCGGCACAAGACGCCGGTGATCCGGTGCACGAGCCCCGTTTCGTCGGGACAATCAATGAGCAGGATATGAGTGGGCAAAGTGAGCCTGGCGGTCCGTTCCGAGTACTGAATCGTATCGACAACGTAACGTAGGTCAGGCAGGAACGGCTGGCAAGTGCCAATCGGGAAAGACGGCCGTTCCTCGATCCCAAGCTCGGCTTGGGATCGAGTTATTCATCCAATTCCACGTCTTCGTCTTCCTCATCGTCGCGCTCTTTGAACAGCGTGACTTCATTCCCCTTGTCGTTATAGATCACGTTGTCCATGAAGGTCCGCATCAACAGCATACCGCGGCCACAGGGGCGGTCGAGATTGGCCGGATCGGTGGGATCGGGAAGCGTCGACGGATCGAAACCCGGCCCTTCGTCGCGCACCGAGTAGATTGCCTGCGTCGGGGTAATCTTGACCGAGACATGAATGCGCCGCTCTCGGTACGGCGATTCCTGCGACCGCCGGAGCGCCGTTTCGTGATAGAGCTTGTGATCTTCCTCTCGCAGCGTCGAGCTGATTTCGAGATTTCCGTGGTAGTAGGAATTGAGCAGCGCCTCCTCAACGGCAACCCCCAATCGCAGGCATTCAGGTCGCGAGCAGAGCCTGAGGCGAATGGCTTCTTCGCGCAGGAAACTCGAAATCGCGCAGACCAGATCGAGCTCGTTCTCGAGGGTAAATGAATACTCGTAGCGCGACAGCCGGCTGAGGAGCCGCGAGCGCCCCCGCACTTCCTGGGTGGCCGTCAGCACGCGATCGACGATTTCCAGCAGCTCGCTGGCCAGGCTCCGTTTGGGAACGTAGCTGGAAGCCCCCCGCTGAAGTGCCTGCACGGCGATCTCTTCACTGCCGAGCGACGTCATCAGGATGATCGGCAGCATGGGATATTCTTCTTTGACCGCAGCGACCAGTTCCAACCCGTTCAGGTTGGGCATCATCATGTCGGTGACGACGAGGTCCGGCAGGTGCAGCTCGATTTTGGCGAGCGCGTCTTTGCCGTCCACGGCCTCGAACACCGTGTAATCAGGCGACTTTTTCAATAAGGCGACCGCCAGATGACGATCGAGTGGAGAATCGTCGACGACGAGAACAGACGGCATGAAATACCTCCCGAGGCCCAATCTGCGACCGGCCCTGTGTTATGAGTGCGACGGTGACGGCTCCCTCATGAATTCCGACAGCTCCTTCTCGATTTCGACAAACACCTGCTTAAAGCTGACGAACGATTCTTCAGCGGCGACGAGGTCCCCTGCCTTTCCAAGCCCTTCGAGACGACAGGCCAGATCGTAGGCGTCATCGGCCCCAAACATGCGCAAGCCTGCTTTGATCGTGTGCGCGGCGCGACGCAGCAGAGGTCCGTCGGTGCACGCAATGGCGGACTCGATTTCTCCCATCAGCCTCGGCGATTCGACGAGAAAGATACGCACGACGTCAGATAGCAGTTGGGCGTCGCCGTCCAGCGACTTCAGCGTTTCGTCGAGCCCCAAGCTTCGCGACGCCGAAACGGAATGGTTTGTTTCACGTTGTGCCGGGGGCACGATCGGCCCGGGCTGCGGCGCGGGCTGGTCGGGTGGTTCGCCATTCGTCGCCGATTCGTGCGTTCGCGCCGCGATTCTGTCGATCGTCGCATAGAGTTCGGCAGAGCGAACGGGTTTGGTCAGATAGTCATCCATTCCGGCTTCGAGGCATCGCTCGCGGTCGCCGGCCATGGCTTGCGCCGTCATCGCCAGAATCGGCAGGTGGATTCCCAGGGACGCTTCGCGCTCGCGAATGACCCGTGTGGCTTCCAGTCCGTCCATTTCGGGCATCTGCACGTCCATCAGCACCAGGTCGAAGGGTTGCGATCGGGACAATCCCACCGCTTCGGCCCCGTTATTGGCGACGACCACCACGTGCCCCTTGCGCTCGAGCAAGGCGACTGCCAGCTTCTGATTGTAGAGGCTGTCTTCGGCGAGCAGAATTTTCAGCCCGGAAACAGGCGCCGGATCGTCGGCTGACTCGTCGGCAGGCGCCTCGCCCCGGCGTCCGTGGAACACTTCCATCAGCGTGTCGAACAGCTCGGACTGATTGATCGGCTTCATCAGGTAAGCGTCGAGTCCCAATTTCTCGCAGCGGCTGACGTCGGACGACCGGTCACCCGAGGTCAGCAGCATCACGGTATGATCGACCTGGCGCGTGAACCGGTTCTTGATGTCGCCGGCCAGCGCGAAACCGTCGATGTGGGGCATGTCGGCATCAATCAAAACGACGACGAACGGCGGTTCGACCGGCCGCCGGGTTTCAAGCAGCTCGACGGCGCTGCGTACGTCGGGGGCCGCGGAAACGCGCATGTCCCAGCTCTCCAACATTTCCACGAGCGTCTGACGATACGTGGCATTGTCTTCGACAACCAGCGCCGGAGCGCCACGCAATCCCAGAGATTCGACTGGAAACGCCGGCAAGCCTCCCTCGGCCGATCGGATGTTGGCCGTGAAATGAAACGTGCTGCCCCGTCCGGCTTCGCTGTCGAACCAGATCCGCCCTCCCAGCAGCGATACGATGCGCGACGAGATCGCCAGCCCCAGCCCCGTCCCCCCGAATTTGCGAGACATCGAGCTATCGACCTGCTCGAAGGCCTGGAACAATTTCTCTCGCCGCGCCTGGGGAATGCCGATCCCCGTGTCGGTGACGGCGACATGCAGGCACAGTGTCTCGCCCAGTTGCTCTTGCGGTCGGACCCGCACGACCACTTCCCCCCCCTGGGTGAACTTGATGGCATTGCCCACCAAGTTGACGAGCACTTGCCGCAGTCGTGTGGGGTCGCCGATCACTTTGTCCGGGACGCTGGCGTGAATGTCGGAGATCAGTTCGAGTCCCTTGCGATGCGCCTGCACGGCGAGCGATTTCAGCGTACACCCGAAACTGTCGCGAAGGCTGAACTCGATCTCTTCCAGATCGAGCTTGCCCGCTTCGATTTTCGAAAAATCGAGGACGTCGTTGATCAGGGCCAGCAGCGACTCGGCCGATTCCTGCACGATCTTCAGGTACTCGCGCTGCAGTGGCGACAGGGCCGTGTCGAGCACGAAATCAGTCATCCCGATGATGGCATTCATCGGCGTGCGAATCTCGTGGCTCATGCTGGCCAGAAAGGCGCTCTTCGCACGGCTGGCGGCCTCGGCGGCTTCCTTCGCCCGCTCGAGCTCGGCGTTGCGCTCGGCCAGCGCTTTGCTGGTGCGGCTGCGTTCGATGGCGTAGCGCACCGTTCGCTCGAGCACCGGAGTCGAGACGTGCCCTTTCACCAGATAGTCTTGCGCTCCTTCCTGGACTGCCGTGAGGGCGGTCGTTTCATCTTCGAAGCCGCTCAGGACGACGACCGGCAGGCCGGGGGCCGCTTTCTGGACTGCGCGAAATGTGTCGAGTCCGCGGCTGTCGGGAAGCTGCAAATCGAGCAGTACGGCGTCGAATTGCCGCTCCGCGAGATGCTCGAGCGCCGTTCGCAGCCACTCGGCATGGACAACGTCGAATTCCGCCTGACGGGCGTCGGCCAGCAACTCGCGGATGAGCAGCGCGTCGTCCGGGCTGTCTTCGATCAACAGCAAGTGAATTTGTTGTCGTTCCATGATTTAGATTACGCTTGTTCCAAACGTCACTACGAACTCCGAACCGCCTCCTTCGCGCGGGCGCACCCAGGCCGACCCGCCGTGCCGTTCCGCAATCTGCCGCACGATCGCCAGCCCCGCCCCGGTCCCTTCGATTTCGCGCCCGACCGCCCGCTGAAAAAGTTGAAAGATGCGTTCGGCGTAGCCCAGCGGAACGCCGGGGCCACGGTCGCGGACGACCAGGCCTTCCCCCGATGGATCATCGAGGCCGGGCTCGTAGGGAACGATTTCCACGTCGGGGGCTTCACCGTCACAGGTGAATTTGAGCGCATTGGCCACCAGGTTGAATACGGCCTGCGTCACCCAGCGACGGTCGGCCGCCAGGTGCGGCAGATGCGGCGCTACCTGCACGCGGGCCTTCTTCTGCTCGATTCGCGATTCCAACTGCTGGATGACGTCG
>DASYAR010000698.1:0-8841 GCA_036501235.1 Planctomycetaceae bacterium
CAGAGAAATCCGACACAAGTGATTTCCGGCAATCGCCTTGCATTGCATCAGCATCGTCAAGATCTCATTTCACAAACTGGCCAGTTTGGGCGTGGTCAGGCAGGTTTTGAGACGCGTCAGGCAGGTTTTGAGACCGGGTCAAGCACGTTTCGAGACGAGCTCGATCGCATTCGCCTCTCTGTTTGCCAGCGGCGAGTGAACAACGCGTTCCGCCGAACGATTCGGCGCACTCTCACACGGCCCATTCGCCTGCCACGATCGCTGCACCCCGACCACCTGTCATTATATACGTTTCGCGGTCGGAAACACGAACACAGCCGCCTCGCGCTCCGGCAACGCGGCAATGAGGCTTCGCAAATGCTCGGCAAGTTCGCGACGGACTGCCTCGTCATGCGGTGAAAGTTCCGCCGAGACCAGCGTCTCGACCGGCAGCGCCACGACGGGTCGACGTTGCCGCCTGCGGTTGAGCGACGGGAACACCACCAGCTTTCGCAAATAGGCGCCCCAATTCCGAACGTCGACCGGGAATGCCTTCGAAATCAGTTCCAGGAACATCTCCTGGCAGACGTCTTCCGCATCGACGGCATTTCCCATGACGCGCATCGCCGTTTGAATCACCATCCGACCATGCTCGGCGGCAATGCTTTCCCAATCGATGGACAAAGTACGAATTCCTCCTCGACTTGCTCCGGCCTCAATAGACTGACACAACTCGGAGGCCGGTATTACTTCCCCAACACGCAGAATTCTCGGATTTGTGACCTTTCAGCCTGTTGAAACAGGGCCTCCACGTCGAGCCGCACCCGTCAGGAAGCGGTTTTTGTCACCATTCTCCGGCGGGGCACTGAGCCGAACGTCCCCCAATTAACGGACGCACCCGTTTAAGTCTTGGATGAGACTCAACCTAACACTCCCGATAATCCTTGTGCGTAATCGGCGAGCAGGCGACGGGCGGGAGGGACGAGATCGGCGGGTAACTTTTGCGGGTCGAAAAACTGCAGTTCTTCACTCTCGGGGCTGATCGTCAGCCGGCCCGACACGACTTCCGCGGCGACGGCCGCGTCGATCAGGTGGACGACATTGTCGGGATAGGTGACGATGCGTTCCTCAGGCTCGGAATAGAGGCCGACGAGCCCGGTGATGCGCACCGTCAGGCCCGTCTCTTCGAAGACTTCACGCACTGCGGCCTCTGTGATCGATTCGCCCGGCTCAACTCGCCCGCCGGGAAGCCCCCACCAGCCGCAGTCACTGCGACGTTCGAGCAGGACCTGGCCGTCGTCACGCCGGACGATCACGGCGACGCCGATGCGAACGATCGTCGCGGCATCGGCCTGCCGCGGGGCATACAGGGTTTGCGGGGAAAGTTTCATGCGGCCGTCAAAATGGAAGAACGCGGGATTCGTGAACAGTCGATGCTACTCTTCAGTCGCATTGGCCAGCCGCGCGATTGCGGCCAGCACCGAGTCGAGTGGCACTGTCGCGGCCAGGCCCGCACCGATGATGATGCGCGGGTCGACTGGGGGTGAGACGGGGGCGGCGCCCGACGCCGAGCTGCAAAAGACCGGCAGGACGACAACGTCCGGGACGGCGGCCCGCCAGGCTTCAATCAAGCGCGACACGTCGGCGGCGCACGCCGACTGATTGACCGTGAGCGCCACCATCTTTCCGGCGCGCAGTGCGGCCTCGCCCTTGCGTTCTGCGCGGGCCCATTCGGGGGCCTCGGGAACAGCGGGAACGCTGATCATCCCGGCATGCTCGGCCCACTTCTGAAGCCGGCTGCGAACAGCGCCGCGGTCTGCGACATAGACCAGCCGCACGTACCGGTCGACTCCCGCGACGAGATCGAGCGCGGCGGGAAAGACGTGGCAATTCGCCAGCAAAAGAACGGGCCCGTCGGTCGGCATGTGTTCGATACCGACCGTTCGCAAGGGATTATGCCCGCGGGCGCGGAGCCAGATTCCGGTCCGCAGGTAGAAATCGGGGAGGCGGTGCACCAGCAGCAGGAGCGATCCGAAAGTCATCACGCTGGTGATCCCGAACAGCAGCTGCGGGATCTGCCGTTGTCTATTCAGCTCGTCAATATGCCGCTGCAGGACGGCGGCGTCGGCGACGGCGGGCCTCTTGCCGGCTTGAGGCGCCATCACGCGCTCGAAACCGAACGTCATCGTGAAGAACACGGCGACGGCGATAATCCCCCCCACGACGTTCAGGAAGTTGCTGGCCGATACGACGTTCCCCTTGGCCTGCTTCGGGGCACGATGTTGCAGCAACGTGTAGAGCGGGACGAGATAAAACCCGGCGCCGCATCCGATTCCGAAGAGCATGATCACGAATGTTCCGGGAGCGCGGCGCAAGAGACACGGAATGATCGTGCAGATCACGATCGTCACGGCGCCGACCGGCACCAGCCCCAACTCGATGCGGTGCCCCGAGACATACCCGGCGACGACGCTTCCCAATCCGATGCCCAGCCCGACGACGGCAAACAGCAGGGCCACGCGCAGCTCCGGTTCCTGGGCCGCTTTCTCGAGGCGTGGGGGGAGCACCCGCACCAGGAACCGGTCGAGGTGCGTCGACAGGTGGTCGGCCGTCGGTTCGTGCTGCAGCAGCGCCAGGTCCGCCTGGGCGACTCGCAGCTCCTTGGTCACTTCGGCCTGATAAAACAGGGTCTGCCGCAAGAACAGCGTGATGAACACGCACAGCGCGATGCCGGTGACCGACAAGATGAGCGGCTTGGATTTCCAGAGGATGCTCAAGTTCTCGTGCAGCGGCCGCCACCAATGGAACGACAGCTTCAGGTCGGGCGCGGCGGCGGGAATCGGCTTCATCAAAAAGGCGCTGATCGTTCCGAACAGGGCCAGGACGAATAAGAGCGCGCCGATCATCCATTCCTGCCCGAGAATGAGCTTGCCCCCGATGAGGTCCCCTTTGAGAAGCGCGTACAGAATGCCTCCGGCGCTCGTCCCCAGAATCTGGGCGGTAAAGCTCGTGCCTTCCAGGACGCCGTTCCCGCGAGACAAGACCCCGGGGTGCAGGATCTCGGGCATGGCCCCCAGTTTGGCCGGGACGAAAAACGTGCTGTGCATGCCCATCAGGAACACGACGGCGATGACCAGCGCCGAGCTCCAGACGGCGATCGTGGGGAGGTTCGGGTGCCCGGCCCCAAACAGGTGCGGCAAGCCCAGGCCGAGAAACGCCAGGCCCATCATCAGCACTTCCGCCGATTTCCAGAAGACGACGACCGAGCGTTTGCTGAAGCGGTCTCCCAAGGGACCGGCGTAAGACGAGAACAGAAGGAACGGGGTAATAAAACAGGCGGTGACGATCGCCACGACCGCCTTGTCGTCGATCGACTTGACGTGCGCATAGCGCACGAGCATGTCGACCGAGTAGAAGATCGCCACGACGTGGATCGCCTGGTCGTTGAACGTCGCCGTGAACTGCGCAAGGAGCAGCCCGATGAACGTGCGCGACGCGAGGGTTTCGGACAACTGCTGTTTCATGGAAATTCCTGGGAACGTCAGTTTATAGCGAATGTCCCGGAATCCGTCGAACATGGCCCAGGAGAAGAGAGACGTGTTCTTTCACGTGTCCGCAGTCGCCGACGGCGCCCGCGACGCGCTCCAGGCAGGACAAAGCGTCGAATTCGAGATTGTCGACGACGGCGCAGCGGCAAGGGCCCGCGGGCCGACAGCGCGCGGCCGGGTCAGCCATCGAGGCGCTCGAATACGAGCGGGTGGTCGGACAGCGGGTCGCCGACACGCAGCGAGATCTTGCCGTCCAGCACATCCGTGAGCAGCTCACCGCAGACTTCGGCGCGCCAGCCCTGCAGCAAGCGGGGCGTTTCGCCCGACTGGTCGCGATAGACGTGCCAGCGCGCCAGATGTCTGAGATCGGCGGTGGTGCCCACGACGCCGACGGCCACTTCCACCTGGGCGCAGCGATTGGCCAGGGCGATGCTGAGGAGCTGGGCCAGAATCTGCTCGTCCTGGTCTTTCTCGGTGCGCTTGACCGGCGGGCACTGCTCGCGCGGCAATGCCAGGCCGCGGGCGACGGCCGCCAGCATTTCGGGGGCGGCACGCTTGTAGTCCGAGCGGTTCATGTCACGCGTGGCCAGCAGCTCGTTCAGGTCGTGCGGCTGCCGGCGCGCCAGCTCGATGATCAGATCGTCGCGGAACACGCGGCGCACGGGCTTGTCGCGCTGCAGCGCCTCTTGCTCGCGCCATTGATAGACTTCGCGGGCCACGGCCAATTCGCGGGGAGAAAGGCCCTGTGCGCCGGGCAGCCGGCGCCACGATTCGCGATTCGGCTCTTGTTCGAGGTCGCCGACAAAACGATCGAACTCGGTCTGCGCCCAGGCCGTACGGCCGCGCGACGCCAGGAGGCTCGCCTGCTTGGCATGGATTTCGAGCAAAAAGTCGACGTCTTCGATGGCGTAGGCGACCTGCCGGTCGGTCAAAGGCCGCCGACTCCAATCGGTGCGGGTTTCCTTCCCATGCGTCTTCTTGTCCAAAGCGCGCACCACCAGCGACGTGTAGCTGATCGGGTAACTGCGGCTCAAGAGCCCCTCGGCGATCTGCGTATCGAAGAGCTTTCCCGGCCGCGCGCCCCCCAACCACAGGCAAAACCGCACCTCTTCGCGCCCTCCGTGAATGACGACGTTGACATCGCCTCCGGCCATCAGTTTCCACCAGCTCGACAGGTCGCGGACCTCGAACGGATCGACGGCCACGGAACAATCGCGCGTGGCGAACTGCAAGAGACACAGTTCGGGGCGATAGGTGTGCTCGGACAGGAACTCGGTGTCGAATGCCACCTCTCGCGTCTCGCGGATATGCCCGCAGAGCTCTTCGAACTCTCCCTGGTCGGTGATCAGCCTATGCGGCATGTACGTGTTCTGATTTCTAAGACCACGCGTCGGGGTACAACATGATTTCGATATCCGTCGCGGGCATGATCATCGCATCTCTCCAAAATTCCGACGCCTTTGATACGTCAATCCTGTCCGAATCGCAACCGCGATGCAATCGGAAACCCTGGGGCGTCAGGGCAAAAAAGGTGAAGTTTTCAGTTGACTTTAATGTATCGCATGACTATATATAGTCGTGCGATCTATATGGCCTCATCATCGCCTTTGTTTTGTTTCTGGTCGGCGGGTTGTCTGGGAGGGAGCCGTTCATGGCAAAATTCAATCCGGAGCTCATGCGCGGCAGCCTCGATCTGATGGTGCTGTCGATCCTGGCGTCGGGCCCCAAGTACGGATACCTGCTGCAGCAGGAGTTGCACAGCGCCAGCCGCGGGTTGGTCGACATCCAGGCGGGCACGCTCTATCCGCTGCTGCATCGCCTGGAATCCGACAAGCTCATTCGCTGCAAGTGGGACAATTCGACCGGCCGGCGCCGCAAGTGGTACGAATTGAACGAAGCGGGCCGCAAACGGCTGACGGTCCAGGCCCGCGAATGGCATGAATATGCCGAGTGCATCCGCAACCTGCTCGCGCCGGTGACCGACGCGATTCCGCGACCGGCTTGATCAGAAAGGATCAGCGACATGCCCGAAACCGAATTCGAACTGTACCTGTCTCTCTTGAGCCGGTTTCTACGGCTCAAACCCGCGCAGCACGGCGAAATCGCCGACGAGCTGCGCGATCATCTCGAAGCTCGGCTCGAAGAGCTCACCTCGCAGGGACTGTCGCGCGACGCAGCGATCCGGCAGGCGCTCGACGAGTTCGGCGATGCTGCCGAGCTGGCGAATCACTTCACCCATCTGGCCCACGTCCGCAACAGGAGACTGATCATGCGCTTCACGTTCGGAACGATTACCGCCCTCGCCGCCTCATTGCTGATCGCGACAGCCTTCTGGCCCGAGACGCCTCAAGCGCCCGTGCCGCAGCGCGCACTTGCCCAATTCGGCGGCGGTGGCGGTGGCGGCGCGCCGGTTTCCGTGCCGACTTCGCTGGCTGCCGAGGGAGACGACAATCAAGCGATCGAGGCCAAATTGAACAAAAAGATCGGGACGTTCGAGTATGTGGAAGTGACCATCGTTGACGTCTGCACGTCGATCAGCGAGCAGATTGAAGCCGACCTGATATTCGACCGGGCGGCCGTCTCGGCAAGCGGAATTAGCGAAGACTCACCCGTGACTCTCAAGATCAACCATACCAGCTTGTCGGCGCGAGTCGTTCTCGACCTCGTCCTCGAACCGCTCAAACTGAGTTACACGATTCGCGACGGACTGATCGTGGTGACGCCGGCAGAGAACGCCAACCAGATTCTGGTCTACAACGTGCGCGATCTCGTGCAGTCGCAGGCCGAGCACGGTGGAGCGGCCGGCGGAATGGGCACCGGTCCTCAGCCGATGATGCCCGGCGGATCACCAGCGGGAATGCCGGGGATGGCCGCGCCGAACGGCCGCGCCGCCGGGCAGCCGCGTAGCGGCTTCATGGGACCGATGGGGGGCGCCGCCGCACCGCAGAACGAGGGAGGTATGGGCGGCGCAGGAGGCATGGGCGGCGGATTTGGCGGTGGGCCTGCCGTCATTCGCGAAACCGACTCTCTCGCCGACCTGATCGCCATGACGATTGATCCCGCCTCATGGGATAGTGCGGGGGGCAATGGATCGGTCGTCCAATATCGCGAGCTCCTGGTCGTGAAGAACAGCCAGACCGTGCATGGAAAGATCAAGGTGCTGCTCGACATGCTGCGAACGTCATCCGCCGGCGGTGCGCCGGCCGCCGGCGCCAGGCGTGGCTGAAGCGAAGCAGCGCACGGGCAGGTCCCGCCGGCCGGACGGAAAGTGATTTCCGAACATGTTCACAACTTTTGGTGTTATGCCCACGAGATTTGGACGAACAGGAACGCCATTGTGATGCCCCCCAGGATCCCCTTGCTCATCGCTTCATTCTGCTTTCTGCTGCTCTCATTCGCCACTTGCCAGGGCAACCGCATCGTCTGGTCCGGCGTACCAGAAACCGAGAAGGTCGAAGCGCGTTGCGATTTCGACGTCGTTGCGGCTGACGAACAATCTTCCGCGAAAGTTCAGGAATTCAAGGCCTACACGCAGAAGATCCACAATACGGATGTCTCGTTCGAAATGGTGGCGATCTCGGGCGGTGAATTCACGATGGGCAGTCCCGCCGGCGAGGCAGGACGCAACGAGGATGAAGGCCCCCAGCATCGTGTCCGTGTGCAATCGTTTTGGATGGGAAAATGCGAAGTCACCTGGGACGAATTTGAATTGTGGTCGCAGCACACGAGATTACAACCTGCGCAGCGAAAGAGTACCGATCGGACCCCGCTCGACATCAAAGCCGATGCCATCACTCGCCCGACTCTCCCCTACGCCGATTTGTCGAATGGAATGGGAACACACGGCTGTCCGGCAATCTGCATCTCGCAACACGCGGCGAAGAAATACTGCGAGTGGTTGTCCGCCAAGACGGACCACTACTACCGCCTTCCCACCGAGGCGGAATGGGAATACGCCTGCCGGGCGGGCACCACCACGGCGTACTCATTTGGGGACGATCCAACGCTGTTAAATGAGTACGCCTGGTATGATGTGAACGGTGAAGTCGATGCGGAAAAGAAGTATCACCCCGTGGGCCTGAAGAAGCCGAACCCCTGGGGATTGCACGACATGCACGGCAACGTCGCGGAATGGGTCCAGGACAAGTACGAAGCGGACTTTTACAAGGCGTCGCCAGCCAATCAAGTTGCAGAGTCTCCATTGTGCATTGCCAGACGTGAATATCCCCGAGTCACTCGAGGCGGATCGTGGATGTCGCAACCGTCGCTGACTCGAAGCGCTGCCCGTCAGCCATCGACGGAAAAATGGAAGGAATCCGATCCTCAATTTCCGAAGAGTGCCTGGTACGTCACCGATGCGCCCTTCGTCGGATTCCGAGTGTTGCGCCCCCTGCGGACCCCCACGTTAGACGAGCGCAAAAATCAACGTCTGGATGCCGCTGTGCCGACGGACGTCGTAGAAGGACGATTGCCTGGCCACTGATCATCCGTTCCTACGTGCCGTCATTGCCGAGACACGCGAATGGGTTACATGCGCTTAGTTCTATGAAATGGAAGGCAGGCCATGATCGCGTCCATCAGACCACTGGTGATTGCCGCGGTGCTCACATAACGACTCGTCGCTGGCACCCGAGCGTGTGTGTGGATTCTCGTCGAATTGTGCCGATCCATCCGGCATTTGCCGAGGAGGCCGCCCGCAACGCGACCGCGCAAGCGACCGCGCAAGTCGCGCCGCAAGTTGCTGCCGTGCTGAAGGCTGCATTGACGCCCTGCAGGCGCGAGCAGCTTCAGATGGCTTCCGGCCTCATACACCGCGAGCACTTCCGCAAGCAGTACCTGTTGCCGCTGCTGGCGGCCGGATTGATCGAGATGACGGTTCCCGATACACCTCGCAGCAGCAATCAACAGTACCAACTCACCCCAGCCGGCCGGACCGCGCTCGACACGCACAACGACAAATCCTGAGCCCGCGATAGAGCAAGAGATCAAGCAAGCCGTACGCCGCAGGCAACTGCGGCATATTTCACTTTCGCGTTGATGCAGGCCGTTGATCAAACCGCTGATCATTTTGGCGATGACTTCCAATTCATTTCGCAAGGGGTCGTGGCTCTTTGGCTCGATCAGACTGCGACGTCGAGCGAGCTCCAATAAGGGCACGCACTCCTGGGCAGAGCCACGGGCAATCGTAAAGAAATTCTTACGATCCGGCTTCGTGAAACGGCCGTTGCCTTCAGCCAGATTTGTCGCAATGGAAACGGAGGCACGGTTTAGCTGATCGGCAAGAAATCCGAAACCTCGTGGAAAGTCCTGAGTC
>DASYAR010000699.1:0-13640 GCA_036501235.1 Planctomycetaceae bacterium
ATCAGCAGCAAAAATCCCGCCACGAACCAATGCGGCTCGGACGTCCCGGTGAGCATGATGACGGCAAACATCGTCGCGGCGATCAGTCCGATCCCGCCGGAAAGCCCATCCATGTTGTCGAGAAAGTTGAATGCATTCGTCAGCACGACGATCCATATCACCGTCGCGATCCAACCGATCCACGGAACGCCGACGAACAACGTCGCTCGAACTCCCACGGCAACCAGTGCGCCGGCCACGGCAAATTGAATGAAGAGCTTGGGCTGCCAGCGCAGAGCCCTGCAATCGTCGATCAGGCCCAGTGCGGAAATGACCATTCCGGCCAGCACAATCGTCCAGAGTTGCCCCGAACGAAACGTCACGCCGGAAAGATGCGCGGCCAATCCTGAAGGGATCCAACCTGTCGGCAATGTGCCGTGGGATGCGGCCCAGACCACCAATTGCGCGGTGGCCAAAGGAATCAGCACGCCGCCGGCGATCGCCAGTCCGCCCCCCAGCGGCGTGGGAACGACGTGCACCTTGCGGGCGTTCGGTTGATCGACTAGTCCCAGACGGGGAGCCAAGCGGCGCATCAGGGCTGTCAGCAATGCCGAGACCACCAGTCCATATCCGGCACCGGCGGCGATCAAGAACAGCATCAGAAGTCCACTTTCAAACGGGAGCGGCGTGACGTCGCGCCGAAAAGGCGGTATGTTACGCGAACGCCACTCTGTTTCCAATTCCTCGTTCCGCCAGGTCCGTTTCCGTCCATGTCAGTTCCGCCGCCGATCCACCTCCGCGTTCGCAAGTCGGAGAAGATTCTTGAAGTGGAATGGAGCAGTGCCAATGTGGCGAAGATTCCCTTCAAGCAACTCCGCACCAATTGTCCGTGTGCCATGTGCGTCGACGAATTGACGGGGGAGAGAATTCTTGATCCGGCGACGGTGTCCGAGGACATCGTTCCCGCGAAACTCGAGTTTACCGGAAATTACGCGCTTAAGGTGACTTGGCCTGACGGACACTCCACAGGTCTGTATACGTGGGACCTTCTCGACGAGATTGCGCGATGTACGAAGTCGAGTTGAAATTCTCGCTGGCCGACGCCGAACCGATCGTACGGCGGCTTGCCGTTTTGGGGGCCCAAAGTGATCCCTCTCTGGAGCAGTCAGACGTTTATTTCAGCCACCCGTCGCGCGACTTTGCGAAAACCGATGAAGCGCTCAGAATCCGGAGCGTCGGAAATCGACATCAAGTGACCTACAAAGGCCCGGTTGTCGATTCGCAAACGAAGACTCGCCGTGAAATCGAGTTGTCGATCGGCGATCGTGAATCTCGCGACAAATTCGCCGAAGTTCTGACGCTGCTGGGGTTTCAGCCGGTCCGAGAAGTTCGCAAAACGCGCTTGCCGTACCACGTCGTCTGGTGTGACCGAAAATTCGAAGTGGCCCTGGATGCCGTCGACGGGCTGGGATCCTTTATCGAACTGGAAATACTCGCATCCGAGGCGGAAAAGCCGGCGGCGGTGGCCGCAATTTTGGCCTTCGCCGCTGAACTGGGGCTCTCGAATCCCGAACGCAAATCATACCTTTGTCTCCTTCTCGAAAAAACGGGCAAGAATCTTTGATTTTGCTCTTGCGAATTTCCGAAATCTCTTTAGTATAATTTTGTTCACTATATGAAAACCTGAGGAGATTACCATGAACCCCAAAGCCAAGCCGACCCGTCCCGCCCCTGCCAAACCTGCCGACGACAGCCCCGACCGCAAAATGCTCGATAATGCCTTGGGTCAGATCGAGAAAGCCTTTGGTCGCGGCTCGATCATGAAGCTCAATGATACGCTGGGGGCGCCCATTGCCGGCATCTCCACCGGAGCCTTGTCTCTCGACTTGGCCATGGGAGGGAGCGGCTTCCCGCGGGGCCGGATCATCGAGTTGTTCGGCCCGGAATCGAGCGGCAAGACGACTCTGGCCTTAAATGTCATCGCCAACGCCCAGCGCGCCGGCGGGATCGCCGCCTTTATCGACGCCGAACACGCTCTCGACCCGTCGTGGGCCAAACGTCTTGGGGTCGATCTGGAAGATCTGCTGGTCAGTCAACCCTCCTATGGCGAAGAGGCGTTGCAGATTGCCGAAATGCTCATCAAATCGAATGCCGTGGATTGCATTGTGGTCGACTCGGTGGCGGCCCTCGTTCCCAAGGCCGAACTCGATGGCGAGATCGGTGATACGCACGTGGGTCTGCAGGCCCGCATGATGAGTCAGGCCATGCGCAAGCTGACGGGGGCGATCGCCCGTTCCAAAACTTGCGTGATTTTCATCAACCAGATCCGCGAAAAGATCGGCGTGATGTTCGGCAGTCCCGAAACGACCCCCGGTGGCCGGGCGCTCAAATTTTATAGTTCGTGCCGCGTCGATGTCCGCCGTCTCAGCACGCTCAAAGAGGGAGAAACCGCCATTGGTATCCGCATGAAGGTGAAAATCGTGAAGAACAAGGTCGCTCCGCCGTTCCGCCAGGCGGAATTCGACATGCTCGGCGAAGAAGGGATCAGCCTGGAAGGGGACGTGATCGACCTGGCAATCGAACATCGCGTGCTCGACCGCTCGGGGACGTGGCTCTCTTACGGCGACATTAAACTCGGCCAGGGGCGCGACAAGGCCCGGATCTTCCTGAAAGAGAACCGCAAACTACGGGACGAGTTGATCGAAAAGATCCGGGCCGCTCACGGCCTCCATGCCGGCCCCATTGCCGCCGCCTCGTCGAACGGTCAGGCCGCCGCGGCGGACGAGGAATAACACGAGGAAGAACGACGCCGCTAAACGGTGCGTTGCGGCAAAAACATCCACGGGAATGGTCAAGGGTTTTATTTTCTTCCGTCTCGATTTTGATCCTCCTCGACGCACCGTCCTCGGGCGAGCGTAGGAACTC
Source organism: Planctomycetaceae bacterium (assembly GCA_036501235.1). Taxonomy (GTDB): domain Bacteria; phylum Planctomycetota; class Planctomycetia; order Planctomycetales; family Planctomycetaceae; genus JACQFH01. Next base: position 2,905 of record DASYAR010000699.1, read on the forward strand.
TGCAAGGTGACCACGGGATTGATTCATGTTATGATGCCAAGCGGGCCTGTACGGCTCGATCGGTTGGTCTTCATCCCTGCGCGAGACGGAATTGATGATACGCACGCCCGCTCTCCGTTTGTCGCGCCTGGCGCCGGTCACGACTCTCCATTTTGTGGTTTGCCTGGCGCTTGCCGCCGGACGATTGGCGGCTCAAGAACCGAACGGGCTGGCGGCCGCGGCGGCGATTCAAGAGGCGTTCGTCAAGGCGATCGAATCGGCCGAGAAGTCCGTCGTCAGCATTGCGCGTGACAAACGGCAGATCGGTCTTCATGCCGGAAAGTCAAATCCGCTTTTCGACGGACCGCGGACGACCGATCCGTCCGATCCGAATTGGATTCCCAATGAATTCGGCGCCGGAATTGTCATCGACAGGAACGGCCTGATTCTGACGAACTACCACCTCGTTCGGGGTGGGCCGATCAAAGATCATCCGGAACACAAGGCCGAGCAATCTCTGTATGTGCGCCTGCCGGATCGCCGGGGATTCGAAGCCTCCATCTTTGCCGCCGATCCGCGCAGCGATCTGGCGGTGCTCTGGGTCGACTGCAACGATCTGACGCCGCTCAAGATCGAAGCGTCCGGGCCGATTCGCAAAGGTCAGTTCGTGATCGCCCTGGGTAATCCGTATGCCATTGCCCGCGACGGATCGGCGTCGGCCACCTGGGGCATCGTCGGCAACGTCGCTCGACAGGCGGGAGCTGAAGGCGAACTCAATGATCCTGAACGCATCAAGGTCGAAACGATTCATCATCTTGGCACTCTGCTGCAGATCGACACGCGCCTCGATTTGGGAACCAGCGGCGGCGCACTGCTGAATCTGAAGGGAGACCTGATCGGCATGACGACGTCGCTGGCCGCGATCGTGGGTTACGAAAAATCAGCCGGTTTCGCGATCCCGTTCGACGACTCGATGAAGCGGATTATCGAATCGCTGCGGCAGGGAAAGGAAGTGGAATACGGTTTCCTGGGAGTGACGCCCGGGGAGATTCTCCCCAGTGAGTTCGTCAATCCGGAATGGGAACCGATCAAGGGGCGCCTGCGGCGTGGCGTGGCAAGGATCGAGAGTGTTCCTGCTTACATGCCCGCCAGCCGTGCCGGGCTGCAGGCGGGAGACATCGTGCTCAAAGTGCGAGGCCGGGATATCTTCAGCCGCAACGATCTGATGCGCGAGATCGGCCTGGCAGCACCGGGAGAACTCGTGCGCCTGCTGATTTACCGCAGCGCCGGTCCCGGCCGATCAGGACAGGAATTCGAAATCCAGGTCGAAGTCGGGAAATGGCCGGCAATCGACGAAGAGGGGATTGTCGCCCGTACTCCGTCCCGAGCCCCGTGGCGCGGACTGGTCTACGACTATTCGACGAGCCGTCGGAGATTCATGGCATTTCCCACGATGCACGAACCGTTCGACGGGGTGCGCGTCGTGAAAGTCACTCCGGGAACTCCGGCCGCCGCCAGCGACTTGCAGCCCGGAGATCTGATCACGCACGTGAAAGGCGACCCCGTGCACTCCCCCCGCGATTTTGCTGAGGCTGTTCAGAAGGCTGCCGGACCGGTGGCGCTCCGCGTCTGGTCTCCTGCCAACCGCGCGGCCCCGTCGCGCAATGTGGAAATCAAGCCGTAAGTCCGGCCAGCTTGCTGTCGCTTGGGCCAGCCCCTAGAATTCCCCCTTGCGCTTTCGTTCGCCGTCGCTCGAATTCCGAGGATTTTCTCCCCGCCATGGCCCGTCGTTTCATCAACACGCTCTCCGATGGAGAGACGATCGAAGAGATTTTCCTGCTCGGTGACAAGCAGTTGCGGGCCAATCGCAACGCGGCTCTCTATCTGCTGGTCGAGCTGCGCGATAAAACGGGGGCCATCAGCGCCCGGATGTGGAATGTTACCGAAGACGCGGTCGCCATCGTCAATCCGGGAGATTACGTGCACGTCAAAGGCAAAGTGCAGCTCTACCAGGGCGCTTTGCAGATGATCATCAGCCACGTGCAACCCGTTCCCGTCGAACGGCTCGATCCGTCCGATTTCATCAAGCAGTCGCATCGGGATCTGGGGCAGCTCACGGCTCGATTGCGCGAGATCCTGCAGTCGATAACTGATCCCAGCATCCGCGCGCTGCTCGATTGCTTTCTGATCGATGAGCCGTTCATGACGGCGTTTGCGACCGCCCCCGCGGGCATGAAGGCCCATCACGCCTTCCAGGGAGGCCTGCTCGAACATGTCGTCAACATGCTCGAAATCGGCAATCGGATCCACGACCTGCTCACGGGGGTCGATCGCAGTCTGCTCCTGGCCGGCATTTTTCTGCACGATCTCGGCAAGGTTCGAGAGCTGAACTTCGTCAGCGGCTGCAGCTATACCGACGAAGGGCAGTTGCTCGGGCACCTGGTGATTGCCGTCGAGATGTTAACCGCCAAGATCGCTCAAACCGAGAAACTGCTGGGTGAACCATTCCCGGCGGAAACGGGGCTGCGGCTTAAGCACCTGATTTTGTCGCATCACGGGACTTATGAATTCGGCAGTCCGAAGCTGCCCATGACCCCCGAAGCGATCGCCGTGCATTACATCGACAACCTCGACGCCAAAGTGCACGAGTTCTCGCGCGACATCGCGGACGACCCGAACCAGCAGGCCAGCTTTACGCCGTTCAACGCGCGACTCGATCGCAAGCTCTTCAAAGGACTGCGCAGCGCGCCGAGCTGAGCGACGGCGGCGCTATTTCGCGACATCCGGATTTACAGACACGTAATCGACATAGCCGATCATCATTTCCTGCCATGTCTGGTCTCCCCATCGGACCTGTTTCGTGGGATCCGGATTCGCCGGATTTCCCTTCGAGTTGTCGAAATGGGCCGTGCATTCGATTCGCGTCCCCTGGGGCAACGGCTTTGGTGCCTTCAGCCGATAAGCACTCTGCCAATTGAAATCGTACTGGGGCACCGAGAGCAGGATTTCGCTTCGGCCGTCCGGGAATACGGCGCGGTATTCGAAGTCTTTCCCGCGCACGTGCATGTGCGGTGAAAACGAATACAGCAGGACATCTTTGGGAACGGTAAAGCTCGAATCGACACGAAAATTCGCATCACCGGGCGGAATGCGAAACCCCTGATTGCGGATGCCCGCGACGCGGGCCTCGCGCGCCGGCTTCGTTTTGCAGAACTTGAAAGCGTATTGCGAACGGTCGGTTTCGACCTTGCCAGTCGCCGTGTAATGCATCTGCCAGACCAGGGAGGCCCCCTTCGGGATTTTTCGCCCCGTCCCCTCGGGAAGCTGCAAGGGGATGTTGCCCGGCGCGGCGCCGTCAATCCAGTTCTCGAACAGCCGATTGCTTTTTTCGCCCGGCGCTTTATAGAACAGCAAAACGTGATGCACCGCCGCACGATTTCCTGGACGCGCTTCGGCCGCCTGAATGTACATATCTTCCGTGAAATTGGTGGGCGTCTCGAAATACATGTAGGGAATCATCCCCGTGGCGGGTATGGGAACTTCGTGTGGAAGCTCGAACACCACGTCGGGTTTGCCGATCCGCCACCCGTCAGGGTAGTCGATTGCCGGGGGGAGATCGCTGGCGTTGCCCTGCGGCATGCCTCCATTGATCCAAGCCACGACGGTGTCGATTTCGTCCTGCGAGAGCCGGCGCTCCTCGCGGAAATCTCCAAACCGCGAATCGGCATGCCAGGGGGGCATCCGCCGTTGCAAGACGACTTCTTTCATCATGGCCGCCCAGTTGACGGCGTCGTCATACGTCATGAGCGCAAACGGCGCGGCCGTGTTCGGGTGATGACAGTCCTGGCATTTTTCCTGAATGATTCTCGCGATTTGTCGGGAATACGTGATTTCTCCCTGGGGCGTCGTTCGGCGCACCCGGCTGATGAGGCAACCGGCAACTTCCGTGGATTTCAAGGCCACATCCTCATCTGCGAGCAACGCATCGATCGCCGCCGTCAGATCGTGGCGATGGGGCTCATCTCGCTTGGTCGTATATTGGTTCCGATCGTCGATTCGGCCGTGATATCTCACGAATCGTTGCGGATCGAGCAGAAAGACCTCGCAGGTCCGCTCGGCTCCGAAAATATCGGCGACGGATTGGCGACCGTCGCACAGAACGGGAAACGCAATGCCGAATTCCTTGGCGTGTGCGGCGATTTTTTCCGGCGCGTCGCCGGCCTGCGAATTGACGCCTAGGATCGCCAGGCCGCGCTCGCTGTACTTCTGCTGAATTTCATTCAAAATCGGAACGTATTGATTGCTGATCGGACACTGGCAACTGAGAAACGCCACGGCGAGGAAATTCTTGTCGCGAAAGTCCGCCAGTCCCGTTTCCTTCCCGGCCGCATCGCGGAGCACGAAGTTAGGAACACGGCGTCCGAGGGCCGTATCGTGGCGATCGCCGGCCGAGACCGACCTGGCCGTCTTGGCGTCCGGCGCTGCGACCGTCGCCTCGTCCGCAGGGATGGACAGCGCCGCGCAAAGTCCTCCCAGGATCACGAGTACCAACATCACCGGGACGCCATGACGTTTCCGGAATTCACTCACGCGCATCATCGATTTCCTCTGAAAACAATAACGAGTCCGCTAGATCACTGGCATGGGATTATTCCAGATTTACTCTCTCGCGGCGAGGTAGGTTTCAAAGAATCGCCTGCCGACGGCACGATCTGCGTTGCCAGGCATGACGCCGGTCGTGTGTTACGAGTCGAGGATCGGCTTATGGGCAATTCTCTCCTTGCGTGTTAGGATGCAGTCAATTTCAATTCCGTACTTCGAACTCCGCATTCCGAACTTGTAACATAGACGACAAAATCATGCCGTTACTCACCACTCCCTGTCATGCCTGGCATGTGGCTCACGGCGGACGAATGGTCGATTTCGCCGGCTGGGACATGCCGGTCCAGTATGCCTCTATCGTCGCCGAGCATCAGGCCGTTCGCAAAGCGGCAGGTGTGTTCGACATCGCCCACATGGGCCGGCTCAGATTCACTGGCCCCGATGCGGCGAAATTCCTGGACTATTTGGTCACGAACGACGTGCCCAGCCTGACGGTCGGACAAATCAAATACGCGCTCGTGACGAATGAAGAAGGTGGGATCCTGGACGATGTTCTCGTCTATCGCGTCGAGGATTGCCATTTGCTGGTCGTTAATGCGTCGAATCGGCTCAAAATCCTGGATTGGATCGAGCGGCATCGACGCCCATTCCACGTCACTGTCGAAGACCAGACGTTGACGCATTTCATGCTCGCGCTGCAGGGACCGAGGGCGCTGTCGCTGTTGGCGCCGCTGGTTGATGTCGACCTCCCGGCCATCAAGTACTATTTCGGCACTCCGGCCAAAGTCCTCGGCCAGGCAGGATTCGTAAGCCGTACCGGATATACGGGCGAGGACGGCGTCGAGGTGATCGTTTCCGCGAGCCAGGCTTTACCACTGTGGGAACGCCTGATCGCCGACGGAATGGCAGTGGGCCTCTTGCCCGCCGGACTCGGTTGCCGCGATACGCTCCGGCTGGAGGCCGCGATGCCGCTCTACGGCCATGAGTTGAACGAAACGATCGACCCATTCACTGCCGGCCTGGGGTTTGCCGTGCGGGTCGATGGCGCCGATTTTCTGGGCCGCGCGGCACTGATTGAAGCCAAAACGAGGCCGGACCGCTTGAAACGGGTGGGGCTCGTGCTGGCGAGCAAACGGATCGCCCGCGAAGGAGCGCTGGTCTTCGCCGCCGATGACCAGGTCGGGCGCGTGACCTCCGGCACGTTCTCGCCGACTCTCGAAAAATCGATCGCGATGGCGTATGTCTCGGCTGATCAGTCTGCCGTCGGAATGGCGCTCAGCATCGACATCCGCGGCCAGCGCGAACCAGCCACCGTTGTCACGTTGCCGTTTTATAGGCGGGGGTAATACGGAATGCCGATGAGGCGATCTCTTCGACGTTGAATATTACATCAGGCCCGCATTCCAGATCGCAGCCATTGCATAACCAGACGCCGCGACGAGCAAGATCGCTCTTGCGAATCTCGGTAGCAAAGCACAAATCAACAATCCTATCGCCGCCTGAATCGACTTCGCTGCCAGGCACCCCAAAGACCGCCCCCACGCATAGGTCACCAACTTGATTCCCGGATGAACCTCGTCGGTGATACCGTACTCGTGGAAGTAGTGCACGGTTGAAGCGAAATCGGCGATGCACGCGACGGCAAAAAACTGTAGCGTCAATGGATGGGATTGGAAGAGTTCCCGCAATCGCTGTTGCAACCATCGAACGGTTTCAAATGGTCCCATTCGAACGGTCGTGAGGATGGTCAATGACACCACAGCGAGAAACACCATGGCGGGCATCGTCCAAATGGTTGCTGCCGTCGCAGAGTCAGGCCATTCACGTGGGAATTCCGGCGGATCAACCGGCAGCGGATAAGAAAACAGTCCGTGCTGCGAGACATTTCGAAGCGACTTCCAGGCAACGATGAGCATGCCGAAGAATATTGACAGCCATGCGAATCGATTTCGTATTGTGAACGACGCATCCACGGTGCCACCGCTGAAAAAAGTCCCAATGGTGCAGACTCGAATCGCTGAAATGGTTCGTTCCGACCGCCTGAAGGCGGTACTACGAGCGCGCGCGCATGTATTCGAGAAACTGCTTCGCGCAGCGGTCGAGGTTGGCTTCGCTGCCGCCGCCGCGCAGCGGGGAACACATTTCATACGCGACGGAACCTTGATAACCGGCTGTTTGCAAGGCGCCGAAGAAGCTGCGGTAGTCGATGAACCCTTCACCCATCGGCACCGCCCGGATGGCGTCGGTCTCGCGAGCATAATTGACCAGTTGCGGCACGTACGAATACCGGGGGCGGCGCACATAATCGGCCACGGTGGTGTGCACGATGTAGGGCGCCATTTGCTGCACCGATGCGACGAGGTCGCTGCCGTGCAGGGCAGGGGACCAGGCATCGAACATCGCCTTGCAGTTGGGTTCGTTGATCTCGGTCAGCAGATCGAACAGGCTTTCGAAATGTGCCGCCGTGTCATGGTGATTCTGAACGCCGATCGTCACGTTGAATTCACTCGCGCGGCGTGCGCACTCGCGCAGGCTGTCGACGCACCAGTTCCAGCATTGTTCCGGCGCGGCGCTGGCGGCGCCGTAACCGGTGAAAACGCGGACCAGCCGGCTGCCCAGGTCGTGGGCCAATCGCGCCAGCTCGGTGACGCACAGAATCTGCATCTCGCGCGTGGGAATGTCGGGGCGTTCACTTCCCAGGCAGAAATCGGTGTAGCCGGCGATGCAGGCGATTTCCAAATTCAAGGTCGCCAGTTTGTCGCGCAGCCGGCGGCGCGCGGCCGCATCAAAGTCGAGCAGCGACAGATGCGGCCGCTTCGCCATCAGCATGACACCGTCGTAGCCGAGCGATTTGGCCTTTTCGAGAAACGCGTCGAGCGACAAACGCGTTTGTCCGGGCCAAACGCCGGCATAACTGACGGAATGGAGTACTGTTTTCCAGGTCATCACTCGGCTACTTCTTTTTCTCGCGCTTGGCTTCCCAGTCGCGGCTGTTGGTCTGGCCGTCGCGCTCGGATTCAGACTTCCCCTTAATTGTGTCGCCGTCGAGCTTGCCTTTGTACTTCGTCGTCCGCTTCGTGCCATTGCGTTCGCGTGTTACGGAGAACGAAACTTCGCCATCTTTAAATTTCGCATCGTCGATCGCAGTTTCCTGATTGTCGCGGTTGGACATCGTGCCCGACAGCTTGTCGCCCTCGAGTTTCAGCTTCAACGTCGGTTCGAAGGTCTGATTGTTGAAAGTGACGCTCCATTTCCAGGTGCCGGTCGGGTCTGGTTTGTCCGCTGCCCGACTGGTGCCGGCTAAACCGGCGACGATGAGAGCCAAAGCCACACAGAATGCTTGTTTCATGGCGTTTCCTTCGAGATGAGAGAGACAATAATTGGACACATCTTGATGCAACGATCCTGGTTTCGACGGTTCACAGTATAATCAGACGAATGCTGAAATGGCAGGTTCGGCCTGTGATCCTCAGGAGCAAAGCCCACGTTTAACAAGAAATGCCGCGAAAATGTCCCTGAATTGCCGGGCCATGTGCGGGGCATACGATTTGCACCTCTATTTCTAGGCATCGACCGGCTTCGATAGGGAGCGGGCCGAAATTGCAAGATCTTAAGGGAGAATATGATGTGGCGTGAACTATTACGAAATGTGTTGCTGATGAGCGTATTCGGCGCAATTCTGTCCGGCGCCGGCCTTCCGGCGCAGGCGGGCGAGATTCGCGATGATGCCGCATTCTTCAGTCCGCCGGCACTCGAGAAAGCCGATGCGCAGCTGGCGGAACTGCATAAACGATATGGCAAAGAAGTGCGCATCGAGACGTTCAAGACGGTTCCAGGCGGACGGGGAGACGAAGTCGCCAAAATGGATTCGGCAGACCGCGGCCGATATTTCGAGAAATGGGCGCGCGACCGGGCGACGACGGAGCATGTGCAGGGAATCTTCGTCTTGATCTCGCGGCATCCCGGGCACGTGGAGATTGCCATCGATCGGCAGACGCAAAATCAAGGGTTCGGCGCGAAGGAGCGGAGTGAACTGCGAGACAAATTCATGACGGGCTTCCGCCACGAAAAGTATGACGAGGCGTTGCAGAGCAGCGTCGACTACCTGAGCCAGACGTTCAAGGCGAAATTGCATGCCAAGTCCGGAGCGCATGTTCCCGCGGGCGCTGCTCACGGTCGCGGAAACGTCGACAATCAACCGCGACCCGAAGGACAGGGCATTGGCTGGCTGGGCTGGGTTCTGATCATCGGCGCGGTCTTTCTGGGCATTCGCCTGATCGGTGCGCTGTTCGGCGGCATGATGGGGGGGCATTCCGTAGGCGGCGGATACGGAGGCGGCCCAGGATACGGCGGGGGTGGAGGCGGCGGAATGTTCGGCAGCCTCATGACGGGATTGCTCGGCGCAGTCGCCGGGAATTACCTCTATCACTCGATGTTCGGGGGTTCCGAAGCGTTCGGCCATAGCGGCGGCCTCGGCGGAGGAGACGATTCGTTCCGCAATTCTGATGACGGAGCCGGTGAAGATTTTCAAACGAGCGGCGGAGATTTCGATTCCGGCGACGGCTCCGGCGGCGGAGATTTCGGCGGTTCCGATTCGGGTGGCGGAGACTTTGGCGGAGGGGACTTCGGAGGCGGCGATTTTGGTGGGGGAGATTTCGGCGGGGGTGGAGATTTCTAATAAGACGGCGCCAATATTGACGCTGAATCGATTAACTCGGACCCATCGGTGACGGCGACCACCGAATTCCGTCCAGACAACCGTCGGACCATCGCTACCCGCGGCGGTGCTCGGCTCCGGGTCGAACGACATTTTGGCAGGCAAGAGGTTTCACCGCGGATGATGCGGATCAGGTGCGAGCGACGTAATGTGGCTCGCTCGCGCTGATTTGTGTCATCCGCGTTTCGCGTCCGGGGGTAGGAGATGCCCCAGTTTGTCGCGCTTGGTGGCCAGGTACTGCTCGCGGTGTTTTTCGGGCTGGGCGATAATTGGAATCTGCTCGACGACTTTCAGCTCCACCCCCGAATACACGAACGCATCTGTTTTCTTGGGGTTGTTCGTGAGCAGCCGCACTTCGGTGAGTCCCAAATCTTTGAGGATCTGCAGGCCCACCATGTAGTCGCGCATGTCGGCCTTGAAACCCAGTTTGTGATTGGCTTCGACCGTATCCAGCCCCTGGTCCTGTAAAACGTAGGCCTTGAGCTTCGCGACGAGGCCGATCCCGCGCCCCTCCTGCGGCAGATAGACGAGCGCGCCGACGCCCGCATCGGCGATCATCGACAGCGCGATGTGCAGCTGATCGCCGCAGTCGCAGCGCAGCGACTCCAGCAAATCGCCCGTGAAGCATGACGAGTGCATCCGCACCAGAGGCGCGGGAGTCGATTTGAGGTCCCCCATGACAATGGCCATCGGCACCTGATCGTCATGCTCGACGTGATACGCGATCACGGTCGCCTCTCCGTAGCGCGTCGGAATGCGAGCTTCAGCTTCGCGCCGCACGAGCCGCTCGCTGAGGCGCCTGTGGCGGATCAACTGCTCGATCGAGATCATCGGGATGCCGAATTCCTTCGACAGTTCCACGAGCTCTGCATGATCGGCCATGCCCGTGCCGCGACGACTGCAAATCTCGATCAGCGCGCCCACCGGCTTCAGGTCCGCCATTCGCAACAAGTCGATCGTCGCCTCGGTATGGCCTGCGCGGCGCAGCACGCCCCCTGGTTTGGCCAGCAGCGGACTGATGTGTCCGGGGCGGACGAAATCCCCGGGTTGCGACGCGCCATCGGCCAACGCGCGGAGAGTTACGGTGCGATTCTCGGCACTGACCCCGGTTCCCGCATGGCGGTGATCTACAAGGATCTGAAAGGGAGTCTGCATTGCCGCTGTGTTCTGATCCGCGGGCACCATGGGCGTCAGGTGCAGCCGCGCGGCCGTTACCTCGGTCACGGGCGCGCAGAGCATCCCTTTGCCGACTTCCAGCATGAAGTTGACGGTCTCCGGCGTGATCGTCTCGGCCGCGCAGATAAAATCCCCTTCATTCTCGCGTTCGGCCGCGTCGACGACGATGACGACTTTGCCGGCCCGCAATGCGGCGAGGACTTCGTCGATGGCACTGTATTGGAAATCGGACATGAGGTCGAAAACGTAAGCGTCGAAGGGG
>DASYAR010000700.1:0-9675 GCA_036501235.1 Planctomycetaceae bacterium
GTCGCCACGCGACGAGTGCCATTTTGGCTCGTTACACAATTCCGGCAGTTCCCAACCCGAACCCCGATGCGGCGGGATCAGCACCCGGCAAATACCGGGCCGAACGATATTGGGACAGTCCCCTTTTTCAACAGGCTGCTACGCCAAAAGCTGCGTGACGACTTTGGCACCGCTGAGCGAGGCGTCGGTCAGCGATTCATCGCGGCCGGAATGCTCGTATGTCAGCGTTTGGTGGTCGAGGCCGAGCTGATTGAGGATCGTCGCGTGCAGATCCGGAACGCCGACTCGATCGACCACCGCCTTGTAGCCCACTTCATCGGTCGCACCGTGAACGTGTCCGGCTTTGAAACCGCCGCCGGCCAGAAACAGCGCAAAGGCATTTCGATTGTGGTCGCGCCCGGTGCCGTTCTGGGAAACCGGCAGGCGCCCGAACTCGCCTGACCAGAGGACGATCGTGCTGTCGAGCAGGCCCCGTTGCTTGAGATCGGTGACGAGCGCGGCGCTGGGCAGATCGCAGGCGCCGCAGATCGCGCCCAACTCTTCCTTCGTTTTGCTGTGCGTGTCCCACGGCTGGGTTGGTTTGGGAAAGATCTGTACGAATCGGACTCCGGCCTCGACCAGTTTTCGGGCCATCAGACAGCGAAGTCCGTACCCCTGCGTCTCGGGACGATCGAGACCGTACAATTTGCGGGTCGCGTCCGATTCTTTCGAAATGTCCACCAGATCGCCCGCGGCAAGCTGCATTCGCGCCGCCAGCTCGTAATTCTGGATGCGCGTTTCCAATTCGCCGTCGGCAGGATAACCGCGCTGGTGCAGCCGATTGAGGCGGGCGAGGTAATCCAAGTCGTCGGCTTGCGCGCCGGCAGGCTGTGGGCGGGCCGGCTTCAAGTTGAGAATCGGCGATCCTTGCGAGCTGAATTCGGTTCCCCGGTACAAGGCCGGCAGCCAGGCCGAGGTCCAGGTCAGGCTGCCGCTGGTGTTGTAGCCGGCCGGATCGCGCAGCACGACGTATGCCGGCAGGTTCTGGTTTTCGGTCCCCAGCGCATAGCTGATCCACGAGCCCAGCGCCGGTTTGCCCTGAAAGATCTTCCCCGTGTTGAACATCACCAGCGCTTCGGTGTGATTGGCGTGCTCGGTGAACATCGAGCGCACGAGGCAGAGGTCGTCGGCAATGCCGCCGATGTGCGGGATGATCTCCGACATCTCCACGCCGCATTGGCCGTATTTCTTGAAGGCAAACACGCTTTTCATCAGCGTGTTCTGCTCGCTGCCGGTCTGAAACATTTCGACCTTCAGCGAATGCTGCTTGCCGTGGTATTTTTCGAGATCGGGCTTGGGCTCGAACAATTCCATCTGGCTGGGGCCGCCATTCTGCATGAGCATGATGACGGCCCGCGCCTGCGGTGCGAAATGCGGCGACTTCGGGCGCAGATCGAGCGGCGGTGATTGCGCCGCGCTGGCGCGCTCGGTGGAGAGCATCGCACCCAAGGCGATTGACCCGAACCCCAGGCCGGACATCCGCAGCATGTCACGGCGGGAGACGCGACCGTCGGGGAACGACGACGTCGAGGACGGATTCGTGGGACGGCGGTTCGTATCCATGTTCGTCGTTTTGCGATCGGGCGATTACGTGAAGCGGAGCTTCGATAGATGCGTTCCCAAGCGGAGCTTGGGAACGAGTTGGTTAGGGGGCATACAAGAATTCATTCGTATTGAACAGCATGTGGCAGACGTGGGCCAGGGCCTGTTGGCCGGCCGCGTCGGCCGTGGTTTGCGGTTGTTGCAGCGCCCGTTCTAATTGCCGGGTCAGCAGTGATCGGCTGAGGGCCAGTTCTTCGGAACTTGGCAAGCGAGATAAGGCCAGCTTGAACGCCAGCTCGATTCGTTGCACTTCCTCTTTCCCCGCGCCGGTGATCACCCGTTTGGCGAACTCGTCGGCTTGCTCGATCACGAATTGTCCGTTGAGCATCGTCAGCGATTGCAGGGCCACGGCGGCACTGGTCCGGCGCGTGCAGTTCGTCGCGATGAGCGGCTGGTCGAACACCGACAATTCGGTGGGCTGGTAATTCCGGCGGGAAACCAGATACAGACTGCGGCGGAATGGATTGGCGCCGGCCGGCAAATTCTGCGTTTCGACGACCACCATGCCGTCGGGCAGCGGCTTGATCGGGACCGCCGGACCTCCTGTCGATCGATCGAGTTTGCCGCTCACCGCCAGGACCGAATCGCGGATGACTTCAGATTCCAGACGCCTCAGGGGCATTCGCCACAGCAGCAGGTTGTCGGGATCGGCCGCGGCAGCCGCCGCTGCGGCTGCGGGCGAATCATCGCGCGACGACTGACGGTACACGGTCGATTTCAGGATCAGGCGATGCAGCGTTTTGAATTTCCAGCCGCTACGGACGAACTCCGTGGCCAGCCAGTCGAGCAATTCCGGATGGGTAGGCGCGGCCCCCGAGCGACCGAAATTGTCGGGAGTGGCGACGATGCCACGGCCGAAATAGTGCTGCCAAACTCGGTTGACGATGACGCGCGCCGTGAGGGGGTGATCGGGCTGCGTCAGCCAGCGGGCCAGTGCCGTGCGATAGCCGGAAGTCTTCCCCTTGTTCTGCTCGACGGGAGGCGCGGGAAGATTCGCGACCAGCACGGCGGGAAAGCCCGGCTGCAGCGCCGCACCAGGGAATTCGTATCCACCGCGGCGATACAGATAGGCTGGCGGCGCCGGGCCGACGTCCCACAGAGCCTGGATTTTCCCATAGCTCCGCCGCATCCCATTGAGGCTGCCGATTTTTCCTTCTCGCTGCACGACTTCGGAGCGGGCGGTTTCGTCCAGTGCGGCGGCAATCTCCGCGGGCTGAATCGACAGCCGAGGACCCAACCTGTCCGCCAGGTACTTCTGGATCTCATTCCGCTTCTCGGAGGGCGTCTCGATCGCCGTGCGGGTGTCCTGCCGAATTGATTCGGGCAATTGCGTCAACTTTGCGTCGAACAGTTTCTGCCGAGCAGGGGTGCGAATCGCGGCAAGCTGCTGATTCGATTCGACAATTTGTTTGTCGATCTCGGCATTGCGGCGGTCGATTTCCTGTTTCTGCGCCGGCGATACGTCGGGCAACCAGCGTTCGTCGACTTTCTTCCAGTTCTGCACATTGTACGCCGGAGAGAAGACGGCGAGCAATCGGTAAAAATCAGCCTGGGCCAGCGGATCGAACTTATGCGAATGGCACTGCGCGCAGTGCAGCGTCAGGCCCAACACGTTGGTGCTGAAAGTCTGAAGGGTGTCGTAGACGATCTGGTGACGAATGTCGGCCGTGTTCAACTCATTCTCGCCCGTGTTGTCGGCCGCGGGCCGCAGGAAGCCGGTGGCGATCAAGAGCTGTTGAATCTCAGGTGTGAATTCTGCGGCGCTCTGCCAATCGACGAGCTCGTCTCCCGCCAGTTGTTCGAGCAGAAACCTGTCGTATGGCTTATCGGAATTGAAAGCCTGCACGACGTAATCGCGATATCGCCAGGCGCCGTCGCGCGGCTTGATGATGGCGGCGTCGTTGTCGCTGCCGATCGTATCGACGTACCCGGCCGCGTCGAGCCAGTGCCGGCCCCAGCGTTCGCCGTAGTGCGGAGATTCCAGCAGCCGCTCGATCTGCTTGTCCCACGCGTCCGCAGAAGCATCCGTCAGAAACCGGTCGTTCTCTTCGGGCGTAGGGGGCAAGCCGGTGACGTCGAGAGAGGCGCGTCGCAGGAGTGCCGCACGATCCGCGTCGGTCGAGAACGACAGCCCCTTGGACTCGAGTCGAGCCAGCACGAAGGCGTCGATCGGAGTGCGCACGCGATCGGCACGTGTCACCGAGGGAGTCGACGGTTTGACGGGCTTGCGGAACGCCCACCAGTTGCAGTCGTCTTCGGAAAGCGGCGGGTCTTCTGCTTCAGACAGTTCGCCCCCTCGGTATCGTGCCGGGGCGCCGCCGTCGATCCAGGCCTTGATCGTCGCCAGATGGGCCTCGGTCGGTTTGAGTGCATCGCCGGGCGGCATCTCTTTCGCCTCCAGCTTGCGATACAACAGGCTCTTCTCGGCTGAACCCGGTTCGATCACCTGGCCGTTCTTGCTCCCCTTGACGATCAGCGGCAGCGACCGCAAATCGAGCTCCGCGGCGTATCCTTCCCCGCCGTGGCATTTCCAGCAATACGTTTTGAGGAGCGGGTGGATCTCTTTTTCGAATTGCGGCGTCTGTGGCTGTGGCTGGGCCGGGGCGGGCGCCGCGGGCTCGCCGGCATGAACTGCTACTGTGCCCACCAATACGAAGAGGCCTGTCAGAAATATGACTCGCGCCGCCGGCGACCCGAGCGACGCGGCTTGACGCCTGCCGAGAGCGATCGCGAAATGATGATTTCTCATGCGGCACAAAACTACCGGGCCAAACGATCGAAATCTCGGATGACATCTGTTCGCGCGACGCTCTGTACCATCCTCCCGCAGCACTTGCCGGGTGTCAACGGTGACGTCCTTGACGACCCCGGTGAAAAGCTCGTTCGACGTTCGCGTGCGAGAGCTCGCGCCAGCGAGCCGGTGGAGTTTATCCCCCCGGCATCCGGATCAAGAGATATTTCAGCGCAGCGCATGGCGCGTGCACTGTTGCTAGTCCCGCGCAGACCACATTGTTTTCAACCAGGCAACTACTTGCTTTCAATCGCCATCTGGTGAAAACAGTGCGTGATTTTGGATTGATTTTCGAGGAGCCAGTCGATTCCCGGCTCGTGGTGCATGGCCTTGTGAATGGCTTTGGCCGTAGCGGCGCGATTCGTCTCGAACAGGATGTTGAAGTCGACCTTTTCGTCGACGATGCTGGGGTCGAGCCAGACCGAAACGATGATCCCCAATTCGTTGGCCTTCTCTTTGGGGATGTCTCCCGCGCGCACGGCGTCGAGCACGCCGTTGGCGATTGCCGCCTGCACCGTGCCCATTAGAATGTTCGTATACTTCGTGCTGGTGACGGTGACTTTGCTGACCATCAGCGTGACGGGGCGGACCTGCACGTCGCAATTGAGGATGGCAAAGACTCGCGAATGCCCTTTGGTCTGGTCTCCGAGCAGATTGGCGATCGCATATCCAACCGGCCCGTCGAGCTCGCCGATGACCACTTCCGGCTCCGCCGCCGACCAGGCCGGTTCCGCTTCGACAAGCGCTTCTCCCGTCCGCAGCACGATTCGGCCTAATATCTTTTTTTTCTTCTTCTCGCGTTTTTTCGCCATGTCATTTTTTCCTACTCAAGCTGCTCAATTAGGAACTGGTCGCCATGCTAGGGGGGGCTCGTGGCGTCGTCAATCAATGGGGCTCTCTCGTCTCTGGTCGGACTGTCTTTTTCCGTGCTGCGTTGGTAAGACTCTCGACAGTCCATTTCAGGTGAAGGTCGTCGATTGCCGGCGAACTCCTTGACCCTCGTCACCCTGCAAAGACGTACGGAATGTTCCCAGGCGAACATCAGGAATGCATGAAGGCAGGCGACGAAGGGGCATCGAGCCGGCGATTGTCCGATTCTTCTGGATTCTTAGGTTCGTGCCTTCGTCATTCCAAAACCCAGGGCACGATCCCAGTATGACACGGCAATGGGAGTCAATCCGATCAGGATCCAAGACATGCCTTTGATCGCTCGACATTCAGCTGTTTATGGGATCGTTTTCAGTGTCGCGGTGCACGCCCTCGTCAGCTCCGGACCAGCCGAAGCAGGTGACAAGGATGCTGCGAAGGCCACGGCGACCGATTGGCCGCAGTTTCTCGGGCCGGATCGCAATGGGATCTCGCGTGAGACCGAATTGCTTAACGAATGGCCGCTCGAAGGGCCGCCCGAAGTGTGGCGTGTCGCCGGGGGACCAGGGATGTCGGGGCTGGCGATTGCCGGGGGCAGAGTACTGACGTTGATCCAGAAATCGGGCCGACAATCGGTCCTTTGCCTCGACGCCGAGACGGGACGGAAGAAATGGGAACAGGACCTGGCCCCCGCGTACCGTAATGCCATGGGAGACGGTCCGCGCGCCACGCCGACGATTGCCGGAGACACGGCGTTCGTATTCACCGGCGAGGGAATCCTCGCGGCGATCCAGGTCACCGACGGCAAAATCGTGTGGCAGAAGAATGTGGTGGCCGAGTTCGGTGGCGAGCCAGCCGAATACGGCATGGCCAGCTCGCCGCTCGTCCTGGGGGACAAGGTGATCGTGACTCTCGGCGCTCCGCAGGCAACAGTCGCAGCATTTCAAACCAAAACCGGGACGGTTGCCTGGCAAGCTCGAGGCGATTCCCCGGCCGGTTACTCGTCGCCGGCCTTGCTGAGCGTCGGCGGGCGCGAACAAGTCGTCGTGTTTCATGGCGCCGGCGGGCTGGGCCTCGATCCGGCGAGCGGAGCAGAATTGTGGACCTTCCCTTACATCACCGACTTCCATTGCAACATCGCCACCCCGGTCGCGGTGCAGGGAAGGGTGTTGCTTTCGGCCGGTGAGAACCACGGTTCGGTCATGCTGTCGTTGAAAGCCGAGGGGGAGAAATTTGCTGCCAGCCCGGCATGGGAATCACACGGGGCGGGCAGCTTCCTGCGGAATGAATGGCAGACGTCGATTCTTCTCGACGGCTACTTATATGGGATCGATAACGTCGGCAGCGCCGGACCGGTTTCGCACCTGACGTGCGTCGAGGCCGCCACCGGCAAGCGGCAATGGCAGCAACTACGGTTCGGGAAAAGCAACCTGATCGCCGCCGATGGCAAGTTATTCCTCTCGACGATGCAGGGCGAACTGGTGGTGGTGAACGTCAACCCCAAGAAGTACGAAGAGCTCGGCCGTAAAGCCGTTGCCGCAAAAATGCGACAGGCCCCGGCCCTCGCCGGAGGTTTGTTGTATCTCCGCGACGACCGCGAAATCGTGTGCCTGGATGTGCATCAACGATAATTAAGGCAGCGTAAACGCGGGAGGATACAGCATCAACATCTGCTGAGGGAAACGGGTCGGCAGATCGTTGGTCGCCGCTACGCCGTTGAAAAATCGTATGTTCCCCGGTCCGGCGCTCCAGATGATCGGCGTGCCGGCTTCGACCAGACTCGGGGTGAACGTCAGGCCGTTCACAATGTGGGCAGAGGTCTGAAACCCACGCGGACGGTAGCCGAACTCGGCGCCGGAGTAAGGGTCGATCGCGTCCAGGCCGAAGGTCGTGAAGCTGAGCTGATCAGGATACTCGCCGTGAGTCTTCTTGAATGCGGCCAGTCTCATTCGCAGGCGCATGATTCGCAGCGAAAGCTCGCGCCGCAATCCCAAATACCAAATATGAGAATGGTCGGGTGGGATGCGGGTGCGGAGCAAAGGAGTCGTGCGAATCCAATTCCAGGGAATGCGCTCCTGGGAATTCCTGGCGGGAGACGCGGGACCGAAAAAGGCATTCGCCGAGGAATGGTCTTCCAAAACGACCCGAGCCCGAAAATTGAGGGCATTCTGGAATTCATTCCCGATTATTGGAACGGCTACGACGTCTTCAGCGATTTGCGCCATGTCCTTCCCTGGAGCGGCCAGAGCCACTGCGAGGAAGGAAGCGCAATGGAGTTGCGAGGCTGCGAACAAATCCAAAACGCGCAGCGCCCGGACTCGCTCCCAGGGACCGCACACATCCACCGCTCTGGCGCTCATTCGAATTTCCTCCGCTGCCTGCGGATTCTGTGTCGACATCGGCTCAGACCAATCGCCTCGCAATGCCCGGCTGATCAGATAATGCTCGGTCAAGAGGGCGTCTTGCAGCATCGGGAATTGCGGGACTTCCTGATTGATGCGGCGGAGGCCGGCTTCGATTCGTTCCGCCGTCTGATCCGGATGGGCGGCCCACAATGGAACCCACTCACTGACCATCCGCTCAATCTGAATGCCGTCCGCCCATTCACGCGTCGTGCCCCGGCTGGCGACATGCCGCGCCAGCCATAGCGTCGCCACGTAGCGGTCGAGCGCTTCGTCGAATTTTCCTGCCGCTTCGAGCTCGCGCGCCGACAGCAGGATCAACGTCGCCAGCCATGTGAATTCGGACTGCGACACCAGGTTTGAATTCCAATCCGATAGCGGACGCTGCGGATCGTTGAAGGCGCAGGCCGGTCGCTCCGTGGCGGAGAGAGCGATCCGCAGCGCGTCTCGATTCTCGGCGAGCCAGCGCAGTTTATCATCGGTCGCCTGGTCCCAACCCGCCGGAGTTGCCTTGAATCTAACCTGCGACAACCCGTCCGGTCCCGATCCGTCCCATTGGATTTGAGCCACCGCCTGACGATAGAGATTCGCCGTGGCCGCTTCCTGCGCGGTGATCGGCCGGCCCTGCGCTTCTCGGAGCGGGGCGATGTTGTCGACAAAATCAGGGTGCGGCACTTCGAAGACGCGGAAGACGCCGATCGCTCCCCACACCATACCGAGCGATGCCACCAGGGCCAGACACGGCCGCCAACAAGTCGTCCATGTCGTTTGTTCGAGCAGCCAGTGCCGCGACCAGGCCAGCGTCGTCACCAGCAAAATCGTGAAGACCGGCGCAGCGGACAACAGCAGGGGCACCTGCAACGCGATCATGAGCCAGATCCAGAAGCTGAGCAAAGTTCCGCAGACGCAGGCCAGGAATCCGCTGATGATCGTGCGCGGAACCAGCATCGATGCGAATTGACCTGTCGCGTAACCGAGACAGGCGATGATTGCCACGAATGTCATGGCCGAGGCGCCCGGGACGTCCGGATGGTAGATCGATGAATACGCGGCCTGAACTTGCCCGATCTCTCGGTGATTGGCGATCGTAACTCCCACCAGAAACGGGGCCGCGACGGCGGCCGCCAGCAGCCCCCAGACAAGCTGCTTGCTGAGCCAGACGGCGTGCGGTGACAGGCCATGGTCCGCCAGAAAGCGGGTTCGTTTTCCCCCTTCGGCCCGAAACGTCCAGATTCCCGCCAGCAGTGATGAAAATGCCACTCCAAATATTGTTCGGGCCGGATCGGGCACAGCCACGCTGCCGAGCGGAAAAAAAACCATCAACAGCAGCCCGGCGAACCATAAGACATGGCCCAGGCTGAGCGCTTCGCGGAATTCGAGCCAGCAGAGTCGCGTGAACAGGCGTCGCCACAATGGCGCCGTTTCGCGAACGGCTGCCAGACGGGCCATGCGCCGATCGGCCGGGACCGTTTCCGACAATGTGACTGACGCACCGGGCGCAAAACGGGTGGGCAACCACTGGTCCAGCGTCAACCCCGACATCATTTTGATTGTCAGCAGATACGACAATGCGCCCAGCGGTGGGACGAACAGCAAAAATGCGGCGTCGGGCGGATCCGAGCCCGGCTTTTTGAACATCGCGATAATCAGGACGGCGGATAATGGAGAAAACACCCCCGTCAGGCACACGGCCGTCAGCACTTTGCGGCAGATCAACGAAAAGAAGAATCCCCACGCGAGCAATTGCACGGCATAGACCATCCACATCAGCCCATGCCCGGCCAGCGACCGATCATTGAATCTGGGCAGCGCATGATCCCAGGTCATCAGCCTGGCGACGGCCAGCAGGCAGATCCACATCGTCGCAGTGCCTGCCAGGCTGAACGCGATTTTGCTGCAGAACACGCGGCTGGTGCGGGCGGCCATGATTCGCAACAGGTCCGTCGTTCCCTCCTCGGTTTCGGAGGCGAATGA
>DASYAR010000701.1:0-28491 GCA_036501235.1 Planctomycetaceae bacterium
CGTTGAGCACCTCATGCAGCGTGCCGTCCCCACCGATGAGACAGATCCCGGCGACGTCCTCCAGCGAATTCGTGCGTACCATTTCTGCGGCATGCCCGGAGCGCTCGGTCTGGCGGACTTCGACGCGCCGGCCATGTTGCGACAGCACGGGCAGCACTTGGTCGAGCACCCGTGCTCCGCGGCGCGAACCACTTCGCGGATTGACGATCAGCAGGATGCGGTCAGTCGCCATGTATCGATTTTGATGAAGTATCCTATGAAACGAATCGCTGCGCCCCAGCAGGGTCCTCCGGCGAGCTCAGCTCAGAGTAGCAGGCACACTCCGTGTGCCGTCGTAACTCGTTCCCTAGCTCCGCTTGGGAACGCACCGTCCGAAGCTCTGCTTCGCGGATTCGGGTGCTTCTCTTATTGTTTGATCTTCAACCTAATTTGTGCTGCTTAACAGACGGACGAGGGCACACGGAGTGTGCCTGCTACTCTACAACACTTTGATCACCACCACCGTCATGTCGTCGTTTTGCGGCGCGGGCCGGCTAAAATCGCGGGCCGCTTCGAGCATCGCCGCGACGATCTCGGCGGCGGGACGTTGCCGGTACTTCTGCACGATTTCCACGGCGCGCGGCAGCCCGAACAGTTCTCGCTCGGCCGATTCGGCTTCGGTAATGCCGTCGCTCATCAGCAGCACGATCTGTCCGGATTTCAGGCTCACGGTCGGACCAGACGGATTCGGCCGGCTGCTGTCGATGCCCAGAGGCAGGCCGGTGCTGGTCATCGTCGCCACGATGCCGGTGTCGTCCAGGACATATCCTTCGTGTCCCGCGGCGGCGTAGGCCAGTGTCCGTGTGCCCGTATGCAGCGCACATAACATCACGGTTGCGAATCGCCCCTCTTCCAGGTCGTTGCACAGAATCTGATTGGCCTCGCCCAGCACCACGCCCGGATCGGCTTGCGTCAGCGCGAGGGCGCGCAAGTAGGCGCGGATCAAGGCCATGACGAGCGCCGGCCCCAGCCCGTGGCTGCTCACGTCGCCGATCGAGATCCCCAGTTCGCCCCCCGGCATGGGGATGTAATCATAAAAATCTCCCCCCGTGGCGCTGGCCGGAACGCACGATCCGGCGATCTCGAAACCCGGAGCCGAAGGGGCCGCGGACGGAAACAGCCGCAGTTGAATCCGCCTCGCCACGGCGATTTCATCTTCGACTTCGACAAGCGAACGGTGCGCCCGGCGCCAGCGGTCCTGAGCGATACTCGCCAGACATCCGACACCGGCGAACGTGACAAAATCGATGACGTCGAGCAGTTTCAGTTGTCCAGTCGCGACGGCGCCCACGAAGAAACAATCGAGGGCCACGATCGAGAGCAGTGAGGCCACAATGCCGGCAGAGATCCCGGCGTACCAGCCTGTGAGAACGACCGCTGAGAAAAACAGCAGCGTCGGCGGCTGCTGGTGCAGCGGCTTGACGGCCCACGTCACGGCCAGCGCGAGCAGCACGGTCCCAACGGAAAAGCCGTAGCGCCCGATGCGGCCGAATTGGAACAGCAGCGGCCGATCCCGTGGCCGCTTCGTGCTCGGTGCATCGACCATTCGTTCTTCGACGTCCTGCGGCCGACTGGACACAGTTCCTTCGTTCATCGCGATGTTCGCTCAAAACAGAATTGTCCGTCTTTGAAGTCGACGACAATTTCGCCGAGATTCCACGATTCTACTGCGGATTTGTCGACCAGCACGATCAATTTTTCTGACTCCACTTGCCAGTCCCTTCCGTCGTTGATCGGCAGATCGTATTCGATCGTGTACTCGCCCCCTATCGGATCGAGCGGCACGACTCGGACCGCCGTTCCGGTCGCAAATCCGCGCTCGGCAATCACTCGACGAATTTCTTGGCCGGCCGAAGGTGTCAGCCGGAAGATACTTCGCACGTTTCCTTTCGCTTCGGCGACAAGCTCACGCAGCAGTCTGCGATTTCCGCCGCTCCCGTTGATTATGAGTGCAGCGATGGTGCGGATCGGGCCCCAGGGAAGGCCCCACCACCCGAATAACATAGAGTAAACTGCGTATGTCATTCCGGGGAGCCAGAGAACGTCTTGCCCGACGACATAGGGCCTGGATTGCACGCTGAAAGTGACAATCAGTAATGAGAATGCTGCCTGAAATTGTGTCACCTCGCTGTCCAGGTCAAGCTGAAGACCGCGGTAGGCCGCTCCTCCCGATTCCAGGGCAGATGTGTTTGCCTTGAGCCATCGATGAAATTCACCAATCCATTGCGCTTCCCGCTTCATGAAGGTGAACAGCCAAAAACACGCACTCGACAAAAACACGTCGGCGGCCGCGTCCCCTGAAATCAATCCATTCACGTAGATGTTGTACACCGCACCGATCGCAAACAATGCCCCCACAAACGCGGCAACCCACATCGCCGGTCGGGATTCGGCTGGAACAAAAGCCGTCGACTGCAATTCGTCGATCGTCGGTGGCGCAATGTCAAATGGCTGGTGGCACACAGCACATGTTCCGTCGAGCTTCGACACGAGTCGAGCCCCACAGCTTGGGCAGGCGGTCATGTTCGCTGTCATGAGAATCAGCGGGAAAACCAGGGCGAGTCGATGCAGACGGGTTGTCCAGATTATAACGGGCGGCCGTTGCCACGGCAGAGAAGCGGTGGGCCACATTCGCAACGGTCAAGCCGACCGCGCTGCCCTCAGCGCCGGTACTGTCTCAGAGTAGCAGGCACACTCCGTGTGCCGTAGTCGGTCTTGAAAGCGGTCTGTTTGCCATTTTTCGTTCCCAAGCGGCGCTTGGGAACGAGTTGAATAACGGCACACGGAGCGTGGGAACGAGAGGCTCTGGGGAACGAGGCTCTCCGTGCGCCTCACCCCCCCTGCCCCCCTTATGAAGGGGCGGAGACGAGGCTAAGACTCCACTACGTCCAGTGGCTGCGGTCGAGGGTGCGGTAGTTGATGGCTTCATTGAGGTGGTTCGACGAGATACCTTCGCTGCGATCCAGATCGGCGATCGTGCGGGCGACGCGCAGGATTTTGTCGTGCGCGCGGGCCGAGAGGCCCATTTCTTCCATCGCCGATTTGAGCAGCGACTCGGCCGGCGCGTCGAGCTTGCAGTATTTGCGGATCTGCCGGGTCGTCATCCGGCCATTGAGCGTCGTCCGGTCGGACTTGAAGCGGGCGGCCTGCGCCTCGCGCGCGGCGACCACCTGTTCGCGCATCTGGGCGCTCGTCGTGCCCACCGTCTGGTCCGACAACTCGCGGAACGGCACCGAGGCGACTTCCAGATGAATGTCGATCCGATCGAGCAACGGCCCCGATATCTTGCCGATGTACTTCTCGACCTGCATCGGACTGCAATTGCAGCTCCGCCGCGGGTCGCCGCGATAGCCGCACGGACACGGATTGAGCGCGGCAACCAGCATCAGGCTGGCGGGAAACGTGACGCTCCCCATGGCGCGCGAGATGGTGACGTTTCCCGATTCGAGGGGTTGTCGCAAGACTTCGAGCGTGCGGCGATTGAATTCCGGGAGCTCGTCGAGGAACAAAACGCCGTGATGAGCCAGCGAGATTTCTCCCGGCGACGGCGTGCTGCCGCCCCCCACAAGGCCGGCTTCGCTCACCGTATGATGGGGCGCGCGAAAGGGGCGCTGGAGCAACAGCGATTGGCCGTTCGTGAGGAGGCCGACGGCGCTGTAGATTTGCGTGGTCTCGATGCTCTCGGCGGGGCTGAGGTCGGGAAGAATCGTCGCCAGGCGCTGGGCGAGCAAAGTCTTGCCGGTGCCAGGGCTGCCGATCATCAGCAGATGATGGCCGCCGGCTGCGGCGACGGTAACGGCCCGCTTGGCCATTTCCTGGCCTTTGACGTCGGAGTAGTCGGTATCGTAGCCGGCGAACTTCGCCTGCACTTCTCGCCAACTGAAGGGAACGGGCTCGATTTCGAGTTGGCCGGAATAGAAACCGACTGCTTCGGCGAGCGAGCTGACGGCGATGACTTCGATGCCGTTGACGACGGCCGCTTCCTGGGCGTTGGTCAGCGGCACGAGCAGCCCCTGCTTCCCCTGCTCGCGGGCGGCGATGGCCATCGCCAGTGCACCTTTCACATTGCGGACTGTCCCTTCCAGGGCCAGCTCGCCCACGGCGGCAAACCGCTCGAACCGCTCGGAGGGCAATTGGCTGCTGGCGGCCAGCAAGCCGATGGCGATCGGCAGATCGAACGACGCGGCTTCTTTCGGAAGCTCGGCCGGGGCGAGACTTCGTTGCTGAAACATTGGTCGCCGTATACGGTCCCGATGAGCTAACGGCCTTCATCCCGCAAGGATGGCGAGAGAGCATCAAGAAAGCCACAGAAGCCCGGCGGCGGAAAGCCTAGGCGCATGAAAAAAACCTCGACAGCGCTTGCTGTCGAGGTTGATCGTATCATTGATCCCGCAACAGGCGGGCGAGTCTGCGTAGAAGAGCCGGGACTGATTGCCGGAATTCTTTCGCCTTTCGTCGGGAGCACTGGCGGCACCAGACGGCCCAACCCCTTCGGTGGTGAGTCCCCCAATGCTCCGTTGTTCGCGGGAGTGTCCGGTGGCATTGTGGACAGGTGTGAAAACTCATAATCGTTGTTCCATTTCAAATCGTGCGTTGCGGGCCTGTCGCTGGCACCGACCGGCGACCTCGACCGATACGACTTCAAAGCGCAGGAGACAGGTGGGGGGCCACGAAAGATCGTCTACGTGTTCCTTGTGGAGGTACACCTGCCCTTCCCCGTTCAAACATTCGATGAAGGCATACGTATCGTGGGCTCGGGTTACGTGGCCGAGACATTGCATTGTCTTGTCTCAAAAAGAAAAGCC
Organism: Planctomycetaceae bacterium; assembly: GCA_036501235.1. Lineage (GTDB taxonomy): Bacteria > Planctomycetota > Planctomycetia > Planctomycetales > Planctomycetaceae > JACQFH01. Next base: position 4,845 of record DASYAR010000701.1, read on the forward strand.
CGCGGTCGAGTGATCGGCCGCGGGCTCGGGAAAATTATTTTCGTCGTCTTATGAGCCAGCCCCTACGGGTTGACTTCGCAATCATGTCCACCCTCCTTCTCGACCAGGCGGCACGCGATGAGCGCATCCCGCCCCGCTATATCCGTGGAGATATGGCTATAGGAAATCGTGCGACCGATCATGGACGGGTCGAGTCTCTGCGAGCCCGGCGGGAATTGGCTGACGTGCGCGAAGACCATGCGATTCCGGGATGGAACACTGACAAACATGTAGTCGAGGTGTTCACTGACCCTCTTGATTACGCCGACGTTGGGATTCATTGCGTCACCCCACCAGGCGAGCCACCCATGAGCGCCTGTTCGATGACAGTCGGCGGCGGGGCCTCGACCACGGGAACCTCGACCGGCGACGTGGACAGCGCCGCCTTGCGATCGGCGTCAAGCTGGGCTTGCTTCTTATTGAAGTCTGCCTTGATCGAATCGAAGTGCTCATTCAGGGCAGTCTCTGCCGCGCGGGTATCGGCGAAGTATTTCGCCACGTCGCCGGTTGCCTTCAGGGCCTTCATACGCTCGGCAGCACCCGTTACGAATGCCTCCGGCACGTTGGGCAATAACTGCGCGGTCCTGTAGCTCGCCTCCGAATTGGCTACGGCATTGATGAACTCGGGTCGCTCGGCTCGGGCCTTCAACTCTGCTTCGCGGGCCTGGTCCTGCTTCCACGCTTCATCGGCGCGGCGCAGGTTTGCAATCTGTCGATCGGTGGAAGCCTTGTCGCCGATCGGTTTGCTTTCGAGGGCAGCGATCGCTGTGGCGTAGGGGCTCGTCTCGGGCGCGGCGGGTGCGGGAGTCTGCGGAACGAATGCCGCGCTCTTTGCTTCAAGCGCCGCGGCCTCTTTCGACGTGATACCCTGACTTTTCATCACGGCAAGCCGGGCTGCATAGGGGTCAAATTGACACCCGGCCGCGGCTTGCCTATCTGCGGCAATCTCATGCGGTCCCCTGGTCTCGGGCGTTTGGAATCCGTTCAGGACTTCTTTCGGTGTGAGGGGCCTGCCGAGTTCGCGTTGCCCGCGGGCCTGCGCCGCGGCCTCGATTTGGTCTGCCTCCTGCTGAATTTCGGCGAGCGCTCGCATTCTGTCTTTCGCGCTGCCGTCGTGAGTGAATGACTTCCCCGTGAGCCCAGACACGAAATGGCGCGGGTGAATTGAAATGGGTGGCATCATTGGTGATTTTCCAATCGGGTGAATGAGCCGCATTCCGCGGCGGGTTACTGAAGTACGCTGTAGCCTTTGCCGCGCGCGGGAGCCGGCCGGGGCTTGTATGAAGCTAGCTCGTATTCTTTTCCGAGGATCAGGCGGCGTTGGATCGTCGCGAGTTCGGAATCGTCCTCCGACAAGGGGTAGTGGTTCCCAGATCGGCCTACGGCGACAAGCACACCGTCGCGACGAACGTGGATGGATTCGATGCGAGAGAGAGCGCCGTAGCGTTTCTGCCATACGGCATATCGTGTTTGAGAATCCATTAGCGTCCGACCTTGCTGTTCACGACTTGCGCCAGTTCACGATAGGCCGGGCAAGCGCTGAAACTTTTCAGACGTGCGAGAACTGTGGCGTAAGCGTCGCCGGGAACTTCCCAATCGGCCGGGCCTGTGTCCGCCGTTTCCAATGCGGATAACAGAAGAAACATCCACGAAAACGTGTTGCCTCCACCAGGGCCACCATTGGAACCGGGTGTAAGCCCCAGACCATTCTTCACGACCGCATACGCTGATACTGCTGCACTCACGACAAAGCTCCTGTGGTGGCGAGGTGAAAGGAAACGATCGTCGCCAGTTGCCACCAGGGCGGGCCACGATCGTGTGAGAGAAATGGGCACCGGGGCAAGAAAGTACACCCGTGGAAGCTCGGGTCATGCCCCGGTGCCGTGTATCACCGTTGCCGTCGCAATTGGAAAACGACGGCAACAGGAGAGCAGTCAATAGGGCGGTCCTAATCCCGCCCGTGTGACGCTCGCAATATCTCCCGCCCGATCTCGCCGGATTACCAGGCGGGGGAGAACGCAGTCGGTCGATTATCGACCGCGCTCGGAATTATTCTTCTGTGCTCTTCAAGGCGATGCCGTGGTAACACGTTCGCTGCCCTTCAGCACGCGAACGCCTCCCGGTCGTAATCGAGGGAAAGAGGTTGAGCAACTTGCGAGAGAATGATTCTTTCGCGACGGCCTCGCGGTCGTTCGCCTCGCACCAGGCTTGCCACTCCCTGAATAGATCATCCTTATCGACGCTTGATTCTGGCGATAGGGTGCAGGCGTCAGCTACGAAATGGGCGACAGGGTTTTGTTCGTTGATGGATTGGGCCTTGATCGACGTTTCGATGACTGGGATGTAGAGGCGTCCTGTCGGCGGCGGAATCTCGATCGACAAGAGCGTATGCGTGAATGCCGGACCCTCCTCGCGGAGCCTTTCAAGCAAGACGCTCTTCGGAATCTCATCCATCAGCGCCGGCACGAAGATCAAAGTGATTCGAGAATCCCCAGGGAAGATCGGAAGATGCTTGAGGTGATTCGAGCATTGAACCCAATGAGTCTTATTTGGAATCATTACTTGATCCCGGTATAGCGCTCGAATCGGAATCTGCCGTGCCGTCACCCAATCCTTGATCCGGTTGTAGACTTCGCCTCCATTTCTTGACAGGTCCGCTTCCTCGACAAAGCAGACAATGGCCCGCGCGATTTCGTTGTTGAACCCACTCGTTAATGCACGATCGGCGGATGCAACAGCCTCATCTGGCCCGAACAAACATTCCTTAATCATTTCATGGAAAATCGACTTGCCAGAGTTTTGCTCACCGATCAATCCCAGGAAGGGCAGGGGCTCGAATGGAAATCGAACAAGACAGGCAATCCACAAAGTCAAGTACCGTCGTCCGTCAATGCCATGCCGCTGCGCCCATTCGAGGGACGCGAGCGCCGGGTCAAGACCTCGACCGATATGGCCTAGCACCTGATCCCAATGAGGATGGACACCGGCGGTGGGCTCGTGAAGCAATCGCGCCGCCCGGCGATTCCAGATGCGCCCGCCGGGGAACTCTGGGCCAAACGGAATGTTGTCGAGTATCCACGGGAAGCGAACGCAAAGCCCCACGACCGATTCCGGGTCTTTGAAACCCCATGTGATGAGCGCCGCTTTCATCAGGGACGTGTCGCGCGACCCGACCCACGAGCCGTCATCATGCCGCAAAAACCAGCGCTCGGAACAGTCGGCACCTTGCGCGACGACCAATCGTAGACGATCGTCGAACTCACTGATTTGTTCGTCGATTGTTCGTTGATCGCACGGGACCGGGAAAATCCTGGTCCACATTTTCTTGTGTTCGCGCCAGCCCGGCACCTGGTCGCCATCTTCTTTCGCGACCTCTGCAACGAGCCAGCCGTGTTTGCCTGGTCGCAAGACCGTCAGCCGTTGATGCAAGGCGACCGGCAGAGGTTCGAGGATGTCAGCTTGGAGTTCGGCGGCAGCCTTTGCAGCCAACAATGCGGTTTCAAATTGGAAGCCAGCCTTGTCGGCCAGTTCTGCGCCGCCTGCATTTCTCGCGGCGTCGTCCAGCGTCCGGGCGTGCTCGGGGCGCGCAGGTTCCGTGTGGGGTGTCATCATTGGGGTGGTCCGGGGTGTCATTGAGAATGGGAAGAGCCGGCCTCGCAGAGACACCCCTGAATCTGCGGGCCGGCGACAGCCGGGAGGCTGTTATTTCTTGTGCGTCAGTCAGTCACTCAACCGGCATGAGCCGGGCGACGCAGGTAACGGCGACCGTCACCTCTTATTGTGTCCACGCTTCAAGGCTTCTCACGATCGTCTGAACGTAGTCGGGCGGGTACTTCAGCATCCGGCAGATTTCTTCCGGCGAATTGCCGGACGCCGCTAGCAGCACGATCTCGCGTTCACTCGGCGTTAATGTCAGTCTTAGCGCGGCTTCGGCTGTCTTTATGTAGCGCTCGTACCAACCGGATTTCATCCGGCCACGCTCACGCTCGCAATTACGCTCGCGTTCACGTTCGCGTTCATCGGGTGTCGTTTGCATTTTTTTCGCCCGCGGCTTGCGCCACAGCCCTCGACCTTCACGCAGGTCGCGCGGAGGGCGGTTGCAGAATGGGTCACGCACCGATTGCCGGCAGCACAACTCCTGACGATCTTCCCCGTGGTGACTGTCACGGATGACGAAGGGCTCGGCTTCGGCCAAATGCTGCGGCGAGTAGCCTAACTCGCATCGCAGATGAGCCTCCAACCTGTCGGCTGGCCTTTTCTTTTTGCGGCACGCAACCAGGGTGCGGCCCAAATCAACGAGCATCTCGGCTATAAGATCGAGGCGTTCCGTGGGGCTCTTAGTGACGCGCTCTGCGATCTCAAAGGCCAGCAAAGAAAACCAGCGCTGCAACTCGTCAAGGGCGTGGGGGCAGCCGCGGTCATCGGGGCCGGCGTAGAATGACGCGACAAGGTACGGCAGGGCGGCGGGCGGCTTCTGTTCGGCCTTTGCTGTCTTGCGGGCGAGCAGGTACTGCTTCTTCCCCTCTACAAATACTTTGTGCCCAAAGGCCAAATGCTTGGATGCTTTCATAGCTCGTTCATCAACTAGGACGACCGGCAACGGCGTTTGTCCTGTAAATCCGACAATAGGACGACTTTTTTCGGGCGACTGTCCCACAGGTAGGACGAGCGCCGACGCCGCACACCCCGGACATCCGACCAGGTTGAGGGAGATTTCCACAGATCGTCGGCACCGACCCGCTACGACCCGAGCATCAGGCGTCAGGCGTCGAGGTGCTGGCAGGCAGCGTCAAGGTGCTGGCAGGTGTGCAGGGTGCACAGGGTAGCCCAGAATTCGCTAACTCGCGCAAGTCGTTGCGGCGCAAGCGCTGTGCAGGGTGCGGAGGGATGCACAGGGCATTTCGAGGAACTTCCTCTATATATATTTCTCACTCCTGCTGAAATTTTTCCTATGCACAATCATAGAGGGGAACCCAGCGCACCCTGCACACCCCGAGAAAACAAGGGTTTCAACCCTGCACACCCTGCGATTTTGCTAACTCAAACCCCTGCACACCCTGCACAGTGTCCGAAGCGAATTCGCTGTAAGCGCGGTTAGCGCACTTCGAGCAGGTGATTTGGCAAGGGGCGAGCCGGCCGGCACCTGGTCGCCTGGTGGTCGAGGGGCTCGCCAGCCGCGGTCGAGGTGGTCGCCCTGGTCGAGGGCCGGGCCTACTCGACCGGGGCCGGCAACGGGCGCTTGGCGACATTCTGGACGGCGCTTGCGTGCCACGGTCCCCCGTGGCGGGTGGGGACTTCCTCATCGTTCAAGAGGGCAGCGATCGCAGCGTAGGACAGGCGTTCGCCTTTGACCTGCTTGCGACGAAGCTTCAGGATGCGTTCTGCCGTCTCCCGTTCGTCGGGGAGGAAACCGTAGGGCTTCACTCCCTCGCATCGCCCATGCCTCTTACGCTTCGCGTCACGGGCCTTGCGAAGCTTGCGGACAAGTAGGGACTTATCCAGTTCGGCGAACACGCCTTGAATCTGAATCATGGCCTTGCGCATCGGATCATCGTTGAGCGCCGCCGTCACGTTGTCGCCGGTGTTCGCTGCGATCAGTGTCAGCCCTTCGGCCGCAAGCTTGGCGAGCAACGTGCATTGCACCAGCATGTCACGCGCGAACCGGTCGAGGGATTCGACAATGACGGTCTTCGTGCCGTTCGCCATCATCATGCCGAGCATTTCCATGAATTGCGGCCGGTCCCCTTCCGTTCCGGTGTAGGCGTCTTCGTAGTAGGCCACGACCTCGAATCCGTTACGATCGGCGTACTCCTGAATCAACTCGCGTTGACGTTCGGGACCGTGGCCTTTCGTCTGGCCTGGTGATGACACCCGGATGTATCCGAAGCAGGGAACCTTGATCTTGCGGGCAAACATGGCGAGTTCTCTTTCGTTGTGAAATCAGCGTCACCTATCAACCCTACACCGGCTTACGATCATGGTCAACCACGATTCTTTAGAATCGTGGTCATTCGCAAGGCGGCGCATTCGTTACGCTCGGCATCGGGCGACCGCGGGCCTCGACCTCGACCAGGCGACAGCAACGCATGAAGGCAGCCGGCGAATGATCGGAGCATCGTTGATCGTCGCCACCCCGGCGGGGTCAATCCCGAAGTAGTGAGCCAGCCCGGCAACCGACCATCTTTGCCGAGCCCTTTCGACGGAAAAATTTCTGGGAAGGGGCCTGCTGACGCGGCACCCGCAAGAATCTCGAATCAGTGAATCGAACCTCGACCCGCCCGTATCGAGGTGTCGAGGTAATCGGCCCGCGGCCGGGCCTCCACCAGGGCCGGGCCTCGACCTCGACCGGTCGAGGTGGTTCGCCTGAGATTTTGCCTTCATCGCGACGTGGACTTGCAGAGCGTGGCTTCAAGGTTTGTTCTCTTCAAAAACTCATTGACGAACGCACCCACGCTAATGCCGTACATCCCTAACCAAATCCATCCTTCATCTTTGGAATAAAACCCCTGGTACTTCTGGTCGTCATGCCGTGCTACCTCTTCCCGGACAGCGTCACGAAGCCATACTTTCACGCTGTCAAAATGTTGCTTTAAGTCATCTCCGGGGTCTTCAGCGAAATGCTTTGCGATCATCGCACATCTCTGTATCGCCCTGCCGACCAGAAACTTGTTTCCTCTTCCGTTCCACGGATCAAGTCGCAAGTCGGTTTCGGGACCAACGACATGCCGTGCAAGCCACTCCGCGCGGACCATTCCGCCGTACTTTACTTTCTTGAAGGCGGATACGCTGATGAATTCTTCGGCGGTAATTTGAGGGACACGCCCATCCGGGATGATCGACGCAATCTTTTTAGTGCATTCGCGTATCGCCTGTCGCCGGTTCTGCTCATCACGGATTCGCTGCTCCCGCGCGGCCGTCACCGATTCTTCCGCGGATTCGATTGCCGCGCGCAGGTGCTGCAACTTTCTTTCAACCGGCGCAAGGTGCTCTTCGATGTCTCGAATCTCATCAAGATCAATGCGGCGTCCAAGCCGGCACCATGTCTCGATTCCCGACTCCAGCGCCTTGACATCTTCCGGCGATGACAACCCGATCGACACTTCCAAATTGCGCGTTCCGGCCGGTGTCAGATTCTGGCTTCCGAGTGTTGCATATTCACCCCGCACCAAAACGACCTTGGCGTGTAGCCCCTCAATGTGAAAAATCTTGTATTTGCTCTCGATCAGCTTGCGATACGTCTGCACGCAGGATGCACCCGACGCGAAATTGTCGATCGAACAGACCGTATAAATTTCGCACCGATCGGGTGGCACAAGATTCAAAAGCCGCAGCGCCAACTGTCCCTTGAGGTACGGAAAGAAGATCAGGACACGCGAACGGGCATCGCGCGCCGCGCGAAGTGCTTTGCTCCAAGCTGGGTAGACGCTGCAAGCAAAAAGGTCCGGTGACATTGCTGTCCTATTCGACTCATGGCGAAGCAGATTGTTCGGAAGTGACATTAAAGTCCCCGCAACACGATCATACGTGCATTCGATTGACCGTTGCCAGCCTCTCGAACCAGGCGACGGTCGGATGCCTTCCGGCATCAGGCAGTCGCCATCGCAAGGTGCGAGGCGCTTTCAGGTCACGACGCCGTACCGGCGTGTGCCGGTGGAGAGGCGATTCCGTTTTCGGTAGAATCCTTGAATGATTCCATGAGCAGGGAAACCGAACGTGAAAGGTCCGGGCCGATGCCACCATTTTGTATGCAGTACCACAACTATGAAAAAATGGGCAGGTTGCCCCTTCCTGACAGCGAACAGTATGACCCCTTCGTTGACGACCGGCCCAGCATCTTCACTTCGCAAAAATTCGTGGAACGTCACGTTGGAAGCAACGTCTTTTTGATAATGGGAATCGGCAAGAATCCGCGACGCTACTACCTTTGGGATTCGTTTGTCATCGACAGCACCGAACCGGAAGGAGAAAACTTCATTGCGGAGGGACCGGGTTACATCCTCAACCCTCCGCAACGCTTGGAGGGTGCTGATTTCGATGAATTCAAAGAGCAGTGCGCCCGGTTCGTGACGTTCAAAGACATTTCCCATTTGCCGTACATGGCGACGTTGCGCCGGCTTGCGGATGAATTCCACCGCCCGAACGTCATCGACGAAAAGACGCGCGCATTCTGCGATGAAATCCGCGAGTTGATCCCCGATGATCCTGATGCCGAGTACCTACAGGCGTATGTCAACGAGCTACTTGGCGATGAATCATCGGTCGAGGTGAAGTATGATTCGGGCGACGACGACGACGACGACGGGGGAGGGGGCGACGACGGGGAGGGACCAGTTGAGACAGAGCCCGTCGATGACGAGCAAGACGAAATTTACCGTGTCGCTCGGCTTATCATCGCCAGACAGGGACAACCGGCATTCCGCGATGCCTTGATCGAAGCGTACAACGGAAAGTGCGCCGTCACCGGATGCGACGCTATTCCGGCATTGGAGGCAGCGCACATCAAACCGCATTCCGGCCCGCGGTCAAACGTCGTCAACAATGGGCTTCTCTTGCGTTCGGACGTTCACACGCTTTTCGATTTAGGCTTGCTTGTCATCCACCCCGAAACCCTGCGTGTTTCGATTGACCCTGAATTGCGCGGAACGGCGTACAGGGAACTTGAGGGTATTCCGATTTCTGTACCTGACAAGCCCGAGGATCGGCCGGACGCGGACTGTCTCCGGCATCGACGGGACATTTACGACGATGACGATGACGGCGGCGAAGACGACGAATCCGAAAACTGATTCACGCGGGAATCGGGGCCGTCAGCGTCAACACTTTCTTCAGTTTGTCCAACGGATTTACAAGGGAATCGGCGTCGGAGAAGTTGATTCCGGTGATTCCGTACATCCATGTTGGCATTGTGGCAGGCTCGATTATCAAGGGAATCAATCGGAGCGTCTGTTCGGCCATGTCTATGACCTTGCGAATTTTCGCCTCCTGCTCACAATTTCCGCTTTGAAAGTAGCGCGGCGAAACGACGGCCAGCGTGAACCGGCTGTTCTTGATGCAGCGCTCTAATTCATCCAAGAACATCGCGTTTGGCTGGAAATTGCATTCATCAATTGCCACTTTGAACCCGGCATCCTCCAAATCCCGGACCAACTTACGAGCAAACTCTTGATCCGGCATTACACGTCGATAACTGATGAATGCGTCAAATTCTAATTCGCCTTCAACGCCGCTACGGGGTCGGCGCACACTACGCCCGGCCGATCGTGAATCAAAGAACGAAGCTGACTGCTCTGCATCTTTCTGTTCGAGGATGTTCGCAATTCGGTACAGTTCGTCGATCGCTTCAGATTCCGTGAACGTCGGGTAAGGTGGATTCGGCACGGAGGAAATGTTGAGTCTGTGCATTCTGGAATAAACCTGCCGAACTTCTTGCCCCGGCAGTTGCGACTGACCAGAATTGTTGGAGAGAAACTCGGCAACGACAATTAGGTGCTGCGTAATGTGTGCCCATAGCTTTGGAATCGTGTCGGCGGTTTCATCGTGCAAGCTGTCCAGACCAGGGAAATGCCGCGCTCTGCAATCATCAAGTTTCGCCGAAAAGCGGCATTCGGCTTTCCAGAATTCCGGCGACTCCGCCACGTTGGAACCGGGCATTGGCCAACCCTTCACCTGCTTCAGCATTGCCCATTCTGCTTCGATTCCATCCAGTTCCCTTTTGTAGGACTGGATTGAATAAACGCGAGGATCATTTGTTCGGACGCCGTGACGATTGTCGATCTCGGCAAGTTCGCGTAGCCGTCCGTTCCAAAGAGAGGTGCCAATGATCCGCCCGTTGCCGGAATATCGGCTGTACCATTCGTCTTCGATTCCGTGAATTTCAGCAAAATACGCTTCTAGCCCAACAGGAGGAAAAGGCATGATTTATGTCCGAACGAGAATCGACCGATTGACAAGGATTGGGAACCGCAAGGATCGGATTGAACCATGATTGCGAACGAATGTCAAATTTTGCCCGGCCGATAGCGAAAACAGGAACGAATGAAATGAAGACCCGGCCTAGCAGTCACTCGGAGATTGTAGACCTGTTCCGAAAAGATAATCCAGACGGCGAACTGCCCCTGATTTTCGGTCCAATGTGGCTTGGCAAATGTGACGGCTTTCATGCGGTCGAGGTTGATGGACGCACGGCCGGGGGTGTCGCCTTTAACTCGACCCGATGCGGTGACGACGGCGACGGCGAAACGCAATCGACTCTCGAATTGATCTATGTCGCCAAGGCGCACCGGGAAAAGGGCATCGCGCCGCACCTCTGCGAATTCGCCATTCGGCACCTCATCGCACGGGACAGAACACCGATCTTTTGTGCGGTTACATCCAAGAAAGCGCACGGCGTAATCGACCGGGTGCCGGTGGAACTCCGATCGCACTTGCGTTGTGAGTTTTCCTATCTGGAATACGGCGACGAATGGGCGGATCGGGGATGGTAGACCAAGGCGGAAACGAAAACGGCCGCGGGAGATTCCCGCGGCCGTTTGTCGTCAGCCATTGGCTGCCTCGCCTCACCATGCCCTGCCGAGCTATGCCCCGGCAATCAGCGTCGCGTGGCGCAAGGTGCCGACGAAGTTCAACGTAAAGTTCACCAGCGAACTTTCAAAGTTTCGCGGTCCCCGGAACGTGTTCCGGCACTCCCACACCCGCGCCCAGACCTTCACAGCCCAGTATTCCGGCGCATCGGTCGCCGTGCCGAGATACCGCGGCATCCACACCTGATGTCGCCGGATCAGTTCCGACATGGCGGCGCGGTCATCGTTGTCAATCACACGAAGCATCAGGATTTCGTCGGTTTCCATGTTGGCCTTTCGGAGTTAGGGATTTATTTCCAGCATCGCACTCCGCGGAGCGCTGTCGAGGGGCGGCGCTTGAATTTCCCATTGCCCAAACTTGGACTGGGATGATTTGTGACGGATAGTCGCGCCGTCACGGCAACTTGGCGCAAGCTGGCGTTTTGTTTTCCGATGAAACCGGCTTCCGGGCGGTCGAGGTGGTGGTAGACTTGAGGTGGAGGTATTCAGCATGACGACGGCAGCCTACATCAGAGTTTCATCCGATCAGCAGGACACGACCCGCCAGCGCCGGAGCATCACCGGATGCGCCGAAATGTTGGGCCTGGTCGTTGACCTGTGGTACGAAGACAGTGAGGGGAAGAATCCCCGGCATCGGGCAGAGAAACGAAAAGCCTTTCAACGCCTCCTGTCCGACGTGGAAGCCGGCCGGGTCAAGACGATCATCGTGGATCAGCAAGATCGTTTTGGTACGAAGGATGCTTTCGAGTGGGGCGCATTCATCGGCAAGCTTCGCAAGCACCGTTGCCGGCTTCTGGATTCAACCGGCCGGGAGCTATCGGCCGATGACACGGGAACGGTCATCACCGGGGTTGTCGCGGCCCTGACATCGCGGGATGAGCAACGGCAAAAGGCGCACCGGTCCGTCACCGGCAAGGTGGGCTACGCAGGACGGGGCGAGTACCAGGGCGGGTATGCTCCGTTTGGGACTGACGTGGCCTGCTTCGGTCCCGATGGTCGAGAGAAATGGCGAACGGTGTACGTCGCTCACCTCGACCGCTTGAAAGTCTACCCGGATGGGCGGCGGGAACGATTCAAGGGGAAAAACGTCACCCCGGCGAAGGATACGACCGATACGCTTCGCCTCCGGCCGTCAATCGAAACTGATCGCATCAAGGTGGCGAAGCAGATATTCGGGTGGTATGTGGCGGAAGACCTGTCACCCCGTCAGATTGCCGATCGGCTGAACGAATTGAAGATCAGCCCGGTATTCGGGGAGGCGTGGTACAAACACACGATTCAAGCCCTGTTGCGGAACCCGGTTTACATCGGGCTGCCAACGTGGAACAAGCGGGCGGGGGCAAGCTTCGCTGAATACGTTGATGGGCAGGTGCGGGCGGTCAACGAGCCTCGACGGGGCAAGCGCCGGAAGATTGCGGATCAAATCCGACCGGACAAACCGGAGTTTGCGCCGATCATCGACAGCAAGACATGGGAAACCACGCAACGGAAACTGTCGGAATCAAGTACGAAGCATACTCGACCGCGGCGCGCCCCGCACACGGCCGAACTCTGGTTGCGGCCGTTCCTGGTTTGCGGTCACTGTATGAAGCCGATGCACGCCACCCGCGGACTATCGAATGATCGTCTCTGGCCGTCGTATTTCTGCGGCACGTACAACAAATACGGTCCCCGGAATCCCACGGGCTGCCATTGTCACCGGGTCAAACATGACGTGATTGAAAAGATCGTCGCCGATTACCTCGCAAAGCAAGCGCCGAAGATCGGCAAGCTTTTGAAGGCGAGCCAGGGCGGCGACGTGGAAGCGATCCGGCCGATCCTCGAAACCGTGACCGGCACGCAAGGGGCCTTTGCCGGCGTCGCCTGCGATATTCTGTCGTTCATTGACGAACACGGCGACGGGGAGGCGACGAAACTTCTGAAGCAGGGCCGGTCATTCATCGAAATCTACAGCATCATTTTCGAGCGCGTCCGGCCGAAACTGGAGAAAGACATTGCCCGGAGGCAGGCAGACCTCGACAAGATGCTTGACGACTTCCGGGGGCTGCCAGAGAAGTTACGGCAAAGGGCGGTCGCCCGGATGGAACCCCTGCAAGCCGAACTCGACAGCCTCGAATCCCAGCTTGTGGACTGGCGGCAGCCCCACGACAACCTCCGGGCGGAACTGGCAGCGCGCCAAACATCGCTAAAGACGGCCGTCGCCACGATCGGCCGGCAAGGCGGCGACCGGGTGAAGTCTGAAGCCCTCCGGGGTGTCGTTGATCGGATTGTGTGCCGATTCCGACACGTCAAGACAAAGGCAACCTTGAACAACGGAAAGAGCATCCTTACCAGCGTCGAAATCTACCCGATTTCGGCCGACAAGGATTGTTTCCGAATCGAAGGCTCGCCGGCGACAGATTGATGACGACGCGATCGACGGGGCGATGATAGCCGCTGTTGACGAGGGCCCGTTCGATGCGGTGAATGCTCTCTTTGACGGCCCCTTCTGCCAGTCCCACGACGATCGTCTTGGGCATCGCGCCTGGCGAAATATCGACTTCGACCTCGACGGGGACGGCCTGGATTCCGAACAACGAATAGGTAAAGAGCTTGGCGAGCATGAACCGGCGCGGGATGTTCGGAATCGTTCAGGAATCGGGAGTTCCTATTGTGCGGGGCGGGCGTAGCGGCCGCAACCGTGTTATGGTTTCCAGGAGAGGATCCACAAATTCGTAGCGCCGGCGGGTCGGCCGGGGTAAGGTTCACGGACCAGTTTGCGGTGCCGGGTATGGAAAGGAGAGTTGGCGAGCAAATCCAGGAACGCGTCGGCCTGATGGCGGCCGGGGTCGGAGATCCAGGCCTCTCCATCGCGGGCCAGCATCTTCTCCAGCAGTCCCAGGATCGGGCGGTGGTTCTGCTTCTCGTAGATCACGTCGCAGCCGAAGATCACGGGGAACTGCCGGTCGATCGGCTCGCGCCAGTCGATCAGCAAGCCTTCGGCCTGCGCCTCGGTGCCGTTCTGCCGGGCGTTGAACAGGGCCAGGTTGATGGCCTGCGGGTCGTAATCGCTGAACGAAACTCGCAGTCCGTGGGCGAGGGCCGCCTGGCCGGTGAGGGCGATCCCCGCACCGATTTCGAGGGCCGTCGTGCCGGGGCGCCAGTTGTGCTTGAGGACAGCCGCTGCCGTCTCGAGCGACGTGGGCCAGAGGTAGCTCCAATAGGGCATGTAGTCGTCGCGACGATTGGCCGCCAGGACGGCGGGGTCGTCGAGAAAGGCGTCGGGCTGAGCGGGAAGCGTAATGCGCAGCGTCGTGCCGGCCAGGTGAAAGTCGCGCGTCGCCCAACCGCCGGTGATGGGCGGCAATTCGTCCGTCACTGCTGACGTCCCTCGATCGCCACCAGTAACACGCCGGCCGCGAGAACGAGCAGTTTGCTCACAGGGCAGCCTTCATAAACGGTGACAGTCAGCCGTTGCACGAAGGGATTGAAATGCTGCCGGAATTCGGCGAATTGTTCCTGCTCGGAATTAGTCAGGTGATACGACTGGGGAATGAGATTGCAGAACGGAACGAAACGGCGGACGAGCGCCATGGCCACGCTGTCTTCCTGGATCTTGCCGATTTCCTGATCATCGGGATCCATGACGACCCACGAATCGCGGACGATGGAAGCCATTCCCTTGCGTTTGAGGGCCCCGACTTTTTCCTTCGTCTGGGCGTCGAAGACGTCGTAGGCGGCGCCAAAGTCGATAATCTGGCGGGCCTTGATCATGACCCGCTCGTCGGTTTTCGCTTCGTCCGAGTAGATGCGAATGTCTTCCTTCAGCTTGAACGCCTTCTGCTCCGAAAACCCGAGGAGCTTGCCGTTGGCGTCGTGAATATGGAACTTCGACGTGAGGAACGTAAAGACCTTGCGGCGGATCGTGTATTGAATGTTGGGCATGCGATGGACCAGAACAGGAAGAATCGGGATCGGAAACGAGCAAACTTTATCTCATTCCAGCGGCGCGGTTTCAAGCCAGTTGGGGCCTGCCGAGACATCCACGCGCAGTGGCACGGTCAATTTCAGGGCTTGTTCCATTTCGGTGCGAACGAGGGCCGCCAGATCGGCGATGCGATCGGCCGGCGCCTCGAAGACCAGCTCGTCGTGAATCTGCAGCAGCATCTTGCCGGGATGGCGTTCGTCGCGCAGCCTGTGGAACACATTGAGCATGGCCTGCTTGATGAGGTCTGCCGCCGAGCCTTGAATCACCGTATTGATCGCGGTGCGCTCAGGCATGTTGCGCTGGCGATTGGGCTGCGCCTGCGGGCGGATCCCCTGAATGGCCCGGCGGCGGCCGAGCATCGTCGTCGCGAATCCTGTCTGGGCGCATTCCTTAAGAAGCGTTTCCAGATACCGGTCGATGCCGGCGTAGCGGACGAAATAGCCGTCGATGAATTTGGCGGCGTCACCCTGACTGATCCCCAGGGCCGCGGCCAATCCGAACGGGCTCTGGCCGTAGATCACACCGAAATTGACCGCCTTGGCGACGCGCCGCATTTCGCTGTCGACCGCTTCTGGGGCGACGGTGAAGATTTCGGCGGCCACGGCGGTGTGAATGTCGCCCCCCGCGGCGAACGCGGCGCACATCGCCGGATCGGCGCTGAAATGGGCCAGCATCCGCAACTCGATCTGCGAATAGTCGGCACACAGAAGCTGCCAGCCCTCGATCGAGGGGACGAACGCCTGCCGCACACGCTGCCCTTCTTCGGTGCGGATCGGGATGTTCTGGAGATTGGGCTCGCTGGAGCTGAGGCGGCCGGTCGCCGCCACCACCTGATTGAACGACGTGTGGATCTTGCCCGTGTCGGGATTGATCATTTCCGGCAGCGCGTCGAGATACGTCCCCTTGAGCTTCGTCAGCACACGATGCGTGAGGAGCTGCGAAGGCAACGGATGCTGCAAGGCGAGTTGCTCGAGCACTTCCTGGTCGGTGCTGGATCCGGTCTTGGTCTTCTTGATGACGGGCAGTTTCAGCTCGGCGAACAGCACCTGCTGCAATTGCTTGGTGGAATCGATGTTGAATTCGCGGCCAGCCAGCTTGTAAATCTCGACTTTGATCTGATCGAGCCGCCGGGCGACGCCGGCGCTTTGCTCGCGGAGCAGGCCGGCATTCACGCGGATGCCGTTGGCCTGCATTTCGGCCAGCACTTCGATGAGCGGGCGTTCGAGGTTCCAGTACAGGTCCCACAGTCCCTGTTCGCGAAGTTGAGGTTCAAGCAGCGACGCCAATTCCCAGGCGACTTCCGCGTCTTCGACGGCATATTGAGCGACGACGGGAATATCGACTTCATCCATGCGTTTCTGGAACAGCCCTTTGCCGATCAGGTCGACAATCGGAATCATCTCGTGTCCGAAATGGCGGCGGGCCAGCTCGTCGAGGCTGTAGCTGCGGGCGCCAGCTTCCAGCAGATAGCTGGCAATCATGGGATCGACGCCAATCCCGCGCAAGTTGATACCCGCGCGCCTCAGGACGAGCATGTCGTATTTGATGTGCTGATTGGCAACGGCGACGTCGGGGTGTTCGAGAATCGGGCGAAGCGCGGCGACAACCGATTCCGGGGCGAGCACCGTTTGCCCTGCCGGGCCGCGCACGGGAATGTAGTACCCGGCATTGGGCTGCCAACTGATGGCCCAGCCGACGATATCGGCACGGAGCGGGTCGATCGCAGTCGTTTCCAGATCGAGACAGAACTGGCGGCGCTGCTGGAGCTGCGCGACAAGCCCTGCGAGTTTCTCGGGCGTATCGACGATTTCAAACGCGAGGGGACGTTTTGTCGCGTTCGCGGGAGGCTGCGGGGAGGGCTCGACGACCGTGGAGGCGTCTGCTTCGGGAACGCGCGAAGCGGCAAGGTCTCGCGGGTTATCTTGGCGGGCTTCCTGGTCGGTGAACAGGTTTCTGGCGGCGGGCGCGGCGGGCTTTTCGCGCGCCGGTGCAGCGCCAGGTGGAGATGGGTCTGCTGCGTCACCATCGCTGAGGGCACGGACTTCGCTGCCGAAGCGCTGGAAACCATATTCGCGGAACAGTTCCTGCAAACGGACTGCGTCCCAACGCCCCACGCGGGCCGCGTCCCAATCGACCGTGAGGGGCAGATCGCGGCGCAATTCGACGAGTTGACGGCTGAGCCGCGCCTGCTCGGCATAAGTCTTGAGGTTTTCGCGAAGCTTGGCGCCCGGGGCTTCGTCGGCGTGGGTCAGCACGCCTTCCAGAGTGCCGAATTGCGCCAGGAGCGCGGTGGCCTTTTTCGGACCGATGAGTGGCACTCCGGGGACGTTGTCGACGCTGTCTCCCACCAGCGATTGGAAATCGACGACCTGGTCGGGGCGAATTCCCCAATCGGCGAGCAACTCGGCTTCTCCCAGCAGCAGGTCTTTGCGGACGTGGTAGATCTTCACCCGCGGTGTGATGAGCTGCCGGGCGTCTTTGTCGTTGGTGACGATGAAGACGTCCATGTCGCGCTGTGCGGCCTGGGCCACGACGCTGGCGATGACGTCGTCGGCCTCCCAGCCGGAAACTTCGAGCTTGGGGATGCCGAAGGCTTCGATCGTCTGCCCGATCATGGGAAACTGGGGTCGCAATTCTTCGGGAGTGGCGCTGCGGTTGGCCTTATACTGGGGGTACAGCCGCTCGCGCTCGCCTGGTCCGCTGGGGTCGGTCGCGCAAATCAGGTGGGTGGGCTGCTTCTGCCGCAGAATATTGAGGATGTCGCGCGTGAAACCGAAGACGGCATTGGTGGGCAGGCCGCGCGGGCTCGTCATTTCGGGAATCGCATGAAATACCTGAAATACGAGTGAGAAAACGTCGATCAGGTACAGCGTTTCAGGCATACGGGCGATTTGTGGGGGTTGGCGGCCGATAAAGGGTCGGAAGTCTGACAGGCGCCGTTGTTTTCCGGAACTCCCGGCGAGTTCGGCGACCTCCAGGACCGGTCATTGTAACGGTTTCGACGATTTTTGCGCATTGCCGGGAACTGATACCGGGCTTCGAGCGTCGAACTTTGACGGCATTCGCCGGTATCCTGGGAAAATCTTGACATTGCCCTACCCGGCCACGACAATTGATTTCTAAGCACTCGTCCGCCTGACTTCGCCAAGGCCCCTTCGCGTCCCGGAGAATCGTTCGATGGCAGCTTCGTCCAAACCGACCGGCGTTCACGTCGCGCTCATTATCTTTGTGCTCATCAGCATCGCGTGCGGCGTGGGTTGGTTGCTGGCGTACAAGGGAGCGGGCAGCATCAGCGACCTGCGAAAAGAACGCGACGACGCCAAGCAGAAGTTCGAAACCGCCGAAAAAACGGCCCGCGCCAAGGATGAAGACGTGAAAAAGCTGAAGGACGCGCTGGGAACACAGTTCGAAGACGTCGGGGCCGATGCCAGCAATCCCAACACGATGCTGGGCGACATCAACAAGCTGAAGGCCGATTACGGGGGCGGGGTGGTCGACCCGACCTTGAAGGGGACGCTCATCAGCCTGAACACGAAGATGCGCGAGGCGACTCTGGCTCGCGACAAACTCCAGGAACAACTGGCGGTCGAGATCGCCCAATTCGAACAAAAATTGAGTGAGATCAATAAAGCGCTCGACACCGAAAAGAAAGCCCGCGGCGACGCGGACAAGGGCAAGTCGGACGGCGACAAGATCCATCAGGAAGAAATCGCCAAAAAGGACGCCGACATTGCCGAGTACAAGAAGGAATACTCCGATCTGCGGACGCAATTCGATGAGCTGAAAGACGCGACCGATAAGCGGATCGCAGACCTCGACAAGCGCATCGGCGGCCTGGTGGCGATCAACAAGAAGCTGGCCAACGAGCTCGATGAGAAAACCCGCCCCAGCTTCGAGGTTCCCAGCGGCCAGATTCGGTTCGTCGACACGCTCGGCAAGAAGGTGTGGATCGACATCGGCGAAGCCGAGGGGCTCAAGCCCAGGACCACCTTCAGCGTCTACAGGAAGCAGCATAGCGGAGTCGGTCGCGGCACGGTGAAGGGAACGGTCGGCGGCGAAGATATCAAGGCTTCGATCGAAGTCACGCGGGTCATGGAGCCGCATTTGTCGGAAGCCCGCATCCTGACGGAAGACATTTACAGCCCGATCATGAAGGGAGACCCGATTTATTCGCCTCTCTGGAGCGCGGGACACGATGAGGCGTTTTCGTTCGTCGGCATCGTCGATCTGGACGGTGACGGAAAGGACGACCGCGACCTCCTGAAAGAGTTCGTCTCGACGGCGGGCGGCGTGATCGACAACGACGTCAGCCCCAAGGGCGTGCTGACGGTCAACGGCAAAGTTGAAGACAAGCCGAAAGTCACCGAGCACACCAAGTTCCTCGTGATCGGCAAGATCCCCGAAGTTTCCGACACCGCCGACCCGGACGAAATCGCGGCGATCCTCAAAATCAACGGGTACCGCAAAGATCTCGAAGAAGCGGCTCGCGAACGCGGCGTGCGCGTCATCAGTTTGAGCGATTTCCTGACCTACATCGGGTACAAGTCGCAGCGACGGCTGTTTGTTCCTGGAGGCGATGTGCCTTACAACCTGAAGTCAGGCTCACACAGCGCTGCGGTCGGCGAATCGAGCGGCTCCAAGCGCCAGAGCAGCGGTCAGACCAGCGGCGCCTATTCCGGCGACAAGACGCTCAAGCCCAAGTCTACCGGGTCCGGGTCGAGCAAAATCTTCCGCGGCGGAAAATAGGGCTACAAGTCGAGGTCATCCAGTCCGTCCATCAGGTCGTCGAGAGCATCGCGCGATTGCGGCTGATTCGAGCGGCGTTTGGGGACCCCGACCGACATGCCGACGGCGTCGCGGCCGTCGGCCACCAATTCGTGGTCGCGCTCGAGCACGGCCTGTTCGATCGCCGTCGGGGCGCCGAACAGCTTCGACAGGTCGATCTTGAATCCGGCAACCGACCCGATTTCCGAGCCGGCGATGGCCGCCGTTTTGTGCTCCGGAAAAATGATGGCGTTTTCCGGGCAGACGCGGCTGCAGGCCGGGCAGCCTTTTTTGCAGTTGTCCTGCTGCTCGACGAGGATTCGCTCGGCCGCGTCGACGCCATAAACCCCGAACAGGCAGAAGTCGATGCACTCCATACAATTCGTGCAGCGGCTGTAGTCGATCACCGGATACCAGCGCCGCCGCGCCGGTTCGTCCGCCACCATGAGAGGAGCATTCATCGCGAGACCGGCCGCCGGCGCGGTCCCCGGGCCCGATGCGCCACCCGCCGGATTCAAATACCGCTCGAGTTGCTGCGGAGCGGGGTTGCCCTTGATCCACCCCATGAGGTCGACCGTCTGCACCGAGCTCTCGCGGGCGATCCGACGAATTTCGTCGAGATAGACATCGGGGGCGGCATTGTCACGCAGGTCGACGCAGTAGATGCGGCGATTCGGGACGTCCCACGCGCCCACCGCATTGGGGCGCCGGGCGGCTTCGGTGTCCGATTGCGGTTCCGCATCTTCCTCGTCGACTTCCTCGTCGTCTTCGGCAGAGGACTTGATCAGTGAGACTCCTGCGTGGCCTTTGACCGAATTGCGGTCGAGGATCCAGCGTGCCGCGCGAGGAAATAGCCACGACAGCAGCACCATGTCTCCGCGGACCGATTTCAGGAAGAGCATTCCGGAGTGGTCGGGAGTGAGATCATTCAAGTGCGGCACCAGCGAGACTTCAACCTCGGGTTCGAGCAGCAGGGCCGCGGCGATGCTCTCTTCGAGATGCCGCTTGGCCGGGTTCTTGCCGGGCGACTGCGCGATGACGACTGTGACTTTTTTACCCGCCATAATGCTTACTCATTCATTTGTCCTTTGATCACCTGCTGCGTTTTTTCCCACCCGGCTGCGAGCAGATCGACGTATTGCTGGGTCGTGAGCAGCGCGGCGGCGGTGGAAAACTCGTACAGCCAGCCCTCTTCGTAGTTGTCGGTATTGATGACGGACGGATCATTCAGCGGCTTTTCATTAAAACGGCCCACATGTCCGTCGTGCGGCGCATACAGACTCGAGACGGCCTTCGAACTCTCCACTTCGCCGATTTCCTGCTTGGTGCGGACCGCCGAGTCGGGGTCGATGCTCCAACTGAGGAAATAGACGTCTTGCAGCAATCGCACGGAATAAGCCGTAAATCCTACCCGGTATGCGTCTCCTGCGGGCTGGAACCAGAGGTGATTCGCGGCATACCAGCGATCGCCGGGAACTCGGGCCGCGAACTTCCCCATCATGAATTCGAGATCATCTGCCATCACTCCAGTAGATAGAGAATTCGAATGCGTTGCAAGCCGCAGGCTCGATCAACCAAGTTGGTTTATTTCCTGACTAAAAAGTGTACTATAGCAGGCTATGCGAAACATCATCACGCTCGTGCTCGGCGGCGGCAAGGGGACGCGGCTCTATCCATTGACGAAGACGCGGTCGAAACCGGCCGTGCCGCTGGCGGGCAAGTACCGCTTGATCGACATTCCCATTTCCAACTGCCTGAATAGCGGACTCAACCGCATCTTCGTGCTCACGCAGTTCAACTCGGTGAGCCTCAACCGGCACATCAATCAGGCCTACAAGTTCGACCTGTTCGGCGGGGGATTCGTCGAAATTCTTGCGGCCCAGCAAACGAACGAAGGCGAGAAATGGTATCAGGGGACGGCCGACGCCGTGCGTCAGAACCTGCGCTCGATTCAGGGCCGAGGGGTCGACTACGTGCTGATCCTCTCGGGCGACCAGTTGTATCGCATGGATTTCGAGCGGATGTTCCAGATTCACGTCGAGTCCAAGGCCCAGGTCACGATCGCCGCCTTGCCTGTCGACCGAAGCCAGGCCGCGTCATTCGGGATCGTGCGCCTCGATGATACGGGACGCGTGGTCGGTTTTCTCGAAAAGCCCAAGACCGACGCCGAGGTGTCGCTGGTGCGCACCGACCCGGCGTGGATCGATGCGCGCGGCATTCCCAGCCACGGCCGGGATTGTCTGGCCAGCATGGGCATTTATCTCTTCAATCGCGACACGCTCATCGAACTGCTCGACAAAACCAATTACCACGATTTCGGGAAAGAGATTTTTCCCGCGGCGATCCGCTCGCGCGATGTGCAGGCATATCTATACGACGGGTACTGGGAAGACATCGGCACGATCCGCGCTTTTTACGAGGCGAACATCCAACTGACGCAGCCTGACCCGCCGTTCGAGTTGATCTCGCCCGACTCGCCGATCTATTCGCGACTGAGGTTTCTGCCCCCGTCGCAATTTCAAGGGGCGCAAATCAAGAACTCGATCATCGCCGACGGTTGCCGGATCGGCGAGGGCACCATGATCGAAAACAGCATCATCGGCGTGAGATCGCAGATCGGCAGGAATGTGACGATCCGCAATTCCATCCTGATGGGGGCCGACTTCTTCCAGCCGACGAGCGAGGTGGCTTCCGACCGCGACGCGGGAGGGCTGCCAATCGGGATCGGCGACTGGTCGCGGATCGAAGGCGCCATCGTCGACAAGAATTGTCGCATCGGCTCTCACGTGCAGATTCACAACATCACCGGCGCGGATCAATCTCCCGAAACGAACGGCGCGATGATTGCCGACGGTATCGCCATCGTCGTCAAAGATGCGACGTTGCCTGACGGTTGGAAGATGCATTAAAGACGAGACGATAGAAGATAGCGAATTTGCGGCTCTTCAAGCTTGCAACGCGGCGTATTGTTGATCCTCGCGTCGCGACGCAGTTCGCTCTTCTCTTCTCGCTTTTCAGTCTCAATTGCGAGGCGGCCCCACCGGCGGGCTTATGCCCCCCGCTCGCCGTCTTGTTGCAGCAGTTCCCGCGTTTCGGCGTGCTGGGGCGAGCCAAAAACCTGCGCGGGAGGCCCCGATTCGACGATGACCCCGCCGGACATCACGTGGACTTCGTTGGCCACGCGGCGTGCGAATTCCATGGCGTGGGTGACCACTAGCATCGTCTGGCCCTGACGCGCGAGGTCCGCCATCACCGCCAGGACCTCGCCGGTCATCTTCGGATCCAACGCACTCGTCGGCTCGTCGAACAGCACGAGCTGTGGTTTCATGGCCAGGGCCCGCGCAATCGCCACGCGCTGCTGCTGGCCACCGGAAAGCTGAGAGGGATAGCTCTCCAACCGGTCTCCCAATCCGACCCGATCGAGAATCTGACGGGCCTCAGCCGCGGCCTGGTCGTACGGCGTCTTCAGAACGTGCAGCGGCGCTTCGATGACGTTTCCGAGCACGGATTTGTGCGGAAACAGATTGAACTGCTGGAACACCATGCCCACGTGGCGGCGAATCTGGGCGAGTTGCTGCTGCCGTTCGCGGTGAGAAGCGTCTCCGACGAGCCGTCCGCCGGCCACCGCAATTTCGCCGCCGTTGAATACTTCCAGCCCGTTGATGCAGCGCAGCAGCGTGCTTTTCCCCGAGCCGGAGGGGCCGATCAGAACTCCCACCTTTCCGGGCTCCAGCGTCATCGAGACGCCGCGCAACACTTCGCGGTCGCGGAATCGTTTGACGAGTTGGGAGATCGTAAGCATCTGGTTAAATCTGGGGCGCGAATCGGCAAGCGAACGGTACCCACGGGGCACGGCCCCTGGGCTTGGGAGACATAAGCATTCTCTCTTCTCTTTTCGCTCTTCTCTCTTCTAATCGTTATTGCGCAGTGCCGCGCAGCGTGCGCTCCAGCCATCCCGCCAGCAGCGACAGCGGGTAACTCATCAACAAATACAACCCGCTGGCCATCGCGGCCATTTCCAAAAACAGACCGGTGCTTTTGGCCCCCATCGAGTATTGTTTGGAAAGTTCCTCGACGGCAATCACCGAGCAGACGGCGGTGTCTTTGAACAACGCGATGAAGTCATTCGCCGTCGCCGGAATCACGAGTCGCACGGCCTGGGGCAGAATGATCCTGCGGACCGCCAAAGGTCGCGACATGCCCAGCGAGAGCGCCGCCTCGATCTGGCCGCGCGGAATCGCCTGCAAGCCCAGCCTGAAAATCTCGGCCTCATAGGCCGAATAGTTGACGGCCAGCG
>DASYAR010000702.1:0-2231 GCA_036501235.1 Planctomycetaceae bacterium
CCGGTGCCTGGGACGCGCATGGCGGGCTGAAGGCGGGCCATTCCGCACTTTGCGGCCAGGTCGATCTGCCGGTCGCCGGATTGATCAAAGACCTCAAGCAGCGCGGCCTGCTCGATGAAACGATCGTCGTCCTGGGAACCGAATTCGGGCGAACGCCCGGCGCCCAGGGAGCCGACGGCCGCGATCACCATCCGTACGGGTTTTCGGTCGTGATGGCCGGCGGCGGCGTCAAGGGAGGGATCGTGCACGGCAGCACCGATGAACTGGGTTTTCACGCCTCCGAACACCGGCACTACGTGACCGACATTCATGCCACGGTGCTGAAACTGCTGGGTCTGGAGGCCCAACGACTCGAAATCCCAGGGCGCAAGCGGCTCGAAATCGACTTCGGCCGGCCGATCGAAGCGGTGCTGGCGTAATCGTCGGCAAGCCAGACATGCTCCTCATAATCCGTGCGATTATGCCAATGCACGGCCGCCTCATCCCGCCGGTGCCGACGTCCGATGATCGAATGAATAGCAGCTCGTCGATTGGGCAGCGTCTGCGAGGGCCACTGGAATAATCGTCAGTTCCGGGCAATTCGCACGTTTCGATGACTGGGGCATTTAAGATGGCGGAACCAGTTGTGACCGCGGAACGGCCGAATGCAAATGCACCGACGTCGGCCGTACCGACGGCAAAAGGCGGCCGCTCGGATGGTCCGAATGTCGCCTTCAAAGTCGCCGATCTCGTCGTGGGGCGGCGTTTGCGACATCCCATAGAAGACAGCGCGGGGCTCTTGCTGCTGGCCGCCGATTCGGTCATTACGCCGCGATTTAAGCAATTGCTGCTGGCCCGCGGTATTCTCGAGATCATGCTGAGTCCGACCGACGTGGACGGCATGTCCGGCGCAAGCTCGAGTCGCGAGACAGGATTGGGCGAGACGTCGTTCGATCCGACAGGCATCACACGCCTGGAAGAGATGATCGACACGGGTCGCCTGTTCATGGAGGATACAGGCCCGAAATTCAAAGACCGGCTGATTCAGCACGGCTGCAAAGGATTCAAGGGAGGACAAGAACAACAGCTCGTCCAAAAGCACACGGCAACCTGCTCGCGCCTGGACACGATGATGAAGAGCGCCGCCGGCGGCGGTTCCCCAAGCGGCGCAGAAATCGCCGGCATCGTTTCGGACTACCTGTCGCAGCTCGTGCTCGATTCGGATTGCGTACTGGACGTCATGGCCCGCTCGAAAGATTATGTCGAGGTCGCCCAGCATTGCCTGCAGATGTCGCTCCTGGGAATGGTCATGGCGATCGACGCCGGAATGAGTGAAGCCGACATTCGCCTGGTCGGTCTGTGCGGCCTCGTTCACGACTGGGGCATGACGTACATCCCCGAGCACATTCGCAAGGCCGACCGCGTGCTGACCCGGGTCGAATTTCTGGAAATCCAGAAGCATCCCATCTATACGCTCGAAATGCTGCGCAAGATTCGCGCCCTCCCCGCGCAGGTTCCGCTCGTTTGTTACCAGGTGCACGAGCGGCCGAACGGAATGGGATACCCGCGCGGCCGGCGGGGGAATAACATTCATCCTTGCGCGCGCATCCTGAACGTCGCCGATGCTTACGCGGCCCTGGTGGCCCCCAGGCCGTTTCGCCAGCCGCTCGAGCCGTACGCGGCGCTCGAATACCTGATTCGCCAGGCCGCCGAGCGCATGGTCGACGCAGATGCCGTACGCACCCTGCTGCACGTCGTCTCGCAGTTTCCAATCGGCTCGACAGTGCAATTGAGCGACGGCCGCAAGGCGCGCGTCATCCGTCGCAACGGCAACAATTATACCTCGCCGATCGTGCAGGTCCTGGAAGAAGCCGATGGATCGCCCACCGACCCACTCGACGAATCGCTGGTGCTCGATCCGTCGCAGCAGAAGATTCAGATCGTCAAAGTCCTGGCCTCCGCCGGACGCGAAGCGATCGAATCGAGCCGGAGCACGGTGGTTCTCAAGCGTGATTGACGTCGAGCAGGTTGTCGACTTGCCGAGCCAGGTCCATGACGAGGCGTGTAGCGGGGTTTGAGCGTGAAGGGGAATCTCACGCCGCAGCCGACATAGCTTTGTCGCTCTGACCCTGGCACACCTCCCTCTCGCGCCGGCATGACCGGCGGTGTTACGAATTCCAGCGGGACTTGTCCCCGTCGCCGGGCGACCGCTACATTGGAATTGTGTGAACATCCGCTGAATTCAAGTTCCA
>DASYAR010000703.1:0-3067 GCA_036501235.1 Planctomycetaceae bacterium
CCGGTTGCACTTCCCAGGGTTGGCCGACACGGGTCGGCCAACCCTGGGCTGCACAACCCCATCCGGGGTTGAAGTCGTCGAGCCGTTTCGCGGTTCCCTGAGACGATTCGGCAGCATATCGGTCACATCGACCGACACATCTCAGCGGTACGCGAAAGCGGCTGTGGGATCCGGTCGTGGAATCCGGCGGTTGGCTCATTCAGTTGCCCGGGCGTTTCGCGGGTCGTGAGAAAATTTCCTCATCCGCGGTCCCGCTCCCGCCGCATTCAACGCTGAAAGCGTTGATCAGCGCAGCCCAGGGTTGCCGACCGTTGTCGGCAACCCTGGGTGAATGTACGATGAAACACCGCAATCCTGAAAGGATTGTGCAGATCGTTCGGCGTGCCTTGATGAACCGGGGAGATCGACGATGTCGCAATCGCTCAGCCAAATCTATCTTCACGTGGTATTTTCCACCAAAGAGCGAAAGCCATTCCTGCAAAATCCTGACTGCCGCGAGGCCATGCACAGATGCCTCGCGAAAATCAGCAATGATCTCGGCTGCCCATGCCTCGAAGCAGGCGGCGTCGAAGACCATGTCCACGTCCTGTCACGGCTTTCGAAGACCTTGTCCGTATCCGAATTCATCAAGGAGTTGAAACGAGCGACATCGGCGTGGGTGAAGGAGGTCTTCCCAGCCATGGAAGAGTTTTACTGGCAAGCCGGCTACGGCGCGTTTTCGGTCAGCCCGTCACATACCGGCCCCTTGTAGCAGTACATTCGAAACCAACCCCAGCACCATCGAAAAGAAACATTTCAAGAGGAATTTCGGCGGCTGCTCACGAAATACGGCCTGGATGTCGACGAGCGCTACGTCTGGGATTGACGTTCTGCCGAACCCATTCTGGGTTCGAGATCGACGGGTTGCAGCCCAGGGTTGGCCGACACGGGTCGTCCAACCCTGGGCTGCGCTGCACAACCCGTCCGGGGTTGAACACGCGTTCAAACCACGGCCGCTTTCACACAGTTAATCGGCGGGAGCGAACTGGCGACACACTCGAAATGTTCGCCGCCGTTGCGACCGCGCCAGAGTTGACCGGTGGTCGTGCCGAACCAGACTGAAGGACGGCGACCGTCGTCGATGTCCATCGAGTCTCGCAGCACCGTGAACCAGGCATCCTTCTTGGGCAGGCCGTTGGTCAGCTTCTGCCATTTTTCGCCCGCGTTCTCGCTGCGCCACACGGCGGGCTGCGCTCCGGGGCAGGTGCGGGTCGCGGGAGCCAGGGGCACCACGTAGACGGTGTCGGCATCGTGCGGGTGCACGGCGATCGGAAAGCCGAAGTCGCTCGGCAATCCCTGGGCAATGCTCTTCCAGCTTGTTCCACCGTCGTCGCTGCGAAGTACACCCAAGGTCGGATCGTCCTCGAACCCGCCGTGGTTCTGCATATACAGCCGCTCGGGACGATCGGGATGCGCGGCGATTTTATGCACGCACTGGCCGAATTCGGGGAAACGATTCGGCTGGAACCCGGCGCCCACCCCCGCGTTTTCGGGCGAGAATGATTTCTCGCCGTCGCGGCTGGCGTAGTGTCCCCCAGTCGAGATGCCCACGTGCAGCGCGTCGCCGTGACGGAGGATCGTATGCAGGCACAATCCTCCCGCGCCGGGGTTCCATTGGCGGGCGTGCGCGTGGTCGGTGATGCCGGGGACAGTCTCCCAGGTATCGCCTCCGTCGTTGCTGCGAAACAGTGCCGCCGGTTCGACCCCGCACAGATAGGCGGATTTTTCGCCATCGGGGGCGAGTGACCAGACGTTTTTCAGCGTGCGGCCGTCGTCGGCTGCGAAGGCGGGAGCTGATTTTGTCGGCTTGAACTTCTTTCCCAGGTCTTTGCTCACCTGGATCGTCGTCCCGAACCACGGCGAGCTGGGCACGGCGATCACCTTGGGAGTCTTGGAACGGCGGTCGATCAGAGCCGTATTCAAGGGCATTCCGGGGAAGAACGGCCCGCGCAATTCCAGGCGCTTCGCCGCGGCGCCACCTTCCAGTATGAACAACCCCTTTTTTGTTCCGACGGCAACCAACACGCGACTGGCCATGCTTTTAGCCTCCGGAAACAGCGGGCAAGATTGTGACGACGTCGCCGGCCGTCAATGTCGTATCGAGCCCGGCCCGCGCGCGGACATGGTCGTCATTGACGAAGACATTGATGTGCGGCCGCGGCTCACCGCGCTCGTCGCACAGACGGACGTGCAGCTGTGGAAATTGCCGCGCGAGTTCCGCCAGCAATTCGCGGACGTCGTGGGCCGCGAGAACCAGCCCTGCATGTCGAGGTCGCGGCGGTCCGCTGCATAGTGCTCGCAGCGCGGAAGGAATCATCACTTGAATCTCGGGAATCGTGGCTTCCATACGAAATCAAAACATATCCCAGAAGCGCAGTAGATTCAATACGATCCGTTTCCCCGGTGCCCAGTTGCTCGTTGAAAAAGGGGACAGTCCCTCCTGGCTACATCGATTTGTTAGGGAGAATTCACTGATTGGAAAGGGACAGTCTCCTTTTTCAACAGGCCGCTAGACCCGCAGAAACAGCTTCTTGCGATAAAGCATCCACAGGATCAGCCACTTCACGGTCAGGATGCTGATCGCCTTCGCGACCGGCTCGAATGATCCCGAGAGTTTGAGCAATCCGCCGAACAGGAAGCGCGCCGTGTAGTCGAAGTTGACGAACTTCGGAGCAATATAGATGAGAATGGCATTGCAGCCGATCACGATGAAGAAGAACGCCCACCAGCGCAGCCCCAACGCATCGATGACGCCATAGAACAGGGCCAGGAGCAGCAGGCTCCAGCCCCCGGCGACGAGCACGAAGGAGCTCGTCCACAGATTCTTGATGATCGGAAACACGTGGCCCCAGGCCAGGCCCGCCGCCAGACACGCCGCCCCGGCTAACCCAACTTCCCCAACCGTCGACGTAAGTCCTTGCGCCACAACAGCCGGACCCCCGGTTTTTCCACTACATTGGCTTTTGGATTACTGGGTTGGGCCTCCGGGTTGCAGTCGGAAGGGCAATTGCAGTTGGAGCCGATCCAA
>DASYAR010000704.1:0-6073 GCA_036501235.1 Planctomycetaceae bacterium
TTTTCTTGACCGGCCGCGGGCGTTTGATAACGGTCCAGTCGGTGGGAGTCGTCGGCAACTTGGTCCGGGGCGGCGCGATTGGTCGTATCCGTGGCCTGCCCTTCGGCCGCCGCTTCGGGGCGTTCGTGACAATCCCTTTGTCCTCCAGATACCACCAAACCGTCATGGTGTGCATTCGGAAACTCTTCAGGCTGTTTTCACCGATGCCGCGAGTTGCCAGTTGCTGCGCGATGCGTTCGATGTTCTCGGGCGTGACGTCGGTGACGACGGCATGGCGCCCCAGTTCTCGACTCCACCAATTGAGAGTTTGCCGCCACTTCTTCAAGGTGTCGTACTCAGGGCGCGGCAATCGCTCGGGTCGATAGTGATTCTCGAAAACTTCGCGGAGGGTGGTGGAGGCGGTAATCATTGCGACACCTGCCCTTCCACGCGGTCGGCCGCGAGCATCAGGTCATGCGCCAGTTCCCGCAGTTCCCGGACGTAGAAACTTGCGAGGTCGTCGCCCGGTGCAGCTTCGTTGAATTCCCGGTCGACGATCAGCCGGACGGTTCGCTCGCCGGCCTTCCATTCTTTTTCGCACGGCAACCAGAAGTCGACAACCTTCTCTGCCAGCGCTTCGATTCGCTCGCATTCGGTTCGGAGTCGATCACGTTCGGGGAGGGATACGCAGTTAGGACAACGGAGGTGTTGGATGATACGATTCATCGGGCACCGCCTTTCGACTCGATCGCGCGCACACGGCTTGCGGCGTCCGTCAAAATCTTGGCGATACCTTCCAGCGCCACGGCTGCATTCTCAAAGGCATTGTTCCGACAGTCGAACCACGCATCGGGCAGACACAGCCCGAAATGGGCCATCCCGCATTCGTAATCGGTTCGGCGTCGGTAGGTCCGCACAATGTACCCGTCGACAACCTTCTCTTCCTCGATCGGCTCTTCGTCCGGCGGGTACAGGTCGTGGGCAATCGTTTTGCTGACTGCCTGAAAGATCGGGTCAAGCAGCACGTCATAGGGGTTCGTCAAAATAACATGCCCGTTGACGTAGGTATGCTGCTGGATGTCTCCCAGCGGGTTGCAATACTTCGCACGCTGCTCGTCAGTCAGCTTGCGGTATTCGTCCACGCCAATGCGGAGAACTGCTTCGGGCTGCTTGCGTTTTGGCTTGGGCTTGGACTTGGACTTGCCAGAACGACGGCGGGGAGCGGTGAGAACTGCCATTGCTCTTGATCCTTTCGGCGCGCAGAGGCGCACAAAGAAGACCGCGAGCCTGAGCACTCGTTGTCAGGCCGCCAACGACGGCCTCGGAGGGCTTCGCTATCCTGCCTGCGCAGGGTCAGAGCTTCGCACACTCTACACGGGTACTCAGGCTCACGGCCTGAAAGGTCAAGAAACATTTCGCTGAACTCCGTTGGTCGACGTCGCCAATTGGCAACACCGTTAAGACTCCCGCATCATGCCACCGCCTCAGACCGCTGTCAACCCCTCGAAACCAGACGTACTTTCCATCGGACTTGCCTCCCCGCGCCGTTCCTGGGGCATCCTAGAGCGTCGGTTTTGCTCATTCCTTCATCCCGAGCCCCAAAACCGCCAACACACCCGCCGGCAACTCCGTCTTGGGGCTGGCGTTGTCGTCTGACGTGAAACTCCGCAGGTCGACGACGTTCTGCTTCGAAGCCCCTCGGAACACGACAGCAGCCCCCACAATCCCGCCGGCGCGTTCCCAACACACCACGCCAACCGGCAGACCCGGATCATCCGGGCATTCGAACGGCCCCAGCGTCAGGCATTCGTTGACGTCCGGCTCCCATTCCAGCGCCGCGAAGTGTTCCCGCCGCGCCCATTCAGCAATCGCCGTCGCACGGGCCTTGTCGGCTTCAGAGACGGGCTGACGGGCTGCTCCATGCCAGGATACCAACGGCGGAATTGTGAGCGCCAGAACGGCGACTACGGCGACCAGAACGGGACCGGCAATTCGAGTGATCTTCATGGTGTGCTCCCAGAGATGAAATGGGTTGTCTCGGGAGGCAACGCTATTTGCAGCCGGATGGATCATAAAACTACGTGTAAATACGTTTATTACTAAATTGTAATGTTACTGGTTACTCAATCGGACGGTTCGCACACCCGGCATGCCCGTGTACCGGGCAGTAATCAGCCGGCAAATTCGGGTACCAAACGCGGGTTCCGGGAGGCAGTTGTTCGCCCGGCGGATAGAAATGATCCATCTCGACTTCGACGATTGCATCGTTCTCGGCTTTTGCCATCGGCACGGCCGCTTCAATCGTCGTGCACACGCCGAGCACTTCCGTACCCCAATCGTGTTCTTTGTCAAAGCGGCAGACGAGAAAAATCTTGCTCATTGCTCCTCCGTGGTTAAAAGGTTTCCTCAAACGAAAACATGCTCGGCAACGACTTTCGGCACGAACCGTGTCGTGATCCTCGTGGCCTGCAACCGGGCGAAGTAGCGGAAGTCGGTTCCCGGTTTCTGTTCGTCTTCATGCCCCCACTTGGCGCGTTTGGCGACTTCCGTCTTGATGCAGCAGCAAGGTGCGCCGACGTCGCCATGTTCGAACGTGCCACGCCAGCGTTGCGGGACGACCGAGCCGGGCGGATCGCCGTGAAGCATTTGGCACACGCCTACGTCAAAACCCTGTGCGGCGTCGTACAGCGTTTGCAGCGCGTTCCCGGCATACCAGTCGTCGTCATCCCAGAAGCAGACGTACCGGCCCTGTGCGGCGTCCAGGCCCGCATCCCGAGCGAATGCCCCGAACGAGTTCTCACGCCGCGGGACTTGCAGGTACTTTGCCCCATGCCGCTCGGCAATCCGCTGCGCCCGAATGTCGGGACCGTCGCTGATGACAATGTGCTCCCATTTCAGGCTGGTGATTTGCTCACGAACCTGACGGCAGCACAGCCACAGCAGTTTCGGCCGGTCGAACGTCGGGGTGATGATGCTGACGTCCATTTGCTACACCCCCATTCCCGGCAACAGGGAATCCGCCGGCAACCACGCCTTGCGGCCGGTCAGGCGTTCCATGCCGCAGCACCATTCCCGAAAACGTGGTGCGACCAGACTCGACCAGTGCGCAGCCGCATACAGATTGACCGCGACTTGATCGAAGAACGTGCACGCCGATGCCTCCCTCGGGAACACACCCGGCCACGCCTCGATTCCGTAGAACGTCGGCATCAACCAGCGCCAGTTGCGGGAGAACGTCCGGTCATGCCGGAACCAGTAGAACGAGCCCTGATAGTGCCAGGCGTGAGAATCCGGGAACGGCCACGACTCAAACTTCCTGAACGCCCCGCAGATTGCTGCGTCCGACAACAGGCAGTCGATCAACTCGGGATAATCGAGATTCGCGGCGAACATCACGTCAGCCCACGGATGCGACATTTCGTGATCGCCAGCGTGAGTGCAGCCTTTCGAGTGGCAGCGGAATGTGATTTCGTCCGGGCTGTTGCTCTCGATCCTGTCCAGTGCCGGAAAGAACGTCGCCGTTTCTCCCAACTCGGCATTGGGGCTGACGATGAACTCGGCATCGAGGGGCGCGAACGTCTGTCTCACGTCCTCGATCGGGTCCGTCGTGTTGTCCAGCGCCACCGTCAGGATGCGACGGCCGGTGAATAGCTCGCGACGTCGAATCAGGTGTGCCGCCGTCCTGCGCCATTTCTGGCCGGCGGTCCTCGGGTAGACGTGACAGATCAGGTTGCGGATCACGACGGAATCTCCGGCCACTTGCCGATGGGACATTTGAACGCCCGGCCGTGCGCCTTCAGCGCCAGATTGCAGCCGCATTTCCGGCACGAGTTATTCGAGCGCCACTGGCATCCGTCGCAAATCTTCAAACGAGCTTCGTATTGCTCCGTCGTGACAGTCGTACAGCCGTCCGCCACGAATGCAGCAAGCGACGTCGCCACGTTCCACATCTTTTTGAGGATGCCAGGTGCTGACGGGTCCGGCGCGGCCTGACGGGCCACTCCCGGATTTTGGCCCGGCCCCCGACCAGCTTCGTACAGGTCGAAGTAGTCGCGGCGGGTTCGGCATAGATGGTGCCAACGCTCGAATTTCGTGATTCCGTGTCGCTGGCAGAAACCGGCAACCGGGCATTCACACGGCGTCGGCGGTGCGTTGGCGACGGCTCGCAGTTCATCACACGTCGGTTCCATCCAATTTACTCCGTCACGAACAGCGTTGCTTGACATGGTTCCACGCCAGTAGTCCCCCCGCACACGCATCCGAACAGCGGTACCATTTCGGGCCATACGCCATTAAACGGCTGACACGGGTTCGCCACGATGTAGTCATTGGCGCCCTGACCGCCAAAGAATCCAGACGATACGAATTCGCACCCGAATGGCGCGCCGAACGCGAACCCGGTCAGTCGAGCGTCACCTACCCAACCGGTATTTCCGGTTCCGCTGGCGACGTAGCACGTAATGGTGACTTGCAGCGTGCACGTGTCGGTTGGAAAGTTGGCGTCGTGGTAAGTCGGTGAAATTCCGCTGTACACATTGTTTGCCGTCTTTGTCAGAACAACGGTTGGCGAATCGGTACACGCGAGATCGGGGGCGGTGTCCCATACCACGTTGGCATAGAGTTCTTTGGGCAGTTCACAACCGCAGCCCTGAAACGTCTGGTTGTAATATCCGGGACCGTAGGGATAGGTGTAATTCTGCCCGCAGACTGATGACGGGCTGCCGATGACGTCCAGCGTTGACCCCTCGGCCAATGGAAGGTGACACGCGCTGCCGAAATCGTTCAACCAATTCATGGTATTGGTGCCGGCGCAATCCCAGTCCGCGGCCGGCAACGTGAACGTGAAGCCAGCGCCCTCGGCACCAATAACGGTCAACACCATGTTGCCATCCGTCAGCCGCAAATCGGCTGTGAGAAACACGGGGGCCGGCGTGATGCACGACAGATCCTGAATCACCTGGCAGAGCTCCCACACGCAGTCGCCATGCGGGACCGGAGCCAGCCCGAGCGTCAGGCCGGACAGATAACCGCAGTTGTCGCAATCGCCGTTGATGCGTGTCGGCATCGTGAAGCGATAGAAGCCCCCGGATGGACAGGGGCAGGGCTTGTTGCACATACAGCAAAACCAACCGGGTCCGTGATAACCCGGCGGGTCGTGCCACGGGAGTTTTCGACGCGGTTCGTCGACGTATCGCGGCAGGCGCAAAAGATGGTCAATCGGTGATCCTGTTTCGAGTCTCATTATGCAGCCCCTTTCACACGAACCGGCAACTTGCCGGCCAGCTCTGCGGCGTCGAATGGGATACGCTCGGCGTCAGGTGCAAAGCGAATCAGTCCGCCGGCGATTGAGCGCGACGTCTTCATGTGGAGTTCGGTGATCTGGCCGGTCACGACTGCACCTCCTGTGGCGCAGGTTCCGAAATCCACATGTTCGTGGCCCGCGGTCCCTTGTCGGATTCCTGCCACTCGAAACTGACGGTCTGCCCGACCAACGTATCGTCGAACGGTATCGCCCGATCAATTGCCGTGCGGTGTACGAACACGTCGCGGTCGACGTCGGGGGAACGGATGAAACCGAAACCCTTCTCCTGGACGATCGCCGTGATTTTTCCTGATGCTGTCATTTTCGCCCTTCCGTGAAATCTATTCTTCGATTCACAATCCGCTGCTCTCGCGCCTCGGTCGCCGTCTGCGGGACGTCGGGCGGTTCGTCCGGCTTCTCTGCCAGCGTGCGTAGCAAGTCGCCCGGCAGCACGACAATCACACACACGAAGTCGTCCATCGCTCCCTCACAGGCACGCGCGGCTGGTATTCACTGTCGATGACTGGCGCGCAGAGCGCCGGTGAATCGAAGTCATAACCCGTCGCCAATCCGCAAGCGACGGCAGCATGCGCATTGAAATACGAGTCCGCCTTGCACCAGCTTCGCACCGTCTCGGCATCAATTCCCGAGAAGTGGGAAATGGTCTTCGCACACTCCTCCGTGGCTTCAATCGCCCGCGGATGCTGGGGATCGGTGCCAATCTTTGCCGGGTGCATCATGAGTGCCGCGTCGGGATTGACGAGCCGATCGTGTCCCACCATGAAGACGAGC
>DASYAR010000705.1:0-4300 GCA_036501235.1 Planctomycetaceae bacterium
TTGGATCGGCTCCAACTGCAATTGCCCTTCCGACTGCAACCCGGAGGCCCAACCCAGTAATCCAAAAGCCAATGTAGTGGAAAAACCGGGGGTCCGGCTGTTGTGGCGCAAGGACTTACGTCGACGGTTGGGGAAGTTGGGCTAGCGCCGGCCCAGCATGCGATCCAGCGAATCCGACGTCTGATAGACGAGCGCTTCGGGATAGTGCAAGTACGGATGGAAGTATTCGAACGTCAGGTAGCCGCGGTAGCCGATTTTGTCGAAGGCCTCCACGACGGCCGGCCAGTCGGTCGTGCCGTCGAGCAGCGGCCGAAACGTCTCGAGCGAGTAATCGGTCCCCTTCTTAGTGAATTCCTTGAGATGCACGTTCTTGATCCGCGAGCCGAGGATCGAAATCCAGTGCTCGGGAAACTGGAACATCATGATGTTCCCGGTGTCGAAATGCACCCGCAGGTGATCGCTGTGGAAGCTGTCGCAGAAGGCGATCATCTCGCCGGGAGTCATCAGGTAGCCGTTGAAGAAGATATTCTCGATGTTCATGTAGACGCCGAGTTTTTCGGCGGCGGGCAGCAGCTTGCCGATGGCCTCTCGGGCCCGGCGATCGCAAACGTCGTTGGGGACCGGTTCGTAATCGGTGCGCCAGGGAATGTGCACGGCGCCAGGGACGACGAGCAGGTTTTCGGTCCCCAGTTCGTGGGCCGCTTCGGTCATCTTTGCCGCCAACTCGAGGGCCCGCCCGCGCTTGTCCGGGTCGTTGCTAGTGAGGGGATAGGGCCAGAACAGGAAAGAGCACAGGCCGCTAATGGCAATCCCGATCTTCTCAGCCTGTTTGCGGATCGCCTGCAATTCCTTCGCCCCCGCCTTGGGTGACAGGTCGTTATCGAGATCGTAGTTGAGCTCGATGCCGTCGAAGCCGGCGTCATTGGCCAATTGCAGGCATTGGACGAGAGACATTTTTTCGGGATAGGGGAAGGCCCACAGATTGATCGATTTTTTCATGTCGTAGCGCTTTGCCGCGCGGGCCGTGGGAACGGCTGCAGTTTGCGGAGCCGCGCCCGCCAGATTCGTCCCGAAAGTTGCGGCTCCCGCGGCCAGCGCCGTGCCGATCGCCCCGCGCCGCGTGAATCGTTCGGATCCCGAAGAGAAAGGAATGTCGTTCATGATGCAGGTCTCCGGAAAAAGAAGTTTGACCACCAAATTCAACGAGTGTCTAGCCCTTGGGACATCGGAGAGATGCCTTGAAAATGCCGGGGGTTTGGGGGCAGAGCCCCCATTCTTTCAGCAAAAGTCGTATGCCTCTTTTTTATGTGTAGATCATAATCTCAGCAGCTGTTTCCCGCGATCAAGGATTGCAGGATGTCGACAACCTGGTTCGCGGCGTCGGGGCGGGCGAGGTGATAAAGCGATTGCCGCATGGCCTCGCGCTGCGCTGCATCGGCGGCCAGTTCGGCGACGGCCTGTGTCAGATGATTTGCAGTCGTTTCCGGACGCGCATCGTGCTCGATGACGATTGCCGCCCCGGCTCGCTCAAAGGCGCGGGCGTTGGCAAGCTGATGATTGTCCGCGGCGTGAGGATAGGGAAGCAGGATCGCCGGACATCCGGCGCAGGCCAGTTCCGCGAGCGTCGTGGCGCCGGCTCGCGAAACGACCAGTGTGGCGGAGGCGTAGAGGCCCGGCATGTCGTCGAAAAAAGGCGCCACGGTGCAGTTGCGTTCGATAGCACCGTACCGCCGCAAGATTTCTGCGTGGTGCAAGTCGCCTGTCTGATGCACGACGCGCCATCCGGCAAGCTGGGGCAGATTCTGCATCAGCATGGAAACGACGGCGTCATTCAGGCTCTGTGCCCCCTGGCTGCCTCCCAGAACGAGCAGCGTGGGAGCGTCCTGGCTGGTGACGCCTGGGTCGCGCTGGCA
Source organism: Planctomycetaceae bacterium (assembly GCA_036501235.1). Lineage (GTDB taxonomy): Bacteria > Planctomycetota > Planctomycetia > Planctomycetales > Planctomycetaceae > JACQFH01. Next base: position 1,914 of record DASYAR010000705.1, read on the forward strand.
AAGTGCGGCAATCCCCGGCCGGACAGGATTGCCGGTAACGACGACGCGAGCTCCGGTCCGCAATCGCTGTTCGGTTCCATCAAACGTCGCGCAAACGGCGCCTGCCCGTCGGCACAAGAGCCGTGTGGCGCGGCCTGGAATCGCATTCTGCTCGAGCAGGACCGTCGGAATCTTCCGCCTGGTGGCCGCCAGCACGGTCGGCACGCTGGCATAGCCCCCCAGGCCGATGACGCCCAGCGGCTGTTCTTGTTCGATCAATTTTCTGGCCGTCAGAAGGGCGCGCCAATTCGACCATGCGAATCGGAACGGATTACGGAGCAGTGTTCGCGATGACTCCACAGGCAAGGTCACGTGATGGTGGCCGGCGTCGGCGATCAGCTTCCGTTCGAGCGGCCGGTCGGACCCCGCGACGACGATGCGACATTCCGGGTTGCGGTTCTGCAGTTCGGCGGCCACCGCCAGGCCCGGCGTCAAATGGCCTCCGGTGCCCCCGCCGGCGAAGAGATAGCAGGTTTGCAATCGAGATCACCAGGGGACCGCGGCCCCCGCTCGTCGGGATGAGGTGCGGGTCACGGCACAAGACTTGGGCCGGGTTGTTCGATGGCTTGTCGCAGGTCGGCCAGGAAACGTGCGGCCGGCGCGCCGTCGACAACGCGGTGATCGAACGTCAGGCTCAAGGTCAACTTGTCGCGGATCACGATTTTGTCATCGACGACTGCCGGCTCGCGGACAATCGCACCGACGCCGAGAATGGCGACCTGCGGCAGATTGATGATGGGCGTGAAGGCGGCGACGCCCAGCATTCCCAGATTCGTAATCGTGAAGACGCCTCCCTGCATTTCGGCATCAGTCAGCGCTCCGCTGTTTGCCCGAGCAGCCAGGCGGCGAATTTCCGCCGCCAGCTCGCGCAGCGTCAGATGATCGACATCACGCACGACCGGCGCGACCAGCCCTGCTTCGGTATCGACGGCCACCGAAATGTGCAGACCGATTGCCAAAACGATTTCCCGCTCGGCCCACCGTGCGGTCAGAAGGGGGTGCTTATCGAGCACCGCGGCGGTCAATTTGACGATCAGGTCGTTGTAATTGGGCACGATTTCGTCGGTTTCCCGGCGTGCCGCCTGAAACTGCTGTCGCAGGCTGACGAGGTTCGTGGCGTCGCAGGGCATCGTGAGCGTCACGGGCGCGGTTTCGTGCGCGCCGGCCATCATGCGAGCGGCGATGGTCTGGCGAAGCCGCGACATGGCAAGAGGCTGTGACGACTTTCGAGGACCAGGACTCGCGCTCGGCGCCGCTGGCGGTTTCGCGGCCGCCACGACGTCGCGCTCGCGAATTCGACCCGTGCTCCCGGTCCCGCCGAGATTCGTCCAATCGACCCCCAGTTCTTCGGCCCTGCGCCGCGCCCGCGGGCTCGCGTTCGCGCCGGGATCGCTTCGCGAAGTTTTAGAATCGGTGTCCGCTGCAACGCACGGCTCCGAACCGTCCTGCTTCGGTTCTGGTGTCGCCGCCGCCTGCGGTTTTGCGGCCGCTGCGGAGATGGGAGCGGCCTCATCTTTCTCGACCAGAAAGGCCAGCACTTGCCCGACCTTCACTGTATCGCCTGGCTGGGGAGCTTCCGGCGGGATCCGCAGAATGCCGGCGTCGAACGATTCGATGTCCTGGGCCGACTTTTCCCCTTCGAGCACGAACAGGGCCTGGCCTTTGTCGACGAATTCTCCGTCACGTTTCAGCCATTCGCCAAACGTGCCTTCGTCCATCGACCAGCCAAGTCGGGGCACTACGACTTCATAAGCCATGGGTTGTTCAATTTCCCAGTGTCAATCTTCAGGGTCATTCATCCAGCAATTCGCGCGTCACGCGGAGCAGATCGTCGAGTTTGGGGACGACCGCCGCTTCGAGCGTGGGGCTGTATGGGGTGGGCGTGTGCAATCCATTGAGGCGCCGGATCGGTGCGTCGAGGTCATCGAAGCCCCGATCGGCGATCTGGGCGGAGATTTCGGCCCCGATGCCGTACGGTGCGAAACACTCGTCGGCAATCAGCAGCTTTCCCGTCCTGGCGACCGACTGGCGGATTGTTTCGATGTCGAGCGGGGCTACGGTCCGCGGGTCGATGATCTCGATCGACGCGCCGTCGGCCCTCAGTTTCAGAGCGGCCTCGACGGCCATCGGGACCATTCGGCCGATGGCAACGAGCGTCAGGTCGGTTCCCTCGCGCACAATGGCCGCTTGACCGAACGGAATCTCATAATCCTCCGTCGGCACGGGGCCTTTCATCCCGAGCAACTCACGCGGCTCCAGAAACAGCACGGGGTCGTTCGACCGCAGCGCATGTTTCAACAGCCCCTTGGCGTCATACGGCGAGGCGGGGACGACGACGCGGAGACCCG
>DASYAR010000706.1:0-2872 GCA_036501235.1 Planctomycetaceae bacterium
ATCAGGACTGGTACCTCCATGCACGCCGTCTGGCTTGCGGGCCATTCGATTCTAACAAACCCGGTTCATGCGAACCCCAGTTCATGCAAATCGCATCGTCGCCCCACGCAACTTCCAGACCTTGAACCGACACGCTCGCGCGGACTCTTCCGCCGCAACCTGGCTTGACGCTGGGACAGCATCCGTTCTTTCTCCGCGTGTGTCGAATCGCTCTCAAAGCAATCACGCCGAATCAACTACTGTCCAGCTTCTTGCCGGTGAGTCAAGGGATCGGTTCAGAAAAATGCTTTCAGGCGTCTGCCACATTTCAGCTGACTGCGTTGGTATTATCCGCATTCCCTCGTTCCGGATCAACTGTCAATTCTTCGATTTGCGCGGTTTTCAGATTTAAGAAATCGGCTGCGCGGCACGGCGCCTGCTACGGTTGGAAATCACCTCTCAACGGATCAGCGTTCGTTGTTTTGTGCGCGATGATCAGTCGCAGGACCTTTGGGCTCAGCACCCCGAAATTGGGCGATATGTGCATTTTTCTCATCAGGCCGCCTTCACCGGCGGCGTCTGAGATTCGCTCGCATCGGATGTTCCCTGCGTTCGAGCCTGATAGAGCCGCCGATACGCGCCACAATTCTGCAACAGATCGGCGTGAGTCCCCTGGGCAACGACACGTCCCCGTTCGAGGACAACCACGCTGGTGATCAGCTTCAAGATGCTGTCGGAAACCGAATGAGTGATGATGAACGTCATTCGATCGCGGACGAAGGTCTCCAGAGTCTGATGCACCAGCCGTTCGCTGAGCGAATCGATGGCGCTTGTCGCCTCGTCCAGAATCAGGATATCGGGATTTCTCAGAATGGCCCGGGCCAGGGCGATCCGCTGCCGTTGTCCGCCGGACAGGCTGTTGCCCTTCTCACCCACGCGGGTCTTCATCTCTTCGGGCAATTGGTCGAGAAACTGCGTGACGAATGCCTGTTCTGCGGCTTTTTCGACGGCGCCGGGGCTCGCATCGAAATTGCCATACCGGATGTTTTCGTAAATGGAATCGTCAAACAGCAGGGTTTCCTGGGTGACGATGCCGATGTGACCGCGCAAATCGGCCAGCCCTGCGTCCCGAATGTCGATGCCGTCCAGCAGAACCGATCCGCGATCCGGGTCGAAGAATCGCGGCAGCAGGTTGACCAGTGTCGATTTCCCCGATCCATTCTCGCCGACGACGGCAATCACTTCTCCCCGGCTGAATTTCAGATTGATGCCATCCAGCACGATGGGACGTTGGTGGCCCTTGGAAAGGTAAGTGAAACCAACCTGGCGAAACTCGACAGTCTTGATCTCGGTCTCGAGCGGGCGCGGCTCGGCCGATTCGATGACCTGCGACTTCATGTCGATCAGCTCGAAGACACGGTCGGCGGCCGCCCCGGCGCGCTTGACTTTGCTGAACACGCTCGACAGTTTGCGGATCGGGTCGAACACTCCGGCCAGCAGGGCATACAGGAGCGAAAGATCGGCCAGTTCCATGGCATCTGTCGACAGGGGAATTTCCCAGATCGAGGTGGTGTGGCGGAGGACAAGATAGGCGCCTGGCAACATCGCCAGCACGACGGCCGTCATTCCCAACATTTCGGTGGTGGGGTTCGTCAGCGCGTCGGCCATCGCGATCTTCATCGACTTCCTGTAATAGTTTTTACTTTCACGGTGATGGACCTGCCGATGCCGGCGACCTCCATCGAACGCGATGACGACTTTGGCCGCCTCGAAGGTTTCTTCGAGCACCTTATAAATCCGGGCCACGCTCTCCATCGACTTCTGGCTGGCCTTCTTGAGCATCTTGCCGATGCGGTGAAACAGGACGGCAGCCACCGGCACGAACAGCACAGCCAGCAGCATCAATCGCCAGTTCACCCAGAACGCCAGCGTCAGACAGGCCACGGCCTTGAGCGGTTCGCGCACCAGCTTGCCGCCCAACAGGCCCAATCCCGAACCGAGCGCCTCGACGTCGTACGTGAACCGCGACATCAGCTCCGACGTCCCCTGCAGCTTGAGCGTCTGGTAGTCGAGGGCCAGCACCCGCCGAAAGCACGCCTTGCGGACGCGCATCACCGTCAGCTGCACGACGCTGCCGACCAGCATTTCTTCGGCAAACATGCAGACCAGCTTGATCATCGTCAAGATGAGCAAGAGCCCCAGAATCAGAGCAAACATCTTGAATCGATCGCCGGGAACGCGCGGCACGACGTTGACATCGATCCAGCGGAGGAGCGCCAGCTTATGCTGAGCCTCGGCCATCTTACGATCGGACCGCGACTTTTTGCGTTCCCACGACGGAAGGTCGGATTTCTCGGCGATCAGCACCGCCTCTTCGTATTCCTTTAACTCCCATTTGGACTTCGCCACGCGCTCCTCGCAGGCGGTGATCTGTTTCTGGATGTGCTCGGACAGGGTTTCCCCTTGCAGCAGCACTTTGACGACCGGATACGAGACCGAGAGCGTCGCGCCCCACAACAGGGCGACAAGCAGTGCGAAAAAGAACGAGAGGAATAATTGCCGGCGACTGGGCCAGACGAACGGAAAAAAGATGCGCGTGAGGCTGTTCACGTGTGGCGTTCATCCTTGAAATAAATCTTCGCGTCCTCCGGCGCAACGCTTCCTGCGGGCCGGAGAGGGCCGGGTGGTTTACCAGAATTCTGGCCAACGCCGCAAGACCGGGATTCCGCAACCGCTGGTCGCCAACGATGTTAAGCACAAACCAGCAAAAAGGTTGCGCGACCTGTGGTCACGACCCGCGATGTGTGGGCATCCGTTAATTAGGGGTGTCCCTTTGAAGTAACGCCGATGCTGGCAGCATCGGCCACGTGGGCGACGCTGCCAGCGTCGGCGT
>DASYAR010000707.1:0-24821 GCA_036501235.1 Planctomycetaceae bacterium
AATTCCACTCGCTCTCCAGCAGCAACCTGGTCGCCAAGTATAACAAGCGGATAATCTGGCAGCCGGAAAAAGCCGGAATCGAATTCCGCCGGTTCCCCAAGGCCCCTGATCCGGCAGATTTCGCGGTGAAGCGGCTCGTCCAAATGAAGGACCTGGCTCAGCAACTCAAGTGCCGTCTGAACCGCAGCGACGCCAAGTCCGAAGAGTTGCGCTTTCTCCCGCGACCGCTGTACCGCTACAAGACCGGGCGGAAGGATCTCGTTGACGGAGCGCTCTTCGCTTTCGTTCACGGAACCGATCCGGAAGTGGTCCTGGTTTTGGAGGCCGCGCTCCGCGACGGCAAATCCGAATGGCGTTATGCGCTCACCCGCAGCACGGCGTTTGCTGTGGAGGCCGACCTCGACGATAAAACGATCTGGTCGGTACCAGACAACGTCGGAGGCCGCAACGCGACCTGGTTCACCGGAAGCATGCCGAAGATCAATTGATGGGCGATGTGACCTACAGCGGGCGAGAATTTGATGGAAGTCGGCGAGGGTCGGCAGGCGGCTTGGCGTGGCGCGGGTCGCTGCGGCGATTCACCGCCCGAACTTTGGGCCAGATGGAGATCGCCCCGACGATGCCGGCTGAAATGTACGGCGAGTAGACCAAAATGAATATCAAGAAAGCATCGAAGGCGTCTTGGTTCTGAGAGATCGCGAGAATCATGGCCCGATTATACGGCACCTACGGGCCGCAGGGAAATCAGTTCGCCTTCCCGAGCGCGATGCACCTTAGATAGACTGCCGGACATGGCCCTGGCCTTGCTGATCTTCGGAGTCGCGTTCGCAGCCTTCTGCGTGTGGCTGGCGGTGCGGATCATCAACCGCCGCGAACGGTGGGCGAAGTGGACGCTGGCCGTGGTTGTCGGTATGCCGGTACTGTATGTCGCCAGTTTCGGGCCGGCGTGCTGGCTGACTTCGCAGGTGGATGTCGGAGGATGGATGGTCCCGAATCCGGCACTTCGCATCTACTGGCCGCTCGGCAAGTTGGCAGATGAGGAACACAATTCGGACTCGCGATGCGGTCAATGTCTCCGTTGGTGGATGAGGGCTGGCCTGACGGATGGGCGCTGCGCCGTGGCACCAACGGATAGCCGGGGGAGCTGGATTATGGAACGCTAGCAGCCTGTTGAAAAAGGGGACTGTCCCTTTCCCCTGAGTGAGTCCTCCGCAACAAACCGACACTGCCGAGAGGGACTGTCCCCTTTTTCAACGGGCTGCTAGCCCAACTTATGTCGCCATCCCCGACCTCCCGCGCGCCGACGATTTCAGTAATAGAAATCACACGGAGACGAAGAGTCGATCGTCCCCGTTATCCGGCCACCGTCGCCGATAATGACGCCACCCGGCTGGACTGTTTCGCCCGGCTCATTGGGCGTCTGGCTGAAAACCAATTCGCCGTCGCATCCGAATTTCGCGGCGATCCTGTTGGCGCGATTTTGCCATGCCTGAAGGTCGGCATCGGTGGGAGCACGATTGAACGCTAACAGCATTCCGAGTGAAGACAGGTCTCCACCGGTCCCGTGCCGGTGGAACCAGCGACTGAATGTTATGGCGCTGCGAAGGACTCGGCGCTTTCAGTCACGGCTTCCACCGGCACAAGGCCGGTGGGGAGCGGGTCGACCGAGGTCGACCGGGATAGCTGCCAATCACAGGTTCCACCGACGCGGGGTCGGTGGGGACCACTCCCAATCAACGGATGCCGCCACGAACATTTCCCCTTCCCGCCCGCGCTCCAAACCGGCTACGATTGCGGGCATGGCCGCCAGAATGCCCGCTATCCCACTTTTCGGGGCCGCGGCTGCGCTCGCTTGGATCGCAGTGGGTGCGCTCGTCGGCTTGCCGGCGTTCGGTTGCGTCGTACTTGCCATCTATTTCACCGCAAAGGGAATTCGTATTCTTGTTCGAGACGATGCCCCATGACTGACCGCAAAAAACCTGGCTGGACGTTCTGGACGGCGGTAGCGATCGCCTTCCCGGTGTTGTACGTGGCGAGCAGTGGACCAATGGAATGGCTGAACAGTCGAGGATACCTCCCCGCCTGGTCGCATCCACCTGTGTTTGCGTTCTACAGGCCGATTACGTGGATGGCAGTCGATGGGCCGGCGCCGGTCAGCAAGGCCATCATCTGGTACGTCATGCTCTGGCATCGGCCGCAGGAATTTCCCGAGCCTCCCATTCCGATCCGCAGCATCTAGCACTTACGGCGCCATCACAGACGTTCCGTCGCGCCGATCAATCAGGCACTCCGTGCCGCGCTTCCGCACACCGAGTGGGACATTTTACACGGGGATTCTGAAATGACCCCGCCACCTCTGATTATCACGCCTTCCCGCCCCCACGCCACGGCGAGTATCATCCGGGGCATGAAGATTTTCATCACTGCTGCACTGTTTGCCGCAACGGCCGTTGCCGAGATCGTCGGCTGCTATCTGCCTTACCTCTGGTTGCGGCATGACAGGTCACCGTGGCTGCTGGCACCAGCCGCAATCAGCCTGGGAATCTTCTCGTGGCTGCTGACTCTGCATCCCGAGGCGGCCGGGCGAGTTTATGCGGCCTACGGAGGCGTCTACGTGACGGTTGCACTCGGCTGGCTCTGGCTCGTGGATGGAATCAAGCCGGGACGATGGGACTTCGCCGGGGTCGCGCTTTGCCTGGCAGGAATGGCGGTCATCATGTTCGCGCCGCGCTGACGTCGCGCCCGCTTGCGGACCTGCCCGAGCCGGAATTCTTCCGGTTCGCGCCAGGGTGTTATGTGGGGAACCACGAAAACGACGAAAGACGCGAAAGAAAATGGATCCATGTATCCAGGACGACGCGGAATTGGCTGGTGCTTGGGATTTTATGGAATTGGCCGGTATCCGGCGTCAGGTCTCGACTGCGATTTCATTCCGTCGGCTGGCGAGGGTAGACTCAACGCATGTTCGCCAACGATCCCATTACGCCCGATCCGCCTCCTTCAGCCGTTCAGATCTCGACGCTCTTGTGGATTTCCATCGCGGCGTTTGTTGGAGTCGGTGTAGGGGCGCTTCCATTTGGAGATCGGACCCAGCAGCCCGATGCCACGCAGCGGTCGCAGTCTCTGCGGCGAGATCCGGACCCGTCCCCTCCTGAGCCTCAACCGCACGCCATTGTGGAAACACGAATCGCTCGCAAAACCCCCGCGGCGCTGCGTGCCGGCGGTTCTCATCGTTTCGCCGTGTTCAATGCAGGAAACGCGGTCCTTAAAATGGCGAGAAGTGGAATGAGCAATCGCATGAGCGCAACCGTTCCGCCGGAAATCGCTCCCGGACACGTCGGATATGTAACAATCGCCTGGTCACCATTCGATGACGACTCGCCTGGGCCGAAGAGCGGTATGGTCGAAGTCTTCACGAATGACTGGTGGAACAAGAAATTCCTACTTGTGGTCGCTGAAGACCCCGACAGCGTTGAATAATCGTCGGCCCGACAACTCCAACGCAGGCAAATGAATGTCTCTGGGAGCGATTCAGCTTAAGATTTTCCGCCGCCGTGCGTTTCAGATCAGGTATCGGCATCACATCTCGACGGGGATATCACCATGCATCGCAGATCAGTTTCAGCCAGTTCCATGCTCGTCGCTTTGCTCGTCCCGTCAGTTTTGTGCGCGGCGGGCGGGACGGCGGTGATTGCGAGGAAGGGAAAAGCTGTGACCGTTCCCGCCGCGTGGCCCGCAGGCATTGCCGAGATCGTGAACGATCAAACACGAACGTCCGGCTGGAACTCGTGGTTTTCGGAATGGCCGAATGACGTCAATCAGTATGCTTTTGAGATCGCCACGACCGACGACGTCAACCGGTTGATTGAAAAACTGGCGAAGGTCAAATCCGACGTTCGTCAAATACGGCTGTCGTACCTGCGAGAGCCGGCGGGGCTGGGATGGACCACCCGTCTGCCTGAAGGCAATTGCCTTGCGGTCATCTTCTCGGTGGGTGACCAGGCTCGCATTGATGAGTGGTATCGACAGGTGCGAAAACCGTTCGGCGTCATGGAGTTCACTGCCGCGCCCGTCGCGGTTCCACCGACGCTGACGATTTTCGTCCAGAACGATCTGGTGAATCTGGACCACATCAAAGTCCCCAAGGGAATCGTGGTGACCAGCGGCTATGTTCCCACGGTGTTCCACCGCTTCAATACCAAGGACGAGAAGAAGTGGGAGACAGAGACGGCCCGCAAGGCCGCCGGCGGCCGCGATAAGCTCACTCCCGCGGAACAATCAGCCGCGGAAAAGATCTCCGCATTTCTGGAAAAGATCCAGCCCAAAAAGGGTGGTCGCTCGGCTACGACTCGCTACCAAAAACCAACACAGGATTGTCCACGAAACACCCGAAAAAAGGCGCTCGCGAAAGAACTAAGTCAATGAGTCACATGCGAGCGGCTGAAGCCGGAAAGAATTGATTGCATCTCGGCAGGGGCTCCTTCCCAAGCTCCGCCTGGGAACGCTCGCTGGGAAGCTCTGCTTCCGGAGTTGCAACGAGCCAAGGAACGCCTGCCGCGCGCGTTGATGTGCGAGGGGAGACCGGCGGCGCCCTTTGATCTGACGCGAAGCGGAGCTTCGAGAGGTGCATTCCCAAGCGGAGCTTGGGAACGAGTTGAGCGGGGCTGGGGAACGAGTTGAAAGCAAAAACGGCACAACGAGCGTGCCTGCGAATTTCACATGTCTTCCGCCAGTCGACAATCAATTCGGACTTTGCAACTCGTGACGCATTCAGGGGTTATGCAGTGCTGTTCGCATGTGCCGATTGCTCTGATTATGGCGAATCGTTTGGACCCAAAGCATGATCCTGGGTAAATCTTAACGATTGCTCCAGTCTTGCCGGCTCGTTAAACCCTGATGCCGTCAGAGTTTTCGTTGGGAGCGGCAGTAATGTCCTATCCGATACTTTCGGACAGAGTGGCATATCCCACACGCGCTCACGTGAAAAATGTGCCAATCGAAGACGCCGGGAAGGCCGGATCAAGGAAGTTCCGTTCGACTCGGCGCTCAACACTAGCCCGAAACGCTCGCGGCCGGTAACCGCCCTTCAGGAAGGGCGGGAGCAACAGGGGCGGCGATTGACGTGACACTCAATTTTCAGGAGCGAACAATGAAGAAGGTTGACTTAAAACGGGCATTCTGGCGCGTGGTGAACGCCGGAACTCTACTCACCGCGATTGGACTGTCCAGCGTCCAGGCACAGGAATCTCGAGAATGGGGCGGATTCGCCCGGCGCAGCCCAGCCGCTCGCCCGCAAGCACAGCAGGCCGCGCGCGATGACGATGATGACGACGCTGATGACGACATTCTGCAAGTCCTCGAAGAAGACATGTCGACTCAGTCTCCCGGCACGGCGCCTCCGGAATCTGCAGAACCCACTCCTCCGGCCAACGACAAAGAGGCCGCGCCGGAAGAGCCGCCTCAGCCCTGGACGCTGACGAACCTGTTCGACAACAAAGACGGCAGCAATCCGTTCAAAGATACCGGCGTCAAGATCAGCGGTCACTCGCAATGGGGATACGTGAGCGCTCCTGACGGTGCGTTTACCGGGAACGGCAATAGCCTGAACGAAAAGCAATGGGGCCAATTCGGCCTCCAGCAGCAGTATCACTTCATCGAGAAGATCGCCGACGGCTCCAAAGGCTGGGGTTGGGGCTTCCGCATCGACGGCATGTACGGTTTGCAGGGTTTCGACGGCCAGTCGTTCGGTAACATCAACCCCGGACACTGGGACTTCGCGAACGGTTTCGACCACAATCCGTACCAGTTTGCCTTGCCGCAGATGTACGGCGAACTGGCCTACGACAAACTGTCGGTCAAGATGGGACACTTTTATACCATCGTCGGTTACGAAGTGGTGCCATCGACAGCACAATTCTTCGTGACCCGTCAGTTGACGTTCTGGAACAGCGAACCCTTCACCCATACCGGCGCACTGGCGACGTACAAGGTCACCGACAAATTCTCGGTGCTCGGCGGCTGGGTGGCCGGTATGGACACGGGCTTCTACCAGTTCAACGGCGGCAGCTCGTTCCTGGGCGGGTTCTCGTGGACGATTGACGACAAGACGACACTGGCCTACTCGATGATCTGGGGCAACCTGGGCTGGCGTGGCAACGGGGCGATCAACAGCGTCATTCTGTCGCGGCAGTGGACCAAGAAATTCAGCACCGTTCACCAGTTCGACGATCTGGCCACCGACTTGAATACGTTAACGACCAATCCGAACAATCCCAACGCGTTTGTCTTTACGAACACGCCCCAGAACTACAATCAACTGGGGGGCGTGCCTCGACAATCCGTGGGCTTCATCAACTACGGCTTTTACGATCTCACCGAGAAAATCAAAGCCGGTGTCCGCGGCGAATGGTATCGACCGGACGGCGTGAGCTACTACACCCTGTCGTGGGGCCTCAACTACAAGCCCTATCCCAATCTCATATTCCGGCCTGAAATCCGGGAAATGTGGTCGCCCAATCATCAGATCTATACCGGGGCGGGCGGGTACTCGGGCAATATCTACAACCAGACGGTCTACGCGATCGACATGATCCTCACGTTCTAAGACCAGCACCGCTCGATCCGCGTCGGGCGGCCCGGCGAACCAAGAAACCCACGAGTGATGACTCGTGGGTTTTTTGTGTTGGCAGGTCAGCCGGTGTTCTTCAACCCCGAGGCGATCCCGTTGATGCTTTCGAGCACGGCCGTCTGCAATTCGGGAGCGGGTTCCGGCGTGGACCGCAACCGCGCCAGTAGAACCAGTTGAATGAAGCTCAGCGGGTCGACATAAGGATTGCGCCGCTCGATGGAGCGCTTCAGCACGGGCATGTTGTCGAGGAGCTCGGTTTGACCGGTCATCAGACGGATGGCTTCCGTCGTGCGCTGGTATTCGAGATGGATCCGCTCGAAGATCCGGTCTCCGACGGCGCGGTCTTCGACCAGATCGGCGTACAGCCGGGCGATCGTCAGGTCGGCTTTCGCAAGAATCATCTGTGCGTTGTCGACCAGGGCGGTCCAGAAAGGCCACTGCGAATACATGGCCGTCAACGTCGCGCGATCGTCGGGCTCTTCGGCCAGATGCTCGACGACGGCGCTTCCCAAACCGAACCAGCCGGGCAACGTGTGCCGGCTCTGCATCCAACTGAAGACCCAGGGTATGGCCCGCAATTGATCGATTCCGGCGGGAGAGCTCTGGCCTTCCGCACGGCGCGGCGGTCGCGATCCGATTTTGAGGTGTCCGATCTCGGTGATCGGCGTCGCCTGCTCGAAGTACGACAAGAATTCGGGCGTCTCGTAAACCAGGGCACGGTAATGGCGGCGCGAAGTCTCCGCCAGCCGTTGCAGCAGGCGTTCCCATTCCGGCGCCGGTTGCGGAACGTCCTGCGCGAAGCTGTTGCGCAGGACGGCGTTGGCAATCTGGTCGAGATGCCGCTCGGCGATGCCGGCACTGCCGTACCGGTCGGCGATCATTTCTCCCTGTTCGGTGAATCGGAGGCGGCCGTCGACGGTTCCGGGAGGCTGTGCGAGAATGGCCCGATTCGCGGGGCCGCCGCCCCGGCCGATGGCCCCGCCCCGGCCGTGAAAGACCTGCACGACGATCCCCATCCGCCGCGACGTTTCGGCCAAGGCCCGTTGGGCCTGGTACAGCGCCCAGGCCGATTGCAGAAACCCGGTCTCCTTGTTGCTGTCGGAGTAGCCGATCATGACCTCCTGGATATTGCCGCGAAGCTTCAGGTGCTGGCGGTAAACCGGCGTCGTCAACAGTCGCTGGACGATCTGCGAGGCAGTTTGCAGCGGCGCCATGGCTTCGAAGAGGGGCACGATGTTCAAACGGCTGATTCCCTCATCGGGACGGAACAAACGCGCCTCGCGGGCCAGCAACAGGACTTCCAGCACGTGCGCCGGTTCCGTCGCCGAGCTGATGATGTAGCTTTCCATCGCCTCGGGGGCTTGCCGCTCGAGCACGGCGGCGATGCTGCGAAACGTCTGCACGACTTCGCACGTTTCGGGACTGTAGGCCAAGTGTGCAGGAATCAGGGGGCGCGACGATTGCAGCTCTTTGACGAGACAGTCGAACCGCTCCCCAGACGACAGGCGCATGTAATCGACACAGACGCCGGCCTTCGAAAAAATCTCGGCGATCGCGGATCCATGCCGTTGGCTGTGCTGGCGGCAATCCATCGTCAGCATGTGCAGGCCGAAGACTTCCACCAGCCGGATCAGGTCGTTGAGCATCCCCGATGCCGTCGCGGCGGCGCCGGCCCGTTCCAGGTCGGTTTTGATCCGGCGCAAATCTCCCGCCAATTCTTCCCCCCTCAAATAGGCGCCGTGGGGAGTCGTCGAATCGGCCGCCAGCCAATCGGAATTGGATCTTTGGAGACCATCGATCGTCTGTTTGATTCGGAAGGCAATCAGGCGGCACTGGCTGCGATAAGGCTCGTGCTGGTCAATATCGATCGGGGCCGCCAGCGATTCCTGATCGCGATGCAGAGCGGCCAGAAACTCTTCGCCGGCAGGCAGGCAATCGTCGGAAATGCTCAGCCGGCCCCCGAGCTCTTCGACGCACGACAGGTAGTGCTGCAAAATCGTTTCCTGCTGGAGCCGGATGGCTTCGACCGTAACCGCATGCGTGACGCGCGGGTGGCCGTCGCGGTCTCCGCCGATCCAAGTGCCGAAGCGCAAAAACGGAGCGAGATGCGGCGCATTCGATTCGGGGTAGACGCGCTGGAGGGCCGCCTCGAATTCGCGGTACAGCCGGGGCACGACGTCGAACAGGCTCTCGACCATTCCGGCCCCCTGGCGCACTTCGTCGAGCACTGCCGGGCGTTGCCCGCGCACGAGGTTCGTCATCCAGAAGGTTTCGACTTCCTCACGGATGCCCGCAAGAGCGGCTTCGCGCTCGCGCGGCAAACTCTGTTCATTGTCGAGCCGGTCCATCAATCGCGAGATCGCGTCGAGTTTTTCGAGAATCGTGCGGCGGCGGGCTTCGCTGGGATGCGCCGTGAAGACCGGCGCGATCAGCCCGCGTTCCAAGAGCGCCGCGACCTTCTCGGCCGGGACGCCGCTCTCTTTCAACTGGATGAGCGCCGCCTCGAACCCGTCGGAGGCTGGCCGGCACGATTCTTGCGCCTGCCAGCGCAGCACGCGCAGCCGCACTCGCTGCTCGGCCAGGTTGATCAGATCGAAGTAGATGCTGAAAGCGCGAATCAATGTTCGCAGGGCCGGCACGTCCAGGCCGGCCAGCCGGTCGCGCAGTTGCGCCGCCGCCGCGGCCGACGGCTGCTCCCGCAGGGCCTTGGCCGCGCCGCGGACGGCTTCGACCTGTGCGTACGCCTGTTCCCCCGCGAGGCGGCGGATGGCATTTCCCAGGACATTTCCCAACAGACGGATATCGGCGCTCAAGGTGCGCCGGGCTCGGTGTTCCATTGTCTCTTCGCCGGAGGAATTGGACGCAATATTGGAGCCGGTTCCGGCCTCGAAGACAGCGTCCGGTGCGGAGGGCGGGCTGATCGGCAGCATCACGGGTTCCTAATCCAGATAGCGAATGCGTTTATTGATGTCCACATTCACGGAATGATAGGGCTGGGTCAGGTTGCTGGTGCGGAACAAAGACTGCCTGACGGCTTCCATGTCGTCGGCCCCCAGCGCATCGGAGAATATCGGGACCAGATAGTCTACTCCGACGCGCGAAGGACGCAATGCTTCGCTGTCGTAGAATGCGGGATGAACCTGGCGCGCGTGAATCAGTCCATAGCGGTCGCGAAAATCATTGGCGTTGACGCTGTCGATGTAGAAACCACGGTCGCCGCTCCACTGCAGAATGGCGACGCCGTTGACATGGCCTTCCAAAAGCAGATCGACGGCCTGGCCGCCGAGCTGCACTCCGTAAAAACGATCGAAATGCACGGGGCGGCCGCCCCGTTGCGTGTGCCCGACTTTGCGCGTGAAAATTGCGGAACGCGCCGATTCGTTGCGGCGTTTGGTCGTGAAATAGCTGTCGCCCAACCGTTGAATCAGCATGTTTCGCAATGAATCGGCTGCACCCGTAAGCACCTTATTGCCGGCGGGATCGGTGGACGCCGTTTCAGAACCCAACTCGAATCCGCGCTCATCCACGATCCCTTCGCCGCAGACGATGACCGCGTTCTTTTGCAGCTCATACACGGCCAGCACCCGCTCGACCAGTCGATCGACGTTCAGCGGCGCTTCGGGAATCAGCACGATGTCGGGCTGACCATAAGCCGCCCCCAGTGCCAGATAGCCCGAATGCCGCCCCATGACTTCGATGATCGCGATCCGGCGGTGGCTTTCGGCGGTGCTGCGTGTGCGCTGCACCGCCCAGGCCGAAACGAAGACAGCCGTCGCGAATCCCGGCGTCACATAGTTGACCATGTGATCCAGGTCGAAGCGGCCCCGCGAGGGAGTTCGGACATAGTTGAAGGAGCCGGGTTGGGTGCCGGGCTCCCGGCACCATTCGTCGGGCTCGTGACGGTAATTGAGTCCCAGGTCGTTGTCGATCGTCTTGGGGGCCAGGACCGTGGGCAGATGATCCGACAGGGCCTGCATGCCGTTGAGCGTGCCGTCGCCTCCGATACAGATCAAGCCTTCAATCTGCAACCGCTTGAGACGATCGACAACCTCACCGATCGTCGCGGTATCATCGGCATCGACGTAATCGCGTGACGCGCCGATCAGCGTGCCGCCGAGGGTCGTGTCGAGTTCCGGGATCGGCGTAAACAACGGATTCAGCCGCACGTGGGGAACGCGAGCATTGAACAGGCTGCTGAAGCCCTTGATGAACCCCATGACCTCGACGCGCCGTTCACAGGCGCGCAACACGGCGCCATGGATTGTCGCGTTCAGTGCGGGCGTATCGCCCCCGGCCGTCAGGATTCCAATTCGTTTCATTCTCAGCCCGTCAGTGGCGCTTCGGGTTGGCCAAACGCGATGCCGGCCAGTTTCGCCAGCCGTGCAAAACCCGGTCCAAACTGCGGCTAGTCGGAAAATTCATGCAGATTGCCGCGCATGGACGAAGTCCTCGAAACACAGGCCAAAACTGCTTCTGCCGTAACGGGTGAGAGCAACTTAAGGGACTCAGCACGGAACGATCGTTTGCCAAAAGTTCGTGCAGCCTTGCCGGCTTTCATTGCAGAAAACAGGCCCCTCAGCGAATGGTCTCAACCAGCAACTGTTCGGCAGCCCGATGTCCCAGTGATACGATCTTTTTGCCGATCTTGGCCGAGACGAGCCCCCCCTCCGCCGAGTTCTGCTCGATCGTGGCGGTGGCTCCCGGTTCCAGTCCTGTTTCCGTCAAGTATCTCAGGAATTCCGGCTGCTGATTGAGCACTCTGACGATGCGGACCCGCGAGGGGGCCGGGCAAGACGACAAAGGAATCGCGTCGGTTCCTGTTCCGCGCATCAATCCGTCGGCGGAGGGAATGGGATCGCCATGGGGATCGGCTTCCGGCCTCCCCAGGTATTCGTCGATCCGCTCGATCAGCATGTCGCTGACGGCGTGTTCCATGTTTTCGGCCTCGGCATGCACCTGGTCCCACGTCAAGTCGAGCGTCTTGACGAGAAACAGTTCGAGCAGACGGTGGCGGCGCAGCACGCGCAGGGCCAGGGTGCGACCCGCCTTTGTCAGGCTAACGCCTTCATAAGGCTTGTACGTCGCCAATCCGCTTTCGGCCAGCGTCTTGAGCATGCTGGTTACGGTGCCCGGCGAGACATTCACGGTCGTCGCCAGTTGCCCCGTGGAGACCCATTCGGATTTCGTGGCGATCGCCAGTTGGAGGATGGCTTTCAAGTAGTTTTCGACGGTCAGGCTGGGCATAGCGGCACGCGATTTTGATTATTCAAAAATATTTGTTAGATCACATTGACATTGGCGTCGTATTGTGCCATAATTTCTGATTCTAGTGTCTCTGCAAGCCGCATGGAACACGGTTCCTGCAATTCCCGAAAGTCGCCGCGAGCTGCGGCTTCCACAAAGCGACCGCTTGCCGCGAAAATGTCGAACCGCTGGAGAATCATGGGCCGCCGATTCGCAATACTTCTGTTGTTATGTCTGTCCGGGTGCGGCGATCGCTCGCAGTCAGGGGGTGCGGGGTCGTCGGCCGCCAGTCCCGGTCCGGGCCGATTAAAGATCCTGGCGACGACCGGGATGATCGCCGATGCGGCTCGCCAGGTGGGAGGAGACCTGGTCGATGTCATGGCATTGATGGGGCCAGGCGTCGATCCGCACCTGTACCAGCCGACGGCCCGCGATCAGGGGAAGCTCAAAGCGGCCCAGTTGATTCTGTACAACGGCCTGCATCTGGAAGGGAAAATGGTTGACCTCTTCGAATCGCTGGCGAAACAGAAGAGCGTTGTGGCTGTGTCTCGCGACATTCCGGTCGACCGGCTTCTCGCCTGGAGCGACTCGGCCGGCATGCACGATCCGCACATCTGGTTCGACGTCAAACTCTGGCAGTTGGTCGTGCGAACGATCGCCCACGCGTGTGGCGACGCAGATCCTGCGAATTCCGCCACGTACGAAGGGCGGGCTGCAGAATATCTGGCCGAGCTCGACCGGCTCGATGAGGAGTGCCGCGACCTGGCCGGCACATTGCCCGCAGAGCAGCGTGTGCTGATTACCAGCCACGACGCATTTCATTATTTCGGGCGGGCCTATGGTTTCGAGGTGGTCGGCATTCAGGGGATCAGCACCGACTCGGAAGCCGGCCTCAAAGCGATTACGGACGCGGTCGATCTGATTCGCCGGCGAAAGCTGCGCGCGATTTTTCCGGAGACGAGCGTGCCCCGCGCGGCGATCGAGCGCGTCGCGGCGGATGGGCACGTGCAACTGGGCACGGAGCTCTTTTCCGATTCCCTGGGCGCTCCCGACGCTCCCGCCGGAACTTACGCCGGCATGATCCGCGCGAACATGCAGAACATCGTCAACGCTTTGCGAGACCCATGAGTTCAGCACCCGCCACCGCCTCAGCACCGCCGATCGAAGTGCATGACCTGACCGTCAGCTACGACAAGAAGCCGGTCTTGTGGAACATCGACGTCGCCATTCCCGAAGGGCAGATCGTCGGCATCATCGGTCCCAATGGGGCAGGGAAGAGCACGCTCATCAAATCGATCATGGGACTGATGCCGGCGGAGAGCGGTTGGGTCAAAATCTATGGAGAGCCGTTGTCGCGCCAGCGCCGGCTGGTGGGCTATGTGCCGCAGCGTGAAAGCGTCGACTGGGATTTTCCGGTGACGGTCCGCGACGTGGTGCTGATGGGGACGTACGGCCGGCTGGGCCTGTTCCGGCGGCCGGGCAAAGCCGAGCGCGCGCTGTGCGACCAATGCCTCGAACAGGTCAGTATGGCAGGCTACGCCGATCGGCAGATTGCCAATCTTTCGGGAGGGCAGCGGCAGCGCGTCTTTCTGGCGCGCGCGCTGGCGCAAGACAGCCGCATTTATCTGATGGACGAACCGTTCGTCGGCGTCGACGCGGCCACCGAGTCGGCCATCATCGAGTTGCTTCGCAATCTGAAGAGCCAGCAGCGCACGTTGCTGGTCGTGCATCACGATTTGCAGACGGCACCCGACTATTTCGACAGCATCCTGATGCTCAACATGCGGCTGGTGGCCTTCGGCCCGACCAGCGACGTGTTTACGACGCCGATCCTGCAAAAAACGTACGGCGGCCGCCTGACCATCCTTTCGGAAGCCGCCGAACAGGTGGCCGGCACGCGCCGTTAGCTTCCGAATTCCAACATCCGACTTCCAAACCGTTCTCTCTCTTTGTCGCCACATCTCTCGCACCATTGGATCCTGCTCGATTCCGGCCTGTGGACGCAGTTGGTCCGCTTCTGGACGTTTCACGATCGCGCGGTGCAGACGGCCGCGGTGGGGATGGCTTTCCTCGCCATCAGCTCGGCGACGTTGGGCTGCTTCATTTTGCTGCGGCGGATGTCGCTGTTGGGGGACAGTCTCGGGCACGCCGTCTTGCCGGGCGTCTGCCTGGGTTTTCTCGTGAATCTCAAGAAAGATCCGTTGTGGATCCTGGCCGGAGCGCTGGCGTCTGCGTTTTTGGCCAGTTGGTTGATCGGGTTCCTGAAACGGCACAGTCGGTTGAAATCGGACGCCGTGATGGGGCTGGTGCTGTCGGGATTCTACGGAATCGGGATCGTGCTGTTGACGCGCATCCAACGGATTCCCGCAGGCACCCAAAGCGGCCTGCGCGGGTTTCTGTTCGGACAGGCGAGCGCCATCAGCGAGCGCGACCTGTGGGTCATGGGAATCATGTCGCTGGTGATCGTGTTGTCGGTCGCGGTTGCATTCAAGGAGCTCGTGCTGACGAGCTTCGACGAGGGATTCGCCACCGCCATCGGCCTGCCGGTCCGCAGCCTGCATTATCTGTTGATGGGCCTGACGGCACTGGCGGTCGTGATCTCCATCCAAGTGATGGGCCTGGTGCTGGTCTCGGCCATGCTGATCACGCCGGCCGCCTCGGCTTTGTTGTTCACCGATCGTATGCGAACGCTGGTGCTGCTGGCCGTGGCCTTTGGCGTGACGGGAGGGTTGTTGGGGCTGAACCTCAGCTTCCTCGACTCCAATTTTGCGACCGGGCCGTTTGTCGTGTTGACCCTGGCGATCGTGTTCGCCGGGGCGTATCTGTTCAGCCCGCGTTATGGCGTCGCGGTCCGCGCGCTGCGCCGCTGGCGACAATCGCAACGCACGCAGCGCGAGAATTTGCTCAAAAGCGTGTACCTGGCCTTGCCGGCGGGGATCGAACCGAGCGACATCACCATCGAACAATTGGCCGGCGCCCGGCGCGAAGCCGCAGTCCGAACGGGGCGCCTGGTGCGTTCGCTGGTCCACCGCGGCTGGGCGACGCTGGCCCATGATCGCGTGGCGCTCACCGATGCCGGACGTCGTCGAGCCCAGGAATTGGATCGAAATTATCGTCTGTGGGAGCAGTTCCTGACGGAAGAAGTCAATCTGCCAATCGATCACACCCAGCGCGACGCCGAAAATATCGAACATATTCTCGGACCTGAGCTGGTGCGCGAGCTCGAAGCCCGTTTCGAACAACGCCATGCCTGACAGTATTCCGTTTCTGCCGCCGTTCGAATTCCACGAGCACGTGCTCAACCTGTGGCGCGAGCCGCAATTTCACGACACGGCGACGACCGTGCTGATGGGATTTCTGGTCGCCGCGGCCTGCGGTTGGATCGGCTGCTATCTGCTTCTGCAAGGGATGGCGCTTCTGGGGGATGCCATCAGCCACACGGTGCTGTTGGGGATCGTGCTGGCCGCCCTCCTGACCGGACAGGTCGGCGGTGCGGCGATGTTTGTAGGCGCGGCGCTCACGGGATTGATCACAACGGCGCTCATCGAAGCGCTGCACTCCACGTGCCGGGTCAAGGAAGACGCGGCCATCGGAATCGTCTTCACGTCGTTATTTGCCTTGGGGGTTGCGCTCCTCAGCATCTTTGCCAGCCGGGCGCACATCGACACCGAGCACGTTCTTTACGGAGACCTGGGGGCGGTGGCCAACTCCGAGGCCATGACGATCGGAAAGCTTCAGGTTCCGATTCCAATCGCCCAAATGGCGCTCGTGGCGGGACTCGTCGCGGCGCTGATCGTGGCATTTTACAAGGAATTGCTCGTCGTCTCGTTCGATCCCCAACTGGCGGCCGCACTGGGGCTGCGGCCGCGCGCCGTTCGATACGGCATGATGGCGGTCCTGTCGATCACTGTCGTAGGAGCGTTCTCCTCCGTCGGATCGATCCTGGTCGTCGCCATGCTGATCGCGCCGGCCGCCACGGCCTATCTGTTGACGCGCCGTTTGGCGGTCATGTTCGCTTGGTCCACGCTGGCCAGCGGACTGTCTTCGCTATTGGGATACCACGTGGCGTTCTGGCTCGATGTCTCGATCGCGGGGGTGATGGTGTCTGTGGCCTGCGGGCTGTTCGCGCTGGCGTTCTTGTTCGCTCCCGGACAGGGGCTCGTGGCTGCCGCAGTGCGGCGCTGGCGGCTGCGGATGCGAATGCACCAGGAAAATTTCGTGCGGCAACTCCTCAAAGCCGGCGCGGCAAGCGGGGAACCGTTGGTCGATGCCGGCCGGCTGGCAAGCACGCTGGGGACGTCGCGGATGTCAGCCGCGTGGGTCGTCGCCGGATTGCATCGCCGCGGCTGGATTGAGTCGGCCGCAGGGCCTCGCGGGGGAATTCGGATGACGGCGCGCGGCCGGACGCAGGCCGAGCGGCTCGACCGCGCCCACCGGTTGTGGGAAACCTATCTGGTCGAACAGGTCGGTCTGGCGAGCGACCACGTGCATTTGACGGCCGAAGAAGTCGAGCACTCGCTCAGCGAACAGCTTGTCGAAACGGTCGACGACGCGCTCGGTCACCCCGCCATTGATCCGCACGGCGCCCCCATCCCGCGCAGCCCGATCGCCGACTGGGCGCCGGGCGTTTTCTCATTGTCGAAATTGCGCGTCGGGGACCGCGCCCGAATCGTCGGGTTGACGGAATTTCCCGCCGGGATCGTCGCCGCCTTGACCGAGCCCGATCGTTCGACCCGCGAAGTCGTCGAGCTGGGGCTGACACTCGGTCAGGACCTGCAAGTCGTGGACCATGCGACTCAGCCGCCCGTCTGGAAAGTGTCGCTCGCTGACGGCCGAACCCGCGAAGTGCCGCATCGCCTGGCGGATCTCGTTCTCGTACAACTGGTGGGCGTCCCGCCTGGAGGCACGCGAAGGTAGGTCGGGCTTTCCGGCCTACTGTCCTTTGAGCGACTGCCGTTTCTCACCGATCAGCTTCAGCAGCGCCTTTTGCGGATCGGCGAATTTCTTGAGCCCCTCTTCCATCAGGACCTCTTCCATCTTTTTGAAATCGACCTCGCGGTCGATTTCAGCCAGGACTTCCGCCGCAGGCATCTGGTCGATCGTTCGCGTGAACTTCTTGCCGGCCAATTCCTGGATCGCGGCGTTTGTCGCCGGGGGATTCGTCTGAATATCCGAGCCGGCCAGTGCGCCGACGTACTTGTCGGGCGGATCTTTCGGGTCTTTCGTGCCCGTGCTGGCAAACACGATTTCCTGTTTCAGCGGCAGGTTCTTCGACTGCCAGAATTCCTGGTTTTCTTGCCACAGCCGCTTCACGTTTACGATTCCGACCTGGCCTTGCGCTTGCGGCGAAAGCTGGGGCAGGTGTGACTTGGTGTACACATCGATCCGGCTGATGAAAATGCTGTAGACCGACTTGAAGTTCAACAGATTCGTGCGCCGCTGCGCCCCGCGCCAAATCGCATCGCGCGCGGCGTGATATTGTCGCTGCGAAAAGATCAGCGTGACGTTGATCGTCACTCCCGCCGCCGCCAGCTCTTCGAGCGCCGCCAAGCCGCCCGGCGTCGCGGGGACTTTAATCATGCGGTTCGTATGTCCGGCGGCCCATTTCAAACCCAGCTCGACATACCGCTTGCCTTTCTCGGCGACAGTCAGCGGGCAGGCCGGGTCTTCGAGCAGCGGGTCGAGCTCGAAGCTGACGTAGCCGTCGTCGCCCTTCGTCGCCTCGCGGACGGGCTGAAACACGTTCTGCGCTTGTCGCACGAGGAAATCCGTCACCTGCCAGGCCGTGGCGTCGTCGTCCAGGCCGCGGGCCATCAGATCGGTGAGCTGGCGGTCGAAGCGCCCCGTCTTGATCAAATCGGAGACGATGATCGGGTTCGACGTGGCGCCGGTGGCCCCGAATGCGCGATTTTCGACAACCAGGTCCGGGTCGATGCTGTCGAGCCAGAGCTTGGTTCCGGAGGCAATGAGCGATTCAAGCGGCGTCATGTCGCAAATCCTTGACGAGAGAAGTGTTTCCGGTCGCAATCGTGTACAATCCAACGTACACGCCCACGGGAAGTTCCCGTGGGTCCGTTCATGCGCAAATCATACAGATTGCCGTCTTCAGCGAAAACTGTTCCACCTGCAGATTTCAATTTTGTAATTCAAAGATTTCTGAGGAATCGTCTTGAGCCACGACCAGTATCAGAATCCGTTGATCAGCCGCTACGCCTCCCGAGACCTGGTCCGCCTCTGGTCTCCCCAATCGATCCATTCCACTTGGCGCCGCTTATGGGTCGCCCTGGCCGAAGCGGAACAAGAATTGGGTTTGCCGATTTCCAACGAGCAGATCGCCGAGTTGCGAAACGCCGTTGATGACATTGATTTCGCCACAGCGGCCGCCTACGAACGTGAATTGCGGCACGACGTCATGGCACATGTTCATGCGTACGGCGATCGTTGCCCCTCCGCCCGGGGGATTATTCACCTGGGGGCGACCAGTTGCTACGTCACCGACAATACCGACTTGATCCTGTTTCGCGAGAGCTTGCGGCTGATCCGCAACCGATTGGTGGCCGTGATCGATTGCCTGGCCCGCTTTGCCGTGGCGCACCGCGACTTGCCCTGCCTGGCCTACACGCATTTGCAGCCGGCCCAGCCGACGACCGTTGGTAAGCGGGCCACGCTGTGGTGTTACGACCTGGTGCTCGACCTGGAAGAGATCGAGACGCGGCTCGACAGACTCCGGTTCCGTGGGGCCAAAGGAACCACGGGCACCCAGGCCAGCTTTTTGCAACTCTTCGACGGAGACCATGCCCGCGTCGAAGCGCTCGACCGGCTCGTCGCCCGCAAGATGGGTTTCGAAGCTGTCTTTGCAGTCACTGGACAGACCTATTCGCGCAAAGTCGATGCACAAATTCTGGCCGCACTCAGCGGCATCGCTCAATCGGCCCACAAAGCCGGGAACGATCTGCGGCTGCTGCAAAGTTTCAAAGAAATCGAGGAGCCATTCGAAGACAAACAGATTGGTTCGTCGGCGATGGCCTACAAGCGAAACCCGATGCGCGCCGAGCGCATGTGCGGGCTGTCGCGCTACGTGATGAGCCTGTCGTCGAGCGCCGAGCAAACCGCCGCGGTCCAGTGGATGGAACGCACGCTCGATGACAGCGCCAATCGCCGTTTGACGTTGCCGCAGGCGTTTCTCGGGATCGATGCCGTGCTGATCCTGTATCGCAACGTGACTGACGGACTGGTGGTGTACGCGAACACGATCGCTCGCCGCCTGGCGGCGGAGCTGCCATTCATGGCGACCGAAAGCATTCTGATGGCCGGAGTCGCCGCCGGGGGCGACCGTCAGGACCTGCACGAACGCATTCGCGTCCACAGCCAGGCGGCCGCGCGAGAGGTTAAAGAATCGGGCGAGGCGAACGATCTGCTCTCGCGACTGGCGGCCGACCCGGCGTTTTCGAATGTCGATTTGTCCGCAACCCTCGATCCCGCCCGCTTCGTCGGCCGCGCTCCCGAGCAAGTCGACGCGTTCATCCGTGACGTCGTCGGCCCGATCCGCGTCAAATATGTCGACGCACTCCACGCCCCGGGCGAACAACTGCGCGTCTGAAGAAATCGCAACTTGAAATCGCAACTGGCCGTTTCCTGGCAACTCGGTCCCAAGCTCCGCTTGGGACCGCACCGTCTCGAAGCTCCGCTTCGTTCAGTCCAGCACCGCAGAATCGCCCTCCATCGCTCCGAATGGTCCTCAGTCAGCGCGAATTCCTGCCGGTCATCGCCCTCATTTCGCCTCCACAAACCACACGTTTCGGAACCGCACCGGGTTGCCGTGGTCTTGCAGATAGATCGGGCCGGGCTCGCGACCCACGTCGACGGGGGCCGCAGTGGTCTTGCGATTAGGCAGCTCGGCATTGTTGTGCACGAGGACGCCGTTGTGCCGCACCGTGATTCGCGGATTCTTCGTCGCCTTGCCGCTGTCATCATACGTGGCCGCCGTGAAATCGATGTCGTAAGTTTGCCACGTCAGCGGCGGAAAGCACATGTTAAGCGACGAGTCGCGGACGCTGTAAATTCCCCCGCACTCGTTGTCTTTCCCTTCCAGGCCGAAGGAATCCAAAATCTGCACCTCGTATCGTCCTTGCAGGTAGCAGCCGCTGTTGCCACGCGCCTGGCCTGAATCCTGAGGCAGGTACGGCGTGCGGAATTCCACGTGCAATGTTCCGCTTTGAAATTTTCGCTTGCTCGTCGCCGGCGGAATCAAAAGGCCATCGGCAGAAAGCTTTGCGCCGTCCCATTCATTCGTATTCTTCCCATCGAACAAAACAATGGCCCCTTCCGGCGGTTTGGCGCCCAGCGTGGGACTCTGCCGCACGACTTTGTTCAGCTTCCCCATGACCGTGCCGCCGATGGTGGTGATCGTGAGCACGCCATCCTTAATCGTGGCTCCCGCCACCTCGACCACGCCGAAGGTCGCCACACCATTTTTCATGGCGCCGTCGGATTGATATTTTTGCGGAGCTTCCCACCCGTCGCCCGGCAGTCCGCCGACGTAACCGACGGCGGTGAATTTGCCGTGGCCCCGGGCAATGACCTGCACGCCCAGTTTCAAGACGCCGTCGTCGGTCTGCGCCTCGCCGACGTATTCACCCTGGATGGCGAAGTCAGGGTCGTTGATGGCATCGGGACTGTCGGCGACGAGTTTGGGCTTCTCGAGCAGACCGCGCTCACCCAGCCAACCGGCCAAGAGCGCAGGCCATGTCGACAAGTTGGGATTTTTTTGCGCCAGCCCGACGCCGTGCGGCCCCTTTTCATAAATGTGCAGCGCGGCCGGCACCTTGGCCTTCCGCAGCGCCATGTAAAACAGCACGCTGTTTTCCGGAACGACGCCGGAATCCTCATTCGTATGAAAGAGAAACGTCGGCGGAGTTTTGTCGGTCACTTGCAGCTCGTTCGACAGGCTTTCGACCAGTTTCGGATCGGGATCCTTGCCCAGCAGATTGTTTTTCGATCCCTGATGCACGTACGGGGCGTTGAGCGAAATGACGGGGTAGCACAACACGACGAAATCGGGGCGACAGCTCACCTTCTCGATCGAATCAGCCGCATCGGGCTTGCCGTCGTCGAAATGGGTCGCGGCTGTCGAGGTCAGATGTCCCCCGGCCGAGAAGCCCATGATTCCCACCCGTTTCGGGTCAATCTTCCATTCGGCGGCACGGGCTCGCACCATGCGGATGGCGCGCTGTGCGTCCTGCAGCGGCGCCGGATGCTTGTAGCGCGGAGCGATGCGATATTTCAGCATGAAGGCCGTGATTCCCAGCGAATTGGCCCATTCGGCGATCTGTTTCCCTTCGTGGTCGACCGCCAGATGGCCGTAGCCTCCGCCCGGGCAGATCACGATGGCACAGCCGTTGGCCTTGTCGGCCGGAGGCGTCCAGATCGTCAGTGTGGGTTTGTCGGCATCGTCGGTGCCGACGGCCGCAGGCGCTCCGTCAGGCCAGAGCAATTCGACTTTGGGGTCTGCCGCCCGCAGCCGCGCTGTCGCGACGCTCATCATCAGAAATGCAACACACAACACGAAACGCGAAGGCTGCGACATGCGGATCATCTCCGGAGTTACGAGGCTTACCGGGTACGTCAAGGAGGCCGAATTTCAAACAGTCTACTCGGTCGAACAAAAAACGTCGAATGTCCCCAACTGCTGCTGGGATAGAACGGAAGACAGGCGGTCATCTGCACGCCGATCGAAACGCATGCCGTGGCACCTTGGAGATAGGGTACCGTGCGGGACAGGCCGGGACATTCCTCCGTTACATCTTTGTTAGATTCCCGTAATGTTCACGAGGCAGGACGAATCAATTCAGGATTCCCGGCTCGGACGGGGTCTGCCAGTCTATCCGACACCACCTGCCGGGGCCGCTGTAATCGCTTTGCCCACAATCATCTGCGCCGTGTTCGCCGGCGCCACGTTTCCCCGGTGAACGCGATCGCCAACCCGTCGCGTCTGGCACTCAGGCTGGCGGTAGCGCTCCTGTCCCCGATCAATGGCGCAGTCGCAAATTGGTCGATAGGAAAAATAGAAGAAATCGGGAGCCACGGCTCGCTCCCGGCCAAGTCGCAAATCGGCGTCCCAATGGTCGTATCAGTCAGTGCTGCGTGCTCGGAGCACGGCGTCATTCGAAGGTGAGGCAAGCATGTCGATACTCGGTGTCTCAGGTTCGTCGGCCGCCTATCAGCAGTACCTTCAATCGCTGGCGGCAGCCTCGGGCTCGTCAGCCACTCAAAATGTCGGGGCCGCTGCCGCGACCGGCAGCTCGGCCGTCACTCCGGCAACCACGAGCACGACCAATCCGCAGACCACTTCGACCACAGGCGCCGGCAGCGGAACACTCGCTCAACAGCTCGACGGCGCCGTTCAAAACGCCTTGAATGGACTCAGCTCCAGCCAGAGCAACAATCCCCAGGACGTCTTGTCGACAATCGAGCAGGCGATTCAGACGACGTTGCAAGGCAATGGCGGCAGCCAGACCCAAGGGGCCCAGCAGGCCGGGCACCATCATCATCATGGCGGACATGGCGGCGGCCACGGTGGATCGGGGGGCGCAATTCTCGCAGCGCTGAGCAGCAGCACCTCCAGCACGAGCGACAGCGACAGCAGCATCACGTCGTCGGCCACGAGTGCGCCGGGCTCGGATAATTCCTCCACGAGCCAGACTCCGAGCTTAAATTCTCTGCTGAGCCAATTAAACGTCGATCCGCAACAATTTCGGAGCGATCTGCTCTCGGCCATTTCCTCGACGCAAAGCGGAAGCCCGAGCTCATCTCAGGTCTTCCAAAGCTTCCCGTCCGGCCAGGCCGTTGACGCGCTGGCCTAAGAAATCGCGTGTCCGACAACAGGCGTGATGACCGCGCCCCGCCCGCGGAATTGCCGATTTGCTGCCCGCAAATCGAGCGCGAAGGCGATCCTCTTCTCTCAATGTTGCCCTCACTGTTCTCCCGCGCAGTGCTGCACGCGGACAATGCAGAGTTGGCGGACACGTAGGATCTGGTAGACTGAACTGGTGATAGGCGTGTGCCACCAGCAGCCTCCGTGAAGATGTCAGACCCAACCCCTCTTTGCAGTCAACTGGATGAAGCGCTGCGAGTTGTCCGCAAGGCATTCAAACAGACTTACTCGCTGTGCGAAATATCACGACGAATCGATAAGCCGCTAGACCCGAATTTGGCCGAAAGAATCGCGAGCCGAACAAATGCGGTCCTGCAGTTGCGCAACGACGCATGGAGGTCATATCAGCCCGTCCGCGCATCGATCCAGGGACTCTCCGGTCGCAAGGCGGCGTTCGAACTGGTGTGGGACTTCCTGTCAAATAAATATGTTGCGATCATAACGGGCTGCGGCGCAGTGAGATTCGGTGAGCCGCCATTGCTGCCGATACCAACGGACGTTGTCGCATCGCATTGGCCGATGTTGCGCGGCTGGCTGTTGCTTCCCTTTCCAGATATTGATCGCGCCAGATACCTGAAATTATGCCGGCGGATGGATTCCGAGCACAATGAAGCAAAAATCCGCATTGAAATGAATCCGAACATCTGATCGCGAAGAAATATGGGTTGAAATATTGAACTATGTAACTGGCGTTTTCCACATGCTACGACCATCGTTCTTCGCCATTGTCGTCGCGACGGCTGTCGGTGCTCACGCCGGTCAACCTGCGAAAACCGCCTCCGCAGCACTGCAGCTCCTTCCGGAATACGAGCGACCTTCCGCCGCTGCGATCCTCCGCGGCCTGCAGGATTTCTATAAGACGACCGCCCGGCCGGACGGGTCGTTTCAGCCAGGCATCGACCCTGCCTATCGCGGCATGTCCGACTCCGCCTACAGCGACCTCGCCGCAATCACCTATGCCGTCACGATGCACAAGACGCTCGGATGGAAGTTGCCCTATGAGGACAAAACGGCGGAGTTTCTGCTGTCGCGACAGAAACCCAACGGCGACTTTTTCAATGTCGCCGGCACCGTCAGCCCCGAGTCTCCCGAGGGGCGAACCTACAATACCACGCAAGGGCTGGTCGCCCTGTTTGCTCTCGGACTCAAGCCGCGCCACGATCCGCTGCCGGTCTTCGAGTCGATTTTGAAAGAAGATTACAAACAGTTGCCGCCGTATTCCACGAGTTTTTTCCCGCTCGCGTATTTGTGTTCCGGCCGGGCGATCCCCGAAAAGGCGGACCTCGGCATCCGTGCGCTGATGGTGCAGGACGAGACCGGTTACACCAATGACCACGTCGCCGCCACATTTCACGCGTCGCACTATTACCGGCTGATCGGCGAGGAGACGCCGCGATCGAAGGAGATGGTCGCCCGCGTGCTGCGCGACCAAAAGCCCGACGGGAGTTGGTTTCTCAACATGCCCGGCCGCGATCGGCACGCGACTTTCGACGCCGTCTTCACGCTGGTCCACGAGGGTCGCGAATCGCCCGAGGCCAGGGCCGCGATCGATCGCGCCGCGAAATGGGCCATGTCATGCCGCAACCCCGACGGCGGGTTCGGGCATTACCCGGGCTCGACGTCTGACGCCGACGCGATCTACTTCCAGGTCGGTACGCTCGTCATGGCCGGAGTCCTCAAACCTGCCGATCCGCTTCCGCGCGATCCGCATCTGCTTTCGTGGGGCCATCTGATGCCGGTCGTCAAAACTCGTGAACGGGCGCCGCGGCTGTCGCTGGCGTTGCCGGGTTGGGCGGCCGGCCTCGCCTTCAGCCCCACGGGCGACCGTTTCGCCACGGCCAGTGCCGACAAGGTCGCCCGCATCTTCGACAGCCGGACCGGGCGCGAATTGACCGCCTGCCAGGGTCACGACGACGCCGTGGCTGCGGTGCAGTTTCACCCCCAAGGCAGGCTGCTCGCCACCGGCAGCTACGACCACAGCGCCGGCATCTGGGAGGCGGCCAGCGGCCAGTTTCT
>DASYAR010000708.1:0-8545 GCA_036501235.1 Planctomycetaceae bacterium
GAGCGCCTCGTTCGAGATATTCCAGGACATTCGTCTGCAAGCCGCTCTCTCCCATTGTCCGTAGCCAGGGACTGCGGAGGCGTTTGAACGGCACACCACCGCGGCCGGCTGCCGTGCCCCGGCGCCGACTGCCCTCCAAGGGCAGGGTTGTGTATCCCGCCTGCCGCCAAATTGTCAAGATCGGTCCCGATTTATGACTTCAACGGGCGGCGTGGCGGGGTCAGAGTGTGAATCATGCAGTGCCTTGCAGTCCAGAAGGCATCCCACATGCTTAGCATCGCCGGAGCCGAATACCCAGCGATGGCCCCGACGAGTTGGACGACGAGCAAAACGATGGCGTTTGGGCCAGGCGGTCAGGGCCATCGCTGGTGTGAGATGTGAACCACGCCCAACAAACCTCGGACAATCGTCGAGCGCTCGAAGTCCAATGCGATTTGACGCTCTGACCCTGCCACACCCGCCTCTGTTCACCTTCAATTCGTGCAGAGGGACCTTGTACATCTAACGGCCCTGTCGGCAAAAACTTCAATTCCCACACCGCCGGTAACTTGCTAGGTTACCGGCGGTTTTTGTCGTTTAGCCGGAAGCCGGCCACTGCCGCGATTCGCGGTGGTTGGACGGCGCGCCGTTTCGACGCAGGAGCGTCCGCACCGTATGTCGACCACCCGCCACTCGTCCAAATCACCCCGCATCAGCGTCTGTATTCCCCACTGGCAGGTGCGCGAGATGATGTCGATTTGCCTGCGGTCGATCCGCAAGCATTCCCGCAAATACGATCTCGAAGTGATTGTCATCGACAATGGATCGCGCGACGACAGCCTCGATTACTTACGGTCTCTGCCGTGGATTCGGTTGATCGAGCGTCCCGCAGAAAGCGTCTCCAACTGGCCGGCCAACGTCTTTACCGCCTGGGACGCAGGAATTCGGGTCGGTACTGGCGAGTTCTTCGTGACGATGCATTCGGACGTGTTCGTCCGGCAGGACGATTGGCTGGACCCGTTCTTGAGAGAGATCACGGCGGCCCCAGAGGTCGCCGCGGCCGGCGCCTGGAAACTGGCTCTCGAAAACCCGTGGTACGCGATGCAGAAGCGGGTCGTGGGATCAATGCTGGCCGGAGTCAAGCGTCTCGCGGGCCGCCGCGCCCGCAGCTCCTTTCAGGAAGGACACTATCCCAGGGATTATTGCGCCCTGTATCGTACGGCGGCGGTCCTCGAACACGGACTGACGTTTTGTCCTAACGCTGACCTGATCACCGGAGGTTTCGCGATCGCGCGACAATTGTGGGACCGCGGCTACGAAACCCGCATGATTCCCCTCTGGGAGATCGCCCACAAGATCGTCCATGTCGCCCACGGTACGGCAGCCGTTTCGAATGGAAAACCCCTGCATCACCGTGCCTCGCAGCGCAAGGCTGAGCAGCGGGCCCGGTCCCTGTTGCAAGAGCCCTGGGTCGAACAATTGCGCCACGATAAACTGCTCGATGCAGCGTAATGGACTTGCAAACGCCGATCAATCGGCGATAATGACCCCCAGCCGTTGTACCGGTAGGACGCTGGTGGGCTCGACGGAATTCGTGCTGAACTTCGAATGAAGTTCGTGTGTACGGACCGGCCTATGACCGTTTGAAGGTGCAACATGACGGACCAGACGGAGCAACCGATCCGAGAGCGCGTATGTCGCTGTCAAGTTTGCGGGTGTTTGTTCACTGAAATCAACGCCGACGAGACGCACGCCGACGAGACGCACGCCGACGAGACGCACAGTGAAGACGTTGCGTTTTGTCCTACTTGCCAGGCTTTAGAAGACGCGCCGCCGGTCCCCGAACCGGAAGTCGTCCCCCTGCCCGAAGTCGTCCCGGCGACAGAGGCAAAAACTGCTTCAGTGTCTGAAAGGGTTTCGACGTCCAACGAGGCAGTCGACCAGGCGAGTTGCCAACCTGTTCGGAACGGATTATCCCCGTTGGGAATACCTGGCAAGATCGCGTGGACGACCCCTGCGTTTCGGGCTGGCTGGGATGACGCCGAATATTCCAAACGGTCCAGCGACAGTGTGCCTACCAGAGCATCGATCGTACGGCGGCGCAGACGAATGCTCCTGGTGCTCCTGTGCGCCGTTTCGGGCTTAATGTTGCTTTCCCGCCTGGACGTGACGAGCGTCGAAATGGTGTGGAACGATTGGATGAAAGCCAAACCTGCCGACCAGAAGCGCGTCCTCCCGCCCGCGCCACAAAGCGAGAACGCCACGAGTCCCACTGCAGAATAGCGTTCGTGGGATATTCGTGCGGGGAGCACGTTCTCCCGATTGTTGCTGGTTGCGTAATCGAACGGCAACTCGCCGCAAAGTTGCCCCGACGCTCGATTCATGGCATGATTGTCCGGCTGAAATAGCAGCCATAATCTGGGCGAAACGCCATGCCGATTCAAATCGAGTGTTCGGGTTGTCAGAAGAAGTATCGGGTCGCCGATGCGGCCGCCGGAAAGTCGATCCGGTGCAAAGGCTGCGGCGCATCGACAAAAATACCGACGCCGCAGGAACCCGACGACGATGCCGTCTTCGCCGAATTGTCGGAAGACGAAGGGGCCGATGACGTCACGCAGGATCGGTCTGAAACATCGATTTTCGGAAACGGCTCGTCGCAGCCGGCGGTCGTGCGCCGGCCCGCAGACGGCGGCGCCGATCGACGGACCCGTAAGCCGGCCAAGTCCGGTTCGTCGAACGTCGGAAAATGGATCTTGATCGTCGCCGGATCGGGATGCGCACTGCTGCTCCTGTGCTGCGGGGGAGGGTATTTCTTCGTTTCGACGATGCTGACGCCGCCGGCGGCCAGTCCCCAGGCGAACGAGCCGTTTCCCGTCGAAACAATTCGCGTGCCGGCGTTTCCTGAATTGGGGCCGCCGCAAATGGTAGAGCAAACTGACGTTCGACTCTACACTCTCGATCTGACTGCGGCCAATGCGGGCAGTATGCAGCCCGCCGCCCGCATGCAATTGCGCATCTACTTGCCGCCTGGAGATCATCGGGCAGGTTCTCTGGGGTGCGTCCTGATTGCACCGGCAGGAACGAACCTGCTCACGGGAAATGCCCTGGATGACCCGACTTATCACACCGAGGCGCTTCCCTACGCCCGCGCGGGATATGCGGCCGTCATGTATTCGCTGGATGGCGGGCTCCCGGCGGGATTGGATGATTCGTCCGACGACGAATTAGCCGTTGCGTATCGGGGCTTCTCAGCGGCATCTGCCGGTCTGGCGAATGCCCGCGCCGCTCTGGAGTTCGTGCTGGCCCGGTTGCCGCAAGTCGATCCTCGACGCATTTTTGCGGCCGGTCACAGCTCGGCCGGAACGCTGGCCCTGCTCTTCGCCGAGCATGAGTCGCGACTGAAGGGCTGCATCGCATACGCGCCTCAAACCGATGTCGAGGCTCACTTGAGCCTGATGCTGCGACTGCTGGTGGCGACGAACAAGTTTCCCGGAATTGTCGATTTTGCCCGGCGCAGCTCGCCGCAAACACACGTGGCGCGAATCAAATGCCCCGTCTTTCTGTTCTGGGCTGCCGACGATTCGGTGGTCGCTCCGGAAGGAACTCAACGGTTCGCGACGACGCTGGGAGGCCTCCGGCAGGACGCGACCGTCAAAACAGTCCCGACCGGCCAGCATTACGAATCGATGGTGAATCCCGGAATCGGCCTGGCGATTGAATGGCTGAAAAAACTGCCCGGCGAACAGCCGGCCGCAGCTGGCGACGGTGCGCAGTCAGGTTTGCCCCGATAGTGCCGCACGGCAAAACGACCGATATTCCGCCCGCTGCTGAATCTGCGACCCACATTCAGCGGCAAGCGGGCGCCTGACGTGTGAGAAGCTCAGGCGCCCGCTGCTTTTTCTGGTCTGTTTGTCCTTCGTGCTCTCTGCGGTTAAGCGTCATTTTTTGTTTCGATCCGTCCCCATTTTTTGGTCTTCGCGTTGCGGAACGAGGGAACGCTCGCGCAATGGCTCGACCTGGTCGACGAGCGTCGTAAGCACCGCATTCAAATCGGCCATTGCCGGGTTCTTGCGGAACGATTGCAGCCGGTCGATGGCTTCCTGCCGAGTGCCTTGCGGCAGGCCTGGCAAGAGAACCGGATAGGTTTGCTGCATGAAGCCCAGCAATCGCTTCAACTCCGCCGTGTTGTAGGCCGCTCGCTCGGTCAACGTCTGCAAAGTGCCGGCGACGGCCATTTCCAATCCTTCTCGGAATTTCTCCAGCCCCTGCATTCGCACCTCGTACGTGCGGTCATTCTTGTCGAGCGTCGGGATGAACGCGTCGAGGATCTGCGATATGACGACCCACAACCGCAGCTGCGCGCCATAGATTTCAATCAGTTCGGTGCTTCCGGTCCCATCTTTGTGGAACGATGCCAGGTAGAGCTTCAAAATGGCGCTGCTTCCCTGCATGAACATCAACGCATCCGGCAGTCGCTGATCGATCGGAAGAGATTGATTGCGCAGCAGGTCGAGGTTCTCTTCGGACGTCATCCGAGCGAACAGGGGGCCGGAACGCGGGCTCTCCAATCGCGGGAGCTTTCCCACATCGGTTTGCGTCATTGCCGACAGGGTGTTCGCCGCACGGGTCATATCGGTTCCCGACCATCTGCGTTCGTGAGCTGGCATACCCGCGTCGTGATACACGTCCAGCGTTAACGACCTGTCATCCGGCTGACGTCGAGCGGTGTGAGTCGGGCCTTGGGACGTTGCGTAGAGAACCGGATCGGGGCCCGCGGGGTCGGCCGGGCGGTTCGTGCTATGCGATTGGTTCAACGCGCGCAAACCCGGCGCGGTTCGTGTCAGATACACAATCCCCATCCCGACCACGATCAAACCTCCGCAGGCGAGATAGCCGGCCGTCAGCTTGAATCGAAACTTGGACGCGGCAAACTGCATGGCGGCGTTCGCATCGACCCCGCCGGCGCTCGTCGCCCCTATATCTCCGGTCGACACAGGCGGCGTTTGTCCGCCCGAATCGGCCGCGGGAAAGTTCTGTCCGTCATTCCTCAGTGTGCTGCCATCCATGCTGCAATTCCTGCGGTCCCGATGAATCGTCTCCAAGCCAGCCGATCATGATCGGACTCGGCGATGACTGCAAGGGCGATGCAGCTCCCCGGTAGGGGTCGAATAAAACGTGGGATAGAGGTGTCAGAACCGTCGATTGTATTTGGACTACACCCGACATCTTTCACGTTCAATTCTCATTCGGACTTGGGCGCGTCGGTTTTCGCGGGCGACTTAGCGCCCAAATGCTGGTCGGCCCATTTGATGAAGTGCTCGATGTTCGGGCCATCGGTGTGGCCGCCGTCGTGCTGACGCCAGGCCAGTTGGCCGGCCAACAGGCCCGAATTCACGGGAGGCATCTTTTCTTGCAGGTAATCGTCCGAGCGTCCCAGGTCGGTCGCTCCCAGCAGCCGGAACACTGGGCCGGCGGCGATCGCGGCCATAAAGCTTCCCTGCTGGTCGAGCCACTTGGCGTCCCCTTTTTCCGGGATGCCGTAGCTGATGAACGTCAGCCGCGGGGCGCATAGCGCAATCAACTCATGCGAATCGACCGGCAAGTCTTTTGGCGTCATACTCCCGAATTTCGATTCGGCAGTCCCATATTTGAGGAAGTTGCCGGCCATCCAGTGATACTCGCCGGAACCGGTCAGGTTTTCGACCGCCTCTCCGAAATTGCGGCGATGCAGCTTCGCTCCCCCTTCGCCGGAAGAGCCGACCAGGACCATCGCGAACCGCGGTTCGAATGCCATGGCGACCAAGGCCGCTTTGCCGTAACGGGACACACCTTCGATGCCGACCCGTTTCGCGTCGACCGCGGGATCGGTTTCCAGATAATCCAAACCGCGCGATGCGCCCCAGGCCCAGGCGCGCAGGGAACCCCAGTCGTCGGGCTTGCGAGGCTGTCCCTTGTTCGTCAGCCCGATGATGCCCCGTGTGAGACCGGCTCCGTTATCCGCTTGCACGCTGTTGGGCGACAGCATCGCAAATCCCCAACCGGCTTTGATGAGCGTTTCCGAACGGGATGGGCCAGGGGGGCCGAAACCGCGCGGCGGTGCCGCCGGAGGGCGGCCGCGGCCGCCCCTTCCCGGGCCGAATCCGAAGCCCCCGAACATCATCAGCACCGGGACGCGGCCGTCGGCATTTTTGGGAGTCGTCACAGTCATCGAGATCTTGACTTCGATCGTCGGGCACGCGGAATTGTCCACGCGCCCTTCGAGTTGCTTCTCGACGGCGGCCAAATTACCGAATGTGGCGTCGCGAGTTTCCGTCACAGTCCAGGTCACCTTCGGCACCTGTTGGGGAATCCGCCCGTAAACTTCCCGCTCGAAATCCTCGACGATCTCCGGGCGGCGCTGGTTCCACCACATTTCCGCATTGACGACGCGCTCGCCGTTTTTGAGCGTCAGGACGGGGGGCAGCTCGGGATACGGATTAGCCAGCGCCTCGTCATAGTTGGCATGATTTGGCGCCGCCTCATTTCCGTTCGGGCCGGGGCGGAGCTTGGTGATTCCCAGTTGCTCCAGCATGTTCTTGTGATCTTCCTGCGTCGTGAACGTGACCGGCGCCGGTGCTGCCGGCGTGGCGGGATCATCGGCCCGCACGACACGGGCGATAATCGACAGAACGAATCCGGTGAAGAAGAGGCCAAGAAGAACACGCTGCATAATGAGTTCCTTTCGCCAGGGCGGCAGAATCGTGGGGCCGAGACATCAGGCACGATGCACTTCAAAGATTGCAAGAACGCAATGAGATGTGTCACTTGATCGGGTGTGAGCTTTGCCGTCAATCCTGCGGGCAGCGCCGATTGTTTCTGCCGTTGTTCAGGTCAATTCTTTCACCATCTTAGCTAGCAAAGATTCTTCGCTGTGGTCTGCAGAATGGTGAAGGGAAAATCACGGATTTCACTGCTGGTACGGATTATGGAAACGGAGTGAAACAACCTATCTCGTTCGTCTATGATCGAAGTGTTATCTTCCTCGTGGCCGATGGGAGCATCAGGTGTCAAATGCCAGCGGCGGGACCTACCGCACCGCGTCTGGGTGCCGCTCGGTGTTCCGCAACCAGCGCCAATCCAATTGGCGTCTATACGACCTGGATTTTCGCGTCGCCTTGAGCGTGTCGGGGGACAAGTGAATGGGAATCGCCAGTGGCTGATCGACGCCATTATAATTTGACCTGTAGCCTCGAGGTTTGCGGAACCCCGAATTGGTCTGGCATGCCAAAGTAACCGTGGGTTATCTGATTGCGTAGGAGATGTTCCTGCGGATTCGTTCTCCCCCGCGCGTCGCTAAAGTTTCCGCATTGTGCTCGGCGGAAGCGGCGGCGGTCCCTTCCAATCTGGAAACGGCATATTGGGCCTGGTCAAAGCAGGAAGTTCCTGATTGTCCTCGAACGATTCGTATTTCCGGCCTTCCGACCGAGCGTGGTCATCGATTTTCCAGGTGTAGGAATCCATACTAGCCCGTAAGAACCCTCCCTCGCGATCAAACCATTCGCGCCACTCCTCGTAGCGCGGTTTCAGATCATCAGGTTTCGCGTTTCTCAGCAAATCGTCCCGTCCCGTCGCGTGTGCGAGTAGAATGAAATTCCGGGCGTGCCACCAATATTCCGCCTCGCGCTCAAGCCCCGTTTTCGTGCGATGCAGGTATGTGGGAAACCATTGGGCTGAAAACATCCAGTCGTACCAGACGACTGCCTCATAATATCTGCCGAGCATCTTCGGGTCGCTCAACAGACGTCGCGTGTGGAACTCCGCCACCAAAAGCTGGCGATTGCGAGCTTTCCGGTCGCTCTCTGTTTTTTCCCCATGCACGGGCCAAACCGCGGATACATCTAAGGTCCAATCTTGGCACGATAGGATCCATCGAATGTCGCTTTGCGCTCCGCCGGAACCAAACTTCGAAACAAAGATCTCGATAAATCGACGTTCATCCTTGGAACCATCGAGCGATTGCATCGTCAATTTGAAGCACTTTTGGGTAACGCCGATCCAATATGCCAATGCCCCGTCGTCATCCGCGCTGGCTTGGGAGTCCCGGTCAAATTCCTTTAGCTGTCCCCACATCGCATCGACTTCCTTGTCGATCGCCGCATCACGTTGTGCTTGCGGTTCGCCGGGAGGCTGTTCAGCCCGGCATTCGGCGCAGGGTATGCCAACTGCGAGTAGCTGAAGCGCCACCCATGACGTGATGATTCTGGACATTCGGAACATGCTGGGCCTCCCTTTTGTCACGTCCAACGACACCAGAATGACGGCTATTTCGAAGGAACATGCCGTCAATCTATCGCCTCTTCATGGGACAGTAAATCTCGCTCACATCTCAGCGACGAGCGCTGCCTCCTCGGCATTTCCACGGAGTACGGCAATTAGCACTACAGCGAACTTTGCGCACAAGTCGTTTTGGGATATGACTCCGCCGTATTCGTCGTTGGACGACGTTTTCTCGGGGAGGGTCAAGGATGACAGAGCAGCAGATACTCGGTTTGGGCCGGGAATTGGCCACGTTTCTTTCGGAGTTTGA
>DASYAR010000709.1:0-10493 GCA_036501235.1 Planctomycetaceae bacterium
CGCCAGTGAACCGTTCTGCATGTATTCCATCACGTAATACGGCGGGTCGGCGTTCCAGCCCACCTGAATCAGGCCGATCACGTCGCGCGACGTATACAGCGCTGCCAGCTTCTCGACTTCGCGGTTGAGCAAGGACCAGTCGAGACCGCCACGGTGGCTGTAGAATTTGACGGCGACTCGCTTCCCCGTGTTCTGCTCGACGGCCAGCCAGACCGAGCCGTAAGCTCCCACGCCCAGGCACTGCTCGATGCGATAGCCCAGGATCTCGGCAGGGGGCGTCGGCCGCGATTCGCTGAGAGCGACGGCCCGTGCCATGCCTGCTTCGTCGAGTCGCAACGTCGGCGGCGCCGGCGCTGCCTGTGGATCCTCTCCGGCACCCTGCGGCTGCGTCATAGCGACATCATAGCAGCCCGATTCGCGAGCCAGAAGCGCCCCTGTTCAGCACCGGAAGGAAGCTGTAGAATAAGGTTGCTGAAATCGATCGAACCCCTCGAGATTGCTAAGCCTGCAGGAAGTCGTGGAGCATGAATCAGTTGCCCATTTTGGGTATTCCCCCGGAGACCCGCGCCGTCGAAACGGCCGACGCCAAAGGGACGTACGCCTTTGTCAGCCTGGGCTGTCCGAAAAACCTGGTTGACAGCGAGAAAATGCTGGGCACTCTGGCGCTCGACGGTTATGTTCTCGTCTCCGAGCCTGCAGGCGCCGATTTCGTGATCGTCAACACCTGCGGATTCATCGAAAGTTCGCGGCAGGAATCGAAAGCCGTCATCCGCGAGATGCTCGAGCTCAAGCGGCAGAATAAAACCCGTGGCGTAATCGTCGCCGGCTGCCTGCCCGAACGGCTGGGGGGGGCCAAATTGCGGGAAGAACTTCCCGAGATCGACGGAATCGTCGGCGTGTTTGCCCGCGAAGAGATCACGAAAGTTGCCGATCGGCTGTTCGGCGCGTCTGAAGAACAACGCACGATCTTCCGTCCGGCGCCCGTCAAGGCGCTGGACGACAGTGCGCGGCTCAGAATCACCCCCAAGCATTTTGCTTATCTGAAAATCTCCGAAGGGTGCGACCGCACCTGCACGTTCTGTGCGATCCCCAAGATGCGAGGCAAGCACGCGACCAAACCGATCGAAATGGTAGTGGCCGAGGCGCGCGAGCTGGCGGCAGACGGCGTTCGCGAGCTGAACATCGTCGCCCAGGACACCACGTATTACGGCATGGATTTGTACGGCCGCGTGCGGCTGGTCGAGCTGCTTCGCGAGCTCGAACAGGTCGACGGAATCGACTGGATCCGGCTGATGTATCTGTATCCGATCAATTTCACCGACGAATTGATCAGCCAGATCGCCGATTCGGGCAAGATCATTCCTTATCTCGATATGCCGCTCCAGCATATCAATGACACGCTGCTCAAGCGCATGCAGCGTCGCGTCGATCGCCGCCAGACAATCGAGCTGGTCGAGAAACTGCGCGAACGAATTCCCAACGTGGTCCTGCGGACGACGTTCATCGTCGGTTTCCCCGGCGAGACGGACGAGCAATTCGAGGAGTTGTGCGAGTTCGTCGATGAAACACGTTTCGAGCGGATGGGGGTTTTCACCTATTCTCTCGAGCCGGGAACGCCGGCCGTCAAACTGGAAGGGCACCTGCCAGACGACGTGAAGAACGCCCGCCGCGACAAGCTGATGGAATTGCAGCAAGAGATTGCGTTCGAGTACGGCGACTCGCTGGTGGGTTACGAGCTCGACGTGCTGATCGATGATCAGATCGACGACGAGACGTGGGTGGGACGGACTTTCGCCGACGCTCCCGAAATCGACGGCAACGTGTACGTCAAAGGGGCCGGGCTGAATTGTGGTGAGTTTCTACCCGTGCAGATCGAGGCCCGGCAGGATTACGATCTGGTCGGTTCGGCCGTCGAAGAAAGCATTAGCGAACCTGGCGCGTGAACCCGCAGGCGGCGCCGTAGGGCGCATCGGTCTGCTCGTGCAGTCCGTTGAAATCAGGACATTGTCCCACGGAAGTTTGAGACCCACCATGCCAGCGACGGAACAGCGCGACTTGCCGCCTGCCCCACAACCCGCCTCTGGCGCGGGAGGCGACCCCAAGCCGCCTGCTGCGCTCAACCTTCCGAATTTGATCACGTTAAGTCGATTCGCCTTGTCAATCGTGTTGTTTTATCTGATCGACATCGGCCACCACTGGCTGGCGGCGACGGCGCTGTTCGTGATCGCCGCGGCCACCGATTTTCTCGACGGATATATCGCGCGGCGCTACGGTTTGGTCACCAAGGTCGGACGGATCCTGGACCCCTTCGTCGACAAGGTCATCATCGGCGGGGCGTTCTTGTTTCTGGCCATGCACCCCGATTCGGGAGTGAATGCATGGATGGTCTTTACTGTGATCGGGCGTGAAATGTTCGTCACCAGCCTGCGCAGCGTACTCGAACAGGAAGGCAAGGATTTCTCAGCCGTGATGAGCGGCAAGATCAAAATGGTGGTGCAATGCGCCGCCGTCGCCGGCGCGCTGCTGTTCCTGGAATATGGCCCCGGCTCCTCCTCGGAACAGACGCTGGCCCTCACTCGCGACGTGCTGTTGTGGAGCGCCGTGGCCGTCACGCTGTACAGCGGATACGAATACGTGATTCGCGCGGCGAAGATGTTTCGCGGCGGGTGAAGGAATGCGTGGTGTTTCGTGTTTTGTGTTTCGGGATTGGCTGGGCCTTGACGCTCAACAGGGGATTCAAACTTTATGCCTTGTGGCGTGCGGCAAATCGTGGTGTTCGCTGCGGTCGCATTTGTTCCGCTCACCGCGCTAAATGCTGACGACGCATCGCCGGGCTCTCGTTTGCATCCTTCCCGGCGCCCGCCACATCTGTTGGTGGTGCTGATCGGCGGGGTCGATTCCGATCCGACACCGCGGCAAATCGAGGGAACGGCCCGGCGGCAGGAGGGCAACAGCGGGTTGTTTCAGTTGGCCGGCGATCTGCGGCGCGACGGCGTGCAGGCCGAGTACTTCAACTGGAACGGCACGCGGGCGGGACGAATCAAGGACAAGAATCCACCGCGCGCCCCAGGGATCGCCGAGTTTGTCGACAGGCACTTACAAAGAAACCCCGGCGATCGCGTGGCGGTGATCGGGAACAGTTGGGGAGGACACACGGCGCTCGAGGTTTTGCAGCGATTGACCGAGCGGGAGACTCCGCTGGCAGTGGACCTGGTCGTATTTCTCGATCCGTCATCGACCGGCCGCGGCCCCCCTAAGCCCAAATCGCTGCCGGTGAACGCGAACCACGCCATCAGCTATTGTACTCGCAACGCCTTCGTGTGGGGCCAGTGGGATGCCGGCGGCCGGCTCGAATATATCGACCTCGGTGACCCGACGCTGGGCTTCATGCACGACGGACAGCCGGCGTATGGCGCCAAATTCAACACGGCCGCGCACATCGCCGCCGAGTGGGACCAGCAGATCCATCAGGATATTCTGCGCCGCGTGCTCGAACTGTTGCCGAAGCCCTAACATTTGGAGCCGAGACTACTCTTCCGCCGGCAACTCGGCGGCGCGAAGGTCTCGGAACGACAGATCGGTGGTCGGGTCGTGGCCTTGCAGGCTGAAATGCCCGGCCTTCGTGCGCAGCCCCTCGCGTGGGTTGTCGCTTGGCGGACGAGTGTCGGTCCAATCGGTGACCTGCTCTCCTTCGACCCACACTCCGATGTGAGCGCCGGTCGCCGCGACGGTCATCGTGAACCATTCGAAGTCGTTCGACACGACGCGCCGGGCCTTGACGCGGCGGTAAATGGCGCCCGTGCCGAAGTCGGATGGTTTGGTGCGATCGTTCTGCTCGTAGCCGTTCTGAACCTGCGCTTCGTAACCGTTGGACGGCGCTTTCTCAGTGCCCGGCATGGCCCGGAAGAAAATGCCGCTGTTGAGGTTTTTCCCATTGGTCTTGATCTGCGCCTGCAGGATGAAATCGCCCCACGTCGATTCGGTTTCGAGAAAGCCTCCGCCGTTGGCGACGTGGATCGTCCCGTCGGCGACGGTGAACCGGCTCTTGCCTCCCGGCACGACGCGCCAACCCATCAAATCTTTGCCGTTGAACAAGGGAGTCGTCGACAGGGGCCGCAGGTAGACGTTGCGGTACTCGGCCTTGCCGGCGTTTTTCTGAAGACCGATGAAGCCCCTGCGCCGCGCCGTCGGGCGCGTATCGGTGTACGAAAGAATGGGCTTGCCGTCGAGTTTCACGTCGATGCGATTACCCTGCACGACGACGTGGTACGTCATCCATTTTTCTTCGCCCGAAACTGGTTTCTCGGGCTTCACCAGCCCTACGAGGCTGCCGGTGGGAAATGCCGGATGCGAATCGCACATATTGAGCTCATAACAATCCTTGGTAGGATCTTTAGCGCTGAAAATCGACCGTAAGAAAATTCCGCTGTTGCCCCCTTTGGCGAGCCGAAAGTCGCACAGGAGCTCGTAGTCGGCGAATTCGGTCGTCGTGAGCAGAAGTCCCGGATCGCCGGTGTCCGCATGGACGACGCCGTCGGTGATCTGCCAATTGACGTCGTTATTCGCCTTCCAGCCGAACATCGTCTGGCCGTCGAACAGTTTGATCCATCCGGCGGCGACTTCTGCGGCCGACAACCGGTTGTGAGGCGCCGATTCGCCGGCGCCGTCGTCGGCATACGCGGCACGGGACGACGGGGCGGAAACGGCAACGCAAATCACGACGGCGCGGATCAGACGGCGAATTGATTGATGCATGATGAGGGAGTGCTCGAAAAGGACAAACAGACAACGGCACAGGGAGTGTGCCTGCAACTTTGGTCGAACAGTCAGGATCGCTGCGCGCGCAAATCTCCGGAAAACAAATCCACCAGTTTCGCCAGGCCCGCCGCGGCGATCTCGGGCCCCGACAGGAATCGCCCAGGACGCGTCCAGCCCGTGAGCGTGTCGAGCGGCAAGTCGAACAAGCGGGACAGCAGTCGGTCCATTTCATCTTCGAGAATGCCGAAGTGCCTGGTCCACTCCGCGGCTTCTTCGATTCTCACGTTTTCTTCGCTCGACCAGCGGACGGGATGAAAAAACAGATACGAGTGCGGCGTGACGAAACGCTCGCCGCACGCGGCAAACGGCAACAGGGCCGCCGACGAACATTCCCCCAGCACGACGCCGCTGGCCCGCAGCCCGCGCAGCCGGATCAAGCCAGCCAGAGAAATCCCGACGTACGCGCTGCCGCCGCAAGAGTCGAAATAGATCGTGCCGCGGCTGCGCGGCGGGAGCTCGAGCAACTGTTCCAGCAGATCATTCTGCTTGTCGGTGAGATCGCCGGCGATGGCGATTTCCCAGTCGGGCGCTGTCTCGCTGCGGTCGAATCGTGAGGGTGGGGGCGGTCGTTTCACGCAGGCCATGTTGACGATTCGCCGCGGCGGAGACAAGGGCGGCGGCTACGGCTGCCACGAAAACTCCCACTCACGGTCGACGTGGCCGTCGCCGTCGTGGTCTTCCTGAAGCAGCGCCGTGCGATGTTCCCGATCGAGAGTCAGCCGGCGCACGCCGGGGCCTTCACCGAGCTGCTGAACCCACGGGCCCGGCGTCGCCCCCAGAATCTCCCACAATTCGGGCGGCTTGCGTCCGTCGCCGACCACCAAAGCC
The DNA here is from genome assembly GCA_036501235.1 of Planctomycetaceae bacterium. GTDB lineage: Bacteria > Planctomycetota > Planctomycetia > Planctomycetales > Planctomycetaceae > JACQFH01. The sequence continues at coordinate 5,647 of DASYAR010000709.1, forward strand.
GCCGGGCGGGGCCGCTGGTCCGCGCGCTCGATGCCGAAACAGACGATCGATCCGGCAGCCAGGGTAATAATCAAGGGAACCCAGACGCCGGCCGGCAAGTCCGAGGCCTGCGCAGACGGCGTCGTTTCGTCCCGTTCGTCGCCACCTGTCGCGTCGACCAGTTCCTGCAAGAGCCGGGGGGCCTCGTCGGACCGGTCACGCGACACCAGCAGCAGATAGTCGACACTCCAAACGGCATGAACGGCATCGAACCGCTCGCGCGTCAGCACGTCGGTTTCGATGCCGGTCCGGCGCGTCAACTCGTCGGCGAAGTACCCCGCTTCAGCCCCGCTCTGGAACCGGGCAATCGCGATCCGCGATTCCCCGCATTCGTCGATCGAATCGAATTCCTCCGGCAAGACTGGGTCGGCATTCGCCGTGAACCCCGGCTGGCCCTCACGCGCCTGGTCACAATCGGGACAGGCTGGTTGGTAGGTTTCCTGGCGCCGACCACATCGCGGACAATAGGGCATGGCAAACCTCAATTGTTAGGAATTCCAAGCTGCTGGGCAATGGTTGTCACCGAATTCGGACCGAGGCCTGCGGTTTTCAGGCGTCGCCGGGGCGCGCCGACCGCACACATCCTCGATCCTTGATCTCTAATGATACGCACCGGCCCGCAGAACTGCCACGAAATTCGTCTTTCCACGAAATGCCACACGGTGTTATCTTACGCCCCCGTGGTACGCCCCCGTGGACGAACAGGAATTTCAGGAGACGACCCCGATGTTTGGGTGCAAGGCAGCCGCGGCAAAGGCTTTGATCGCCGTGTGCCTGGTCGGTCTTCCCGGTTGTGGCTGGTGGAACTCGCAATCCGAGGACACCGAAGAAGATCCGGTGTTGACTGTCGACGAATCGGAAAGCGGCGAGCCGGCCGCAGCGCCGCAACAAAAACTCGAGCTGAATCTCAAGCCCGGAGACCGGTTTCCGCTGGTGAAAACGGTGGAACACACTTTGCGACAGCCGACGGAGCAGGGCTGGTCGGTAAGCCGTTCCAGCCTCGAAATGCTGCTGTCGGTGACGGTCAAGGAAATTCGTCCTCCGGCGGGAAGCGGTCCCAAATTCGATGACCCGCGTGCCGGCGAAAAACGGCTGGAGGTGCAGTACCACCGCGTGCAGTTTTCACAGCAACTGCCGGGCCGCAAGACGATTGAATACAACTCCGACGCCCCGGTTCTCCCGATTCCACTGGCTGCCCTGGGATACCATGGCCTTAAGGACAACAGCTTCGAATTCTGGCTCAATAAAGATAACCAGATCGTCGAGATTGTCTCCTTCGATGCGTTTCTCGACCGTTGCCTGCGCGACGTGCCCGTCGCCCGGCAGCAGCAGGTCCGAGCGGCGATGGCCGCCACCTCGGGCGCCGACGGAATCGCCAACTTCGTGGATGACAGCATTGGTTTGCTCCCCACATCCGCCGTCCGCGAAGGGGACGCCTGGACTCGCGATCGGCAGATTCTGCAACCGGTTCCCATGCACAGCAGCACGCGCTATGTACTCCGTCGGATCACTGACGAAGTCGCCGAGATCGACATTGTCGGCAAACTGTCTTCGTTAATCACCAATTTCGAAAACCAGGTTCGCCAGGACGTCGACGTTTCGATCCGCGGCGGACAATCGATTGGAACGTGCATCCTGGACCGCCGCACGGGACTCCCCCTGCATTCGAAGGTCGAACAGTCACTCGATATGACGGTACGGCTGGCAAACGGCTCGGAATTCGAGCAGCACAAGTCGACGGTCACGTCGGTCAAGTATTTCCCGGAACAGGGAGGCGCGAAGACGGCCCCGAGCGCTGCGCCGCCTGCCGGGTCGGGGGACGTCGTGCATGCCGTGAACGAAATGGACGCTCCGACAGATGATCGGCCTCCTCCGCCGCGCCGCGACGCCCGCAATTCTCCCGCAGACCCCACACGGCGCCGGTAAATTGAGACACGGTATGCCGATCGAGAGGCCGGTTCGGCAGGACGGCCGAATCAATCGCCCCGGCCGGGACCTGCCGATGTCGCCGAATTCGGATTTGGGTAGCGCCAATCCCAGCGATTGCATCCGTGAATTGAGGGGATTCCTATGAAGAAACGCCGATGCTGGCGGCATCGGCCACATGGGCGACGCTGGCAGCGTCGGCGTTTTTAGGACCTCCCCCCTTTAACGGATGCCCCGATCCCAGCTTTTTTCCTGTGGCGACATTGAACGACAGGCTGAAAACCGTTATCTTACCTCGTTCCGCCGTGCTCCGGTCGCGGAAGTAGAGCGGCGGCATGCCTGAGACCATCGTGACAGGCGTGAATTCGCTGGTGATCGCCAAGTTCGGGATTGAATCGCCGCGATAACAATCTGATCATTGAGTTGAGGAATTTGCACGTGACAAAGTCGTATCTGGCAAAGCCCGGGGAATTGACCCCTGACTGGATCCTGGTGGACGCCTCGGGGCATGTCGTCGGCCGGCTGGCGGTCAAACTGGCTACGATCCTGATGGGCAAACACAAGCCGCAATACACACCGCACGTCGACACCGGCGATTTCATCGTCGTGATCAATGCTGATCAAGTTCGATTCGGCGGCCGCCGCATGGCGCACCCGACCCATCCGAACTTTACGTCGAAAATGCTGACCAAAACGTACGACCACTACACCGGGTATCCGGGCGGCCGCAAAGTGATTCCCGCCGCGGAAATGATCGAACGCAAGCCCGAAGAAGTTCTGCGGCTCGCCGTGCGCCGTATGCTTCCGAAAAATAAGCTGGGGCGGCACATGCTCAAAAAACTCAAGGTTTACCGCGGCGGAGAGCACCCTCATCAGTCGCAGGTGCCGCAGCCCAAGGCGCTGTGATCTACTGAACCTTATTAGACATCCTTGAATTCGATTCGAAACACTCCCGCGATTTCTCAGGTAGACCGTCATGGAAAACGCAGACAACGATCCCCAGGAACAATCGGCCGAACCCGTTACGACTCCGTCTGAATCGGCGTCCGATGCCGCGGCCTCCGCTGAATCGACACCCCCCGAAGGCTCAGGCGAGGCCTCGGTCGCTACGGGTCTCGACATCGGATCGCAGGCCGAAACGGCTGCCCCCGCAGTGCGTTTGCCCAACGTGCTTCGTGGCCGGATTGACGCCGACGGCACGGCAGTCAGCACGGGGCGACGCAAAACGGCGGTGGCCCGCGTCCGCGTTCGCAAAGGGACGGGTAAGATCACCGTCAACGGCCGCGAGTTCGAAGATTATTTCCCCGTTGAACGGCACCGTCTGCTGATCGAAGCGCCCCTCAAGGCGACTGGCGTCTACGGTCAGGTCGACATCTGGGTCCGCGCCACGGGGGGCGGAGTCAACGGCCAGGCCGGCGCCCTGATCCTGGGGGTGGCCCGCGCCATCCAGGCGCTCCATCCGGAACAGCACGGGGCGCTCAGCGACGGCGGTTTCTTGACTCGCGACGACCGAATGGTCGAACGCAAGAAGTACGGCCATCGCAAGGCGCGCCGCAGCTTCCAATTCTCGAAGCGGTGACGTGGAGGGATTTGTATCACTGGATCACCGCAAACGCGGCGCGCTGGGCGCCGCGTTTGTTTTTGCGCGAGTTGACATTCGGGGATGGTTTTAATTTGCGCGTGAAGTGCGAGGCCAGAACGGACCCACCAGGGGACTGACGTCTCCCGCTCGCCCCTCGATCTTCTCTTCTCGATCCTCTATTCTCTATCGTCTTCTTGTACGTCAGCGATTGCGCTGGGCCCCTGAAAATGCATGACCCACTCCTGCTTCCCGAACTTCGGGAAATGCTGATCGAGAACGACGCGCGGGCCATGCAGGAGTTCTGCGAGGTCTTTCACCCCGGCGTCGTCGCCGAAAATCTCGAGGCCCTCTCCGCCGCCGAATGCTGGGGCGTCCTGTCGCACACGAACCTCCAGCGGCGCGTCGAGGTGTTCGAGTTCCTCGCCCTGCCGCGGCAGATGGAGCTCGTCGCCACGCTCGACAAGAAGGACCTGTCGGCCCTGCTCGAAGCCATGTCGTCCGACGACCGGGTAGCACTGCTCAAGAACATGGATGAGGAGAAGCTCGAACTGCTGCTCCCGCTGATCGCCCATGCCGAGCGCGGCGACATTCGCCGGCTGCTGTCATATCCCGAGCACAGCGCCGGCTCGATCATGACGACCGACTATGCGTCGCTGCCGGAAGTCGTTACCGTTCGCGACGCGCTGGCGCGACTCAGGCTGCAAGCCCCCGACCGCGAGACGATCTATTACGTGTACGTCATCGACGACGCGCGACACCTGCACGGATTCATCACACTGCGCAAGCTGTTTCTGGCGCGCCCCGACGCGCTGGTTTCCGAACTGATGGACAAGGACGTGATCTCGGTTCGCGTCGACGAAGATCAGGAAGTGGTGGCGAACAAGATCGCCCGTTACGACTTCATCGCCATGCCGGTTGTCGACGATCAGGGGCGTCTGGTGGGAATTGTCACGCACGACGACGTGCTGGACGTGGTGCAGCAGGAAGCCACCGAAGACGTGCACCGTCTGGGCGGCGTCGAGCCGCTCGAAGACGGATACCTGTCGACCTCTCTCATTACACTCGCCTGGAAGCGGGGCATCTGGCTGGTCTTGCTGCTCGTGGCCGGGTTCGGCACGTCGGCCATCCTCAGCCATTACAATTCCGAGACCGAGCATTTCGAATGGCTCGTCTGGTTTCTGCCACTCGTGCTGGCCAGCGGCGGAAACGCGGGATCGCAATCGGCCACTCTCGTGATTCGGGCCCTGGCACTGGGGCAGATCAACCGCGAAACGCAGGCACGCATCGGCCGCCGCGAGCT
>DASYAR010000710.1:0-6663 GCA_036501235.1 Planctomycetaceae bacterium
TACCGCAGTCAAGACAATTCTGTCGAACCGGGCGATCAGTTCCAATGGAAAACTGTTGACGTACCGATGAGACCAACCACTATGGCTACCATAGAGATTGCCGCCGATCGCGCTGTCGTTCGCAAATTGCGTGCCCTGGGGGTCGACGTCTCCCAACTGGCCGATGAACCGCTCCCCGATGAATTGTGGGAAGTCATCGCCAACGTCATCCGCAGGATGTGGGGAAAACAAACGCGCTGGTACGCAGCTGCCGCGATGTACGGCCGATTCATCACGGTCCTGAAGGCCGGCGGATCGGCGAGCGAGCTGGCGGAGCAGTTCGGCGCTGGCCGGGAACTGGCTGCGATCCTGCGGCAGCCTGAAATGCGCGAGCTGGTGCTCGCGGCAAACCTCCCCGGCAGCCTCAACAGGTGGTTGTCCCACGTCTTGCCGCGTACTCGAGTCGCACGTCACGAAAAGCTCATAATCGCTGGGGATCTGATCGACCAGTGTCACGCTGGGCTGGCAGCCGGTCAGGCCGGCGCCGAAATTGCAACGCGGGTCGGCGAACCGCGAGGCGTTGCGCGCCGCCTGCACCGCGAAACACTGAAACGACGGCCCCGGTGGCGGCGCGCCTTACGCGCGATGAACCGGTTCGCGGCAACGGTCTCCATGCTGTTCGCAGTCGCCATCGGCTGGCTGCAATACCGATATTACGCAGTCCATCCCGTTGACAACGGCGACGAGGTCGAGCAGCTTGACGCACGGGCCGCCGCGATCCCCGTCGACGACCGCGCGTGGCCGCTGTACGCAGCGGGGCTTGCGGAGATCGACATGTTGCCTCACGAGCTGTTACTGCAGCGACCACAAGACCCGCAGAAGCAGCAACAACAATCTCAATCGGGTGCCGCGATCTATGCCGCTTGCGAGGCGGGTCCAGATCATCCAGCGTGGCCAGACGCGGCGGACTACGTTGCCAGAAATCGGGTCGCCGTCGATTTTTTTCTCAAAGCTGCTGAAAAACCGCGACTGGGCTACATCCGTTGCGACCCAGGCAACAACGCCTGGTTGAAGAAGTTGAACCAGGGGGCTGTTGAACGCACTTTTCAAAAACGGCCACGTCGGGAACTTCTTCTCCCCGAGTTTGCGGCATTCCACCATGCCGGGATGCTGCTTGCCGGTTCGGCGTACGAAGCGGCCGCCACCGGCGACACGATCCATGCAATCAACTGCGTGGCGGCCCTCGCCAGCATGGCGCAGCACATTTGGACTGAGGAGGAGCTTCCCATCGGCCGCCTGAGGGCGATGCAACTTTTCGATTTGGCGACGCGGACGTTGAGTGCTCTGCTGGCGACGCATGGCGATTCCTGGAGCGACGAGGAGTTGCTCCGTTGCCTCGCAGCGCTGCGTTCGTGGAACTTCCACTCGCAGGGCGATTTACTGGCCGTGTCGCGACAATGGAGTCGCACGCAATTTGCGGAAATGTATGCCAGCGGCGGACGATTCACGCGAGAAGGCCTCGAAACCCTCTGCGTCCAACCACTCAAGGCGCCGGAGCTCGCATGGCTGGCTGGTTGGTTGCAGACGACGACGATGACATCGACCGGCATGACCAACAAATTGGGCATGGCTCTCGTCGGACCTTGCGTCGTGCCATTTGTCGCCAATCGGGATGACTTACTGAAGGAATTCGACGCGCTGACGGAATTGTATGAAGCGGACTTACTGCTTCTGCCGACGGGGGTGTCGGGATCCGACGCCGCGAATAAAAAAGCACAGGCCTGGCTCGAATCGAAAGCAACCCAGCTTCGATTTTTGCCGTTGCTCGCCGTCGTGCACCCGGCTTGGCTGACAGGGGCCATCGAAGGGATCTGGAAGAAGGTTGCTGTACGCGACGGCGTGCTCATCGGTATCGCTTGCCACGTCTACCGTCGCCGACACGACGCGTGGCCCGACTCGGTCCAGGCGCTCGTGCCGGAGGTTCTGGACGCTGCGCCGATCGATCCGATCGATGGCCAGCCGTTACGATTAGTTTTCATCAACAACCGCCCATTCATCTATTCGGTAGGTTTCGACGGAAAAGATGCCACTGCCGGAACGCCTGTCAACAAACTCAAGGAAATTGACCCGCGCGATTGGCAGCTCTATCCGCCACTTGATCCCACTGCCGGAGCGGAGCCGGCGAATTGAGCAATGGTTTACAGATCACCGTCCTGAATTTTGTTATCACCGTCGTGATCTTTCTTATCTGTGTGAATCCGCGTCCATCTGTGGCTGATTTCTTTCCGACATCGACGATATTGAATAGGAGATCACTTTCCAAATCGCGTTTTCAACCTGGCCTGAATCGGGTAACATGGTTCGCAGGAGCACGAACCGATGACCGACCAGGAAGTCGCCGACGAAGTCGTGGTTGTCACAAACCGGCCGGCGCCCAAATCGAAGACCGATCCGAAACGGCAACCACCATATGCCGTGATCGTCGACAACGATGAATTTCACACCTTCGAGTACGTCATCGAAGGACTCTCAAAGGTCTGCGGTTACGACCGTCAGAAGGCGTTTCTGCTGGCGGCCGAGATTCACACGCGCGGCCGGGCCATCGTCTGGAGCGGGACGAAGGAATTGGCCGAGCTGAAATGCGAGCAAATCCGCGGCCTCGGCACAGATCATTTCGCCTCGCAACCCGTGACATTTCCGCTGGGAGCGTACATCGAGCCGTTGCCGTAGCGACTACGGCTTGCTCCTCACCACGAGATCGTCGCGTGATTCGGTGAGGTCGATTTCGAGGACCATGTCGTCTTCATTGGGCCGCTGAGCTCTCTCTGGAAGCGTGAATCACCAAGCGCGACGGGCTCGCAGCTCGCGATTCAAAACACTGTCAGCAGCAAGAGCTGTGCGTTGCGCACGACCGCGGGTCGATCCGCCGGCAGAACCGTGCCGCGCTCCAGGATTTGCGTCGTTTTCTGGTGCATATTGGTCACGGTGAAGCGCTGCACCTGCGTGAGCTTCGGACGATCGGTCGCTTCGGTTCCGTCATCCAGCTTCAGCAAGAGATCGGTAATCCCGTGCAACGTACGGATTTCGTCGAGCTCATGCGTCGGTCGGTCGATCCACTCCGGGGCCGCCTCAGCATTGGCTGTCGTGCGGCACACGCTTTCGATCAACCGCGAGACGTTCGCCACACGTTCGTAGTCGATTCGGTCGGCCGTGTCGCGAGGCGTGTGATAATCGGGATGTTCGCCTCCCGAAAAGAACAAGAACGGCACTTTTTCCGATTGGAATGGCCCGTAGTCGCTGCGCGTGCCGACCACGTCGATGCCCAGGTGGGCGACTTGCAACTCCGGCGGCAAAGGATAGGCGTTGACGATTTCTCGCAATCCGGTGCCGCGCTCGGCCCCCAGCACGAAGATCGACTTCATCGGCAGGTCGCCCAGCGTTCGGCCGATCATCTCGGCGGTGATGAACAGCTTGACCTGGCGGATCGGCCAGGGAGGATGGGCCACAAACCACCGCGAACCCCACAGCAGGTTCTCCTCGAGATCGCAGCTCAGGAAGACGAGACTCCGTTTGGGATGCTGGCCGTCACCGGCCACGCGCCGCGCCACCTCGATCATCATCGCGACGCTGCCGGCGTTGTCGTCAGCCCCGGTGTAAATCCGTCCCTCCTTATCAACCCCCAGGTGATCGTAATGCGCGCTCAGGATGATAAATTCGTCCCGCAGCGCCGGATCGCTGCCAGGCAGCCAGGCGCCGATATTTCGGCCGAGAACCGTCTTCGCGCCATCCTTACCCTTCGGCCCAGGAATCTCCTGGATGAAGCCGGATTCTCCGAACAGCGGTTCCAGATGCAGGTCCTGAAACTGTTTCCGAATGTAGTTGAGCGCGAGTTGCTTGCCGCGCAGCGTGCCCCGCCCTTCGAGCTTCGGGCTGGCCAGGTATTCGATGTGCTGCCGCAGCGCCCGCGAAGAAATCTCAGCCGCACCTGCGGCCGCCTGCGCCGGCTTCGAGGCGACAGGGCCACCCCCCCGCGCCTCGGCCGCCAAGGCGACTCCCGCGATAAACAAAACTCTGACAAACGACAATCGAACGAATGACATCGACAGGCTCCTTCCAGCTATGTTCTGTCTACCACAATCGACGATGCAAACGAAAGATCAGTCTCGTAGCGGCTCGCGATTGGGGCTCACGACATGGTTTGCAAAACGACCCCTACCCGACGAGCCGGGGTCTTCGCGCCATCTCTTGTCGCGTGTCCAGCCCGGAAACCGCAGGGATACACTCTACGGCTCGCTGGGCTGAGTTTTCGATGGGATATTTCCCGTTCGTGCCGTCAGTACGTCCTCATAGATCTCTCGCAGGTGCTTCGTCATTGTTTCGTGCCGGAATCGGTCGGTGAATTTCTCGCGGCCGGTTGCGCCAAATCGTTGGCGCATGTCGGGATCTCCCGCTAGTTGCAGGAGGGCGCTGGCCATCCCGTCGATCGACCGCGGCGGGAGCAAAAATCCGGTCTCGTTGGGGAGCACCACTTCGCGTGCACCGTCGACGTCGTAACTGACGACCGGCTTGCCGGCAATCAGACCTTGCGGCAGCACTCGCGCCAGACCTTCGCGCAGGCTGGCATGCACGACGATGTCCATCGCGGCAATCAATTCGGGCACCCGAGCCGGGGGGACCAGCCCGGTAAACACGATTTTTTCGGAGAGCCCGGCATGTGCAATCAGCTGTTCAAGTTGATTGCGGAGTAAACCATCCCCAACGAACAAGAATCGGACTTTGTCGTTTTGCGCCACGACGCGGCGGGCCGCTTCGATCACGTCGGCATGTCCTTTCAGCTCGAACAGTCGGGCCACTTTCCCGATGACGATCTGTTCGGGGCTGAATCCCAATTGCCGGCGCACGTCTGCACGCGGCCGCGAAGAATTGAGGAACGGTTCGACATCCATGCCGCTGTAGACGGTCGTGAATTTGTCGCGCGGTGCAATACCCGCCGCGACGTACTGGTCGGTCATGGCGTCGCACACGCTGATCAATCGGTCGCAGCGTTTGGCGGCCCATTTCTCCGCTTGCCGGTAAACTTCATACACAAACTGGCTTTGAAAGGGATGGAACGGAGATCCGTGGATCGTATGTACGACCGGCATTCCCAGCCGATGCGCCGCCGCGCGTCCGAGAATGCCGGCCTTCGAGCTGTGCGTGTGCACGATTTGCGGCCCGATTTCGCGGAGCAGCTCGACGATGCGCCGGTAGCTGCGCCAGTCGCGGCCCGGATGAATCTCGCGCCGCAGCTCGGGGACGATCCGCAGGTCGAGCTGCCGTGCGTGGGCCCGTTCGATCAAGCTCCCTTCGGGGCCGATCGCGGGGCCGGTGATCAGCGTCACGTCATCGCGCCAGAGATGCTGCTGATCGTCGACGGTCAGCAGCGTGTTTTCCTGAGCGCCGCCCAGAATCAACCGCGTGATGATGTGCACGACTTTCATACGTGCCAATCTAGCGGCAACCCCGGTTTGCGGCCAGTTGCGACTACGTCAAAGAGCATGGCCCACGGATGACTCGCTTCGATGCTGGCAGCGTCGGCAACGATCGCCGTTCGAAATTCGTGGCTCCGCGCAGACAACTGCGCCGGGCGCGGTATCATAGGAACTTCTTTCATGCCGCCGTTTTTTCCGCGGATGGAATTCGTCATTTTCGGATCATCGCATGGGCGTTTACGATCGAGATTACTATCGCCAGGATTCGCCGGGCGGAGGCATGCTGGGAGGTGTGGCGCCGGTCTGCAAAACGCTGATTGCGATCAATGTGGCGGTCTTTATCGTGCAGATCATGACGATGCACTCCCGGACTTTTGACGCGACACTCTGGCTCGAGCTTTGGCCCGATCGTGTCGTGACCCATTTCGAGCTGTGGCGGCTGATCACGTACGCCTTCTGCCATTCTCCGGAGAACATCTGGCACTTGGCCGGCAATATGTTCTTCCTGTGGATTTGCGGCACGCATGTCGAGCCGATCTACGGACCGCGAGAATTCCTGCGATTTTACCTGACGGCGGCTGTGCTGGCCGGGATTGGCTTTCTGACGTTTGGCCTCGTCTTCGGCGGGGGGGGGCGCATGGTGGGCGCGTCGGGCGCTGTGATGGGCGTCGCGATGTTGTGTGCAATGTACTATCCCACCATGAAGATCCTGGTCATGTTCGTGATTCCGGTCGAATTGCGATGGCTGGTCGGGATCGGAGTCGTGTTGGACCTCTATTCGACACTCACCCAGATTGGGGGAGGCAGCCCCCTCGACAATGTTGCACACACTGCCCATCTGGCGGGGTTGCTGTACGGCTACCTGTATAAAAAACTCGATCTGCGCTATAGCCGGTTGCTGGCGGACTGGAGCTGGCCGGGCTTGAAGCGGATGGTGCGCACCGCGACGAAACGCCGGCCAGAGCACGTCAAGCTGTATGAACCGCCGCAAGAAACGGTGCCCAGCGTAGACCTCAATCGCCGCGTCGATGAAATCCTGGCCAAGATTAGCGCACAAGGGGAATCGAGCCTGACCGAATCCGAGCGGGATCTCCTCAAAGAAGCCAGCCGCCGCTACAAGAAACGATGAGCGCCACCGCTGCGGGTGAGGCACAGAATTTGTTAAGATTGCGTTTCAACCGACTACGGCGTGTGGCGGGGTCAGAGCGCCTTG
>DASYAR010000711.1:0-10962 GCA_036501235.1 Planctomycetaceae bacterium
AGCGCGGCGGCTGAAGATTTTGAGCCCGCACTGCGTATCCGTCACCTGCCGGGATACGAGCAGCTGCATCGCACTGCGAAAAACCCAGTGCGCCAACGTACGCAGGAACCGCCGTGGCGCTCGAACGCTTGATTCTTTGAGATCACGCGCGCCGAAGACCACTTCGCACGGGCCGGCGGCAATGGCACCATACGCCGTGCGCAGGCCGTCCAGGTCGTACGGGAGATCGGCGTCGGTAAATGCGATAATGCGGCCGCTGGCTCGCAACATGCCATTGCGGACGGCGGCCCCTTTTCCGGCATTGGCTTGTGAGACGGTTGAAAACCTCGTTCCGAATCTGTTCGTCAAATGTGCCGTTCCGTCGCGGCTGCCGTCGTCAACGACGAGGACGCGGTAGTCGATTCCCCAGCGGTTCAGGTATTCGGCCAGCCCTTCCAGAGTCGCGGGAAGTCTCTGCTCTTCGTTGAACGCGGGCACGATGACGGTCAAATCGTGATCGCTGGCCGTCTGCTCGCCGAGTTTGCGAGCGGGCTGCAATCGACCAAAATGTGGGGCAGGGGGAGTCGTCTGTCCCGAACCTGCCGACCTGCCGGTGGCAGAGTTGGGTTGATGGGCTTCCTGCTGTCCTGGTGCCGTCATGGCTTCCCCGAGGTGATGATGGGGGGGACGATGTGTGGATTGAACGGAAACGTAACGGAAATCGAGAGTTCGGTCAACGCCGGTTGACCAGCCCGGTGCGCTGACGTAATATCTCACGTGGCTGCGATTTAGGTCATCCCAGGGTGCTGGTGATCAAGCGATGCGGAAGTTGATCATTGATCTCGATCCGGGAATCGGCGACGCCGTGGCGGCCGTTCTGGCAATGCTCGACCCTGAAATCGATCTGTTGGCGCTCACGGCCACGGCCGGCATTGTTCCCGGCAAACTCGCCACTCGAAATTTATATAGTATTGTGGCCCAGATCGATCCGCCGAAATGGCCGCGCATCGGCTCGGCCTCTGCAACTGCGAATTGGCACAAACGAGTCGGCCAATCGCATCTGGAAGCCGTGAACGGTTCGACCGGACTGGGTGATCTCGAGATCTTCGCACCGGACCTGCATCACCGTCACGAATCGTCCAAGATCCTGATCGACACTGTTCGCGACAATCCCCATCAGGTGACCCTGCTGACGCTCGGTCCGCTGACAAACGTGGCCGCGGCTTGTGAACGGGCTCCCGATTTTCTGAGTCTCCTGGGAGGCCTGGTCTGCCTGGGCGGGACGGTTTCCGCGGGTGGCGACGTGACTGCCGCGGCGGAGACAAATATGTTCCTGGACCCGGAATCGGCACGCAGCGTGCTCGGCAGCCGAGAGGCCAAAATGCTCGTGCCGCTCGATGCCACCAACGCCGTCGTGATCACTTATGAAAACTTCAATCGCATCTCAGTGGGGCACTCGTCGTCGGCGCTGTTTCTCAAGCAATTGCTGCCGTTTTACTTCCGCGCACATCACCAATTCCTGGGCATGGAGGGCATCTGGCTGCGAGAAGTGGTTGCCTTGGCGATCGTTTCACGGCCTGGCTTGTGCCGCCAACAGCCCATGCTCGTTGACGTCGAAGTTCAGGGGACTTTAACGTGCGGCATGACCGTGGTCGAACGGCGTCCGCAGGTTTCCGGCAAGGCAAATACGTCAGTGGCCGTTGATGCCGACGCGCAGGGTGTCGTCGATTACATGACCGAGCTTCTGCGATAATGTCGTCATCGTCTATAGACGACGACTTGGCTCTGCACTTGGCCATTGGCGCGGCGTTTGATCGTCAGCAGGACGGTCTCGACGTCGGTCGCGGTGTCCAGGGCTGAGCGGAGATCTTCGATCGAATTGACGGGCGTTCGCGCGACTTCTTCGATGAGATCGTACAATTGGACTTCTCCGTCCATCGGGCCATTCCGGTCGATCTTCAGGACCAACAGTCCCTTCGCCGATTCGTCGAATCCCAATTGCGGCGCCAGTTCCGGGTCGAGCTTGTGCAGCGTCAGGCCGAGAGATTGGAAATGAGTTCCCATATCGGGACGCGAAGGCGCCTCTGAGCGCTGGCGGCTGATGTCGAAGTCTTGGCGATCTCCCACGGTGACTTCGATCGTGATGTGCTTGCCGGTACGAAACACCACCATCTTGACCCTTTTGCCGACAGCCGTCAGGCTGACCAGATTGATCAGGTGGTTTTCGTCGAGAACTTCAATGCCGTCGAAAGTCAGAATGACGTCGTCCTTTTTGAGATCGGCTCGGGCCGCCGGGGAATCCGGGTGCGAGCTGACCACTCGCGCTCCACGGAGTCGGTCGAGCTTGAGATTGGCAGCTTCGTCAGACGTGAAATCGTCGTCCAAGGAGACCCCCAGATAGGCCCGCGTCACTTTACCGTGCTCCAGAAGCTGGTCGATCACGCGGCGAACGAGATTGCTGGGAATGCTGAATCCGATCCCCTCGTTTCCGCCGCTTTGCGAGGCGATCGCCGTGTTGATGCCAATGACCTGTCCCTGCATGTCAATGAGCGGTCCGCCGCTGTTTCCGGGGTTGATGGCCGCGTCGGTCTGGAGAAAATCCTGATTGATCATGTCGCTGCTCTCGGGCATCTTGAGCGATCGACGTCCCTTGGCGCTGATAATCCCGAGCGTGACAGACTGGCTGAGGCCGAACGGGCTGCCCATCGCGAGAACCATGTGACCGATTTCGACTTTGTCGCTATCGCCCCAGCGTGAGGCCTGCAAATTTGTGGGCACGATTTTCATGATCGCCACGTCGGAGGCCTTGTCGGCCCAGATCTTCGTGGGATGAATGACTCGACCATCGTGCAGGTGAATGGAAATCTGTTCGAGCGGCGTTTCGTCGATGACATGCCTGTTGCTGACCACGAAAAAGCCCCGAGCTTTGGTGCTTTCCATGATGACGCCCGAGCCGGTTTCTTCGACCATCCGCCCTCGCGCCACCTTGCGCTCGCTTTGGATGTGCACCACGCTATGGGTCGTCAGCCGCGAAATCTTTGCCAGGAGTTCGCTCGAATCGACCAGGGCCGAGTGGTTTGTCTGCAATTCGCGATAGCTGCGGTCGGTCGCCGTGCCGTCGGTCGGGTCGGCATGCACTCTCTTGCTGAATCGCAAGTCGCCATTCGCGCCGAGAAGCCAGCCCACGATCAGAGTTGCCGCACACATTGAAAACGTGGCCAAGCGGCTCATGACGGTGTCCTTCCAAGTGGATCGGGAGGCGGTGGTGTGTTCGTTCTGGCGAGGCTCAGCCCCGGTTTGCCGGCAACCGGCTTGGCCGGCGTGCCTCCGCGAAATTCTACAACATTCGCCCCGAAATGACTCCCCCCAGCGTGCCTCCAGCGTCTATTCGACCTCGATGTCGATATCGCGAAGCGTCAACTCACGGTCGCTGTTGGCTCCTTCGTATTCGAACACCGTTTCCCAGTTCTCGGAGTCGTCGCCCATTCCAGAACCGTTCACTTCCTGTTTCTGCCGGCAGACGATGCAGACCGTCGTGTACGGCAGCGCCTTGAGGCGGGCGACGGGTATCGCGGCGTCGCAAACCTCGCATGACCCGTACTTCCCCTTGCGAATCAGCTTGATCGCCCGTTCGATCTGCTGCAACTCGCGGCTTTCGAACGCCGCCAATTGGCTGTGCATTTCATTCTGGGTGCCGTCCATCGCGGCGTCGAACAGGTCGCCCGTCCCCGCGTCCGCGGGATGTGCCAGATCGAGCTCGTTGGCCAATTGCCGGCGCAATTCATCGCGCTTTTCGACCAGGCTCTTATGAATTCTCAGGAGTGCATCTTTGCGACTCATAGCGACTTCTCCTTCCGACCGCCCTCGTGCAGGTCGTATTCTTGACTGGGCCGGGGGCTCGACTGGCGAGAATCCGGCCGACGCGTGGATTGTGACGGCCAACTATAGCTCGTGTTTTTATCTCGGGACTTGAATGTTCCAGGCAATTCACGGAATCATACACGCACGGTGATGCGGATGACCCGACTCGCCGCCGGAGACGTGCAAACTCAGTTCGTTGTATTTGTATGTAAGTCTTTTTGTTTAAATTGCTTACGGTTTAATCGGCGAATGGCCCGAATGCCTGGATTACAATTCGGTAGGCACTTGACAGTTGAACACGACACGGAATGTCAGGAGTCTTCGTAAAATCCCGGTTCAATTTCTCGAATTTCTATGACCGTTACGACCGGCATAATCAGGTCTTTCGGAATCATCGGCGAAATTGTCCGTTAGAATGAAGCGGATTTTCTCAAGTTCTTCGAAATTCCGAAGCTGAGGCACCGGCATTCGCGGCTGAAGTAAGTCGACAGGTTGGGCTGAAATCGGTTTTCGACCCGCAAGTCAGGGCGATGAGGTTGGTCGTGGGACAAAATCTTAAAAATCCGGTTTGGATGACGTTTGTCGCGGCCGCTGGAATCTTGTCCCTCACGGGAATCGCGACCGGCGCACCACCGGGAAATCCGGTGGCGGCCGTCCAGCTCGAGAGCCCGCCGGATGCCGACTCGTTCCACGCGCAAGTTGCGCCATTTCTCGCACGGCATTGCCTGGAGTGTCACCGCGGCGAGGACGCCGAGGGAGAATTGCGCCTGGATCGCGTCTCGGCGGACCTTGCCGACGCGAGCAACCGGAAACTGTGGCGCGGCGTCCTCTCGCGACTTAAGGCGGGTGAGATGCCGCCGAAGTCCAAACCGCGTCCGCCGGAAAAGGACGTCCAGACGATCACTGATTGGATCAATGGCAACCTTCGGACAGCGGAAGCCGCGCGGCGAGTCCAGGAGGGGCGAGTGGTCTATCGCCGCCTGAATCGGGTCGAATATGAGAGGACAGTCTGCGATTTGCTCGGTGTGCAAGCCGAGTTGAAAGAGTTGCTCCCCTGGGACAGCTCAGCGGACGGGTTTGATAACGTCGGCGACGCGCTGCACGTCTCGTCATTTCTCCTGGAACGCTACCTGGAAGCAGGCGACGTTGCGCTAAACCTGGCGATTGCCAATCGACCCCAGCCGCCGGTAATCAAAAAACGCTACAGCCTTCAGGAGACGCATCACGTCAAGTCGACCGACGAACGCGTGTTCCGCAAGTCGGAGGACGGCAGCGTCGTGCTCTTTTCATCCTCCGCCTGGCAGGGAGTGGTGCTGTCGCCGTTTTATCCGCCCGACCGCGGCAAATATCGGTTTCGCATTTCTGCCTCCGCTGTCCAGAGCACGGGTAAGCCAGTCACCTACCGCCTCGATGCGGGCCTGATGCTGATGACGGGAAAGCCCCACCTGATCGGCTATTTTGACGCCCCAGTCGACACGTCGGCAATTGTGGAGTTTGTCGATCAACTGGAGCCGCGGGAGACGATTCGCATTCTGCCATATGGGTTAGCCCCGTCCCAGACGGTCCACAAGGTGGGCGCCGACAGCTACGACGGGCCCGGGCTGGCGATCGAATGGGTCGAGGTGGAAGGGCCCCTCAACGAAATTTGGCCACCGGAAAGCCATCGCCGGATCTTCGGTGAAATGGCACAGCAGAAAATGGCGCAGCGGAAAACGCCGACGAATCACGATCCCGATCGTGTGGAGGTTGTGTCTGCGGCGCCTCGGGAAGATGCCGAACGCATCCTGCGGAAGTTCGTCAGGCGCGCCTATCGGCGCGCGGTGACGGAAGCAGACCTCCGGCCCTTCCTGGGACTGGTCGAGAACCGCCTCACTGAAGGGCAGACATTTGAGCAGGCCATTCGGGTCGGTCTCGCAGCCGTCTTGATTTCGCCGGAGTTCCTGTACTTGCGCGAGAAACCGGGACGGCTTGATGACTTCGCGCTGGCCAGCCGACTGTCGTATTTCCTATGGAGTACGATGCCGGATGAGGAGTTACTGGCGCTGGCCGAGATTGGTGCAGAATTCGCTGCACAGGCAAAGCGAGACGACGGCACGCGGAGTGTGCCTGCGACTCTGAGCGCTCCTGATGTGCTCCACGCACAGGTCGAGCGGTTGCTTAAGGACTCGCGCTTTGCCGAGTTCACCGAGAATTTCGTCGGCCAATGGCTGGGGCTGCGTGACATCGATTTCACCCTGCCCAGCCCTATTCTCTATCCCGAATACGACGAGATGCTTAAAGCGTCGATGGTCCGCGAGACGGAACTGTTTTTTGCGGAGTTGCTGGCGAATGACCTGAGTCTCACGAATTTCGTGGCATCCGACTTCACAATGCTTAACGGGCGGCTCGCGAAGCACTATGGCATTCCGGTCATAGACGGGTGGGAATTCCGTAAAACATGGCTTCCGCCCGGAACTCATCGGGGTGGCGTGCTCACGATGGCGAGCGTATTGAAGGTGACAGCCAATGGCACCAATACCTCGCCCGTGACGCGCGGCGCCTGGGTGCTGGATCGGATCCTGGGAACGCCGCCTCCCAAACCACCCGAGAACATCGCCGCTCTCGAACCGGACATTCGCGGCGCCACGACGATCCGCGAGCAACTAGCCAAACACCGACAGATCGAATCGTGCGCGACCTGCCACGCGAAAATCGATCCGCCCGGATTTGCACTGGAGAGCTTCGACGTCATCGGCGGCTGGCGTGACTATTACCGCATTTCCAGTTGGCGCAGGGGGGCCGAGGAAGTGATGTTCGAGGGCCGGAAGATGCCCTACCTCAAGGGCCTGGATACCGACTCGACTGGCGTTCTGTCCGACGGCCGGCCGTTTCGAAATATCGATGAATTCAAAGAGTTGTTGCTGGCGGACAAAGACCAACTTGCGCGAGCTCTCACGGTCAGAGTGCTGACCTACGCGACAGGCGGCCCGCCCGAACCGGCCGATCAGCCACAGATTGACGCCATTGTCGAAAAGGTGCGCAGGAAGAACTACGGCCTGCGATCATTGATTCATGCCATCGTCGCCTCGGATCTGTTTCAATCCAAATGAGCGACGGAGGAAGCCCCCATGGATGGCGTGGCAATCTCACGGATAAATATTTTGGAGCTCCGACATCGAAGAATCGTTTCGTCATCCGTAGCCTTGCCGAGCCATCTGCGGGCCATAATTATCGTACACGATCAGTGGTCACATTGAGAGTTTCCGTCTATGAAGGATTTCAAAATGCTTCAATCATCGTATCCGCGGCGGAGGTTTTTGCGCGCCGCCGGCGTAACGATCGCTTTGCCGATTCTGGATTCCCTGTTGCCGCGCGGCCGCGCCGGCGAACAGGTCGCGCCGCCGCGGCGAATGGTGTGCATCTGCACGCCGCTGGGGTTGCATCCGGCGAATTTCTTCCCGGAGCAAACCGGAGCTGATTACCAGCTCACGCCGTATCTAAAGCCGCTCAAGGAACTTCGCCCGGACTTCACGGTGATCTCGGGCCTTTCGCATCCGGACGTGGGCTCGAGCCACGATTCGCTGTACAGCTTTCTGACGGCGGCGCCGCATCCGGAGATTCGGGGAGGGTTCCGCAATACGATTTCGCTGGACCAGTTTGCGGCAGAACGCATCGGAGGCCAGACACGGTTTCCCAGCCTGTCGCTGTCGGCCGAGGGGTTTGGTCTGTCATGGACGCGCAGCGGTGCGCTCGTGCCTTCCGATTTATGGCCCTCTTCGATTTTTGCCCGGTTGTTCCTCGACGGGCGTCCCGAAGAAGTTGAGAGTCAGGCCCGGCGCTTGCGGAATGGCCGCAGCATCCTCGACATGGTCGGCGATCAGGCCAGAAAATTGCAGCCGGCGCTGGGGTCGCGTGATCGAGAGAAAATCGACGAGTACTTCACCAGCGTTCGCGAGCTCGAACAGCGGATGGCCGTCAGCGAACAGTGGTCGAAAAAGCCCAAGCCGAAGGTCGATGCCCCGCAACCGCAAAACAATATGAACTCGGCCGATCTGATCGGCAAGATGCGATTGATGTTCGACCTGATCCACCTGGCCGTGCAAACCGATTCTACGCGGCTGATAACATTGCTTCTCTTGGGAACGAGCCTGGTACCGCCGATTCCGGGCGTGTCCCTGGGCCATCACGACCTGTCGCATCACGGACAGGATCCCAAGAAAATCGAGCAGCTCACGACGATCGAGATGGAAAAGATGAAGACAGTTTACGAGTTGCTGGAGAAGCTGAAAAAGACCGACGAGCAGGGAGAAAGCCTGCTCGATAGAACGATGGTGTTCTTCAGCAGCAACCTGGGAAACGCCAGCAATCATTCCAGCAAGAACCTGCCCGTCCTGCTGGCCGGAGGCGGCTTCAAGCACGGTCGCCACCTGCCTTTCGACCCGCAGAATTCGCCGCCGCTTAGTAATCTCTATGTGTCGATGCTTCAGCGACTGGGGATCGACGTGAACAAATTTGGTTCCAGCACCGGCACACTGACCGGCCTGGAGGCGACCGGGTAAACTACGGCAATCCGTTGAATTGAATTGTTCACGCCCCGGTAGCGGCGATGTGGCCGATGCTGCCAGCATCGGCCACATCGCCCCCGAGACGTAGAATTTCTGTCGCGCTCTCAAGCAGGCGAAACGCGACCGAGCGTTCCCAAATGCGTTCCGTCAGCTCATAATCGGTTTTTAACGACGATTGACTTTCCAACCGACCGTACAGGCCCTTTATGCCCGTCAACGCTGCGTCCGTACTCGACACTGCCGACTCGACGATCTTTGATCTTCAGACCAACGCTCCCGGGCCGCAGGGGGCGCTCCCCCTGACCGAGAAACTGCTGCTGGAAAGCCCGAGCGGCGACTTGTTCGGCATGTCGCAAAACGCCGGAATGGGTTGGAATCCGCAGCAATTGCTCCGCAAGCAATTCTTGATCCTTGGCACTCAAGGAGGGATTCGTGCCGAGGATGGGCATCCGATTGCCTTGGGTTACCACACGGGGCACTGGGAAGTCGGACTGTTGATGCGGGCCGCGGCGGAGCAGCTCGACAAGCTGGAACGGCTCCCCTTTGCCGCGTTTGTCAGCGATCCGTGCGATGGCCGCACGCAAGGGACGCTGGGAATGATGGACAGCCTGCCATACCGGAATGATGCGGCAACTGTCTTTCGCCGGCTCATTCGATCTCTGCCTCTGCGGAGCGGACTGATCGGCGTAGCGACGTGCGACAAAGGCCTGCCGGCGATGATGCTGGCACTGGCTGCCAGCGGGAAACTGCCGGGCATCCTTGTGCCGGGCGGTGTGACGCTGCCCCCCACGCAGGGCGAAGATGCGGGGAAAATTCAGTCGATCGGGGCGCGGTTCGCGCACGGCGAGATGTCGCTGGAAGAAGCGGCCGACGCCGGATGCCACGCCTGCGCCAGCCCCGGAGGGGGTTGCCAGTTTCTCGGGACGGCGGCGACCAGCCAGGTGGTGGCCGAGACGCTGGGGATGACGCTGCCCCACGCGGCGCTGGCTCCGTCGGGACAGCCGATCTGGCTCGACATGGCGCGCCGCTCGGCAACCGCCGTGGTGCAACTCGAAGAAGCGGGATTGACGATGCACGACATTCTGACTCCCGCCGCTTTTCAGAATGCGATGACGGTTCATGCGGCGTGTGGCGGTTCGACGAACCTGCTGTTGCATTTGCCGGCGGTCGCCTTCGCGGCTGGTCTGACACGCCCGACCAGTGCTGATTGGAGTCACATCAATCGTCAGGTTCCCCGGATCGTCGACGTGCTGCCGAATGGGCCGGTCGGGCATCCGACCGTGCGAGTCTTTCTGGCTGGCGGCGTTCCCGAGATCATGCTGCACCTCCGCCGGCTTGGGCTCTTGGATTTGAGTGTGCTCACCGCCAGCGGAAAAACGCTCGGCGAGAATCTCGACTGGTGGGAGAACTCGGAACGCCGAACGCGGCTGCGGCAGGCGCTCAAGGACCGCGACGGCATTGATCCTGACGACGTGATCATGTCGCCGGAAGCCGCGCGGAGTCGCGGGCTGACGAGCACGGTGACCTTTCCGGTCGGCAACCTGGCCCCGGAAGGTTCTGTCATCAAGAGCACGGCGATTGACCCGAGCGTCGTCGACTCCGACGGCGTCTATCGCAAGCTGGGCCCGGCACGCGTGTTTGCGACCGAAAAGGAAGCTGTCGCGGCGATCAAGGGGCGCAGCGCGAATCCTGTCAAGCCGGGGGACATCATCGTGCTGATTTGCCGCGGACCATTGGGAACCGGCATGGAGGAGATCTACCAGATCACGTCGGCGCTCAAGTTTCTGAAATTCGGCAAGCAGGTGGCAGTCATTACCGACGCGCGCTTTTCAGGTGTTTCGACCGGCGCTTGCATCGGCCACGTCGGTCCCGAAGCCCTGGCAGGGGGGCCGGTCGGCAAGGTGCGCGACGGAGACCTGATCCAGATTATCGTCGACCGCAACAACCTCACGGGCAGTATCGATTTTGTCGGCACACCGGAAGAGCGACTCACGCCGGAGCAGGGGAGTAAAACGCTTGCCGCGCGAAATCCGGCGCTCGATCTGAAACCCGATCCGGATCTGCCTGCCGACACGAAATTGTGGGCTCTCCTGCAACAAGTCAGTGGTGGAACCTGGGGGGGCTGCGTCTACGACGTCGATCGAATCGAGCGCGTCTTGCGGGCAGGCCTCAACGCGCTCGGCGAGGCGTGAGCGAAGTTGCCGACAGCCAGAACAAACAATCTTGCCGAACCGCAAACGTCAGTGGGTCGGCCGGTCCAAACGTACGGCAACGCGCTTCGGGTCGCGGGTGCATCCGTCATTTGGGGGTGGTTCGACAAAGTGCCCCGGCCGTTCGACGATCTGGTGGATTGAGATTTGAGGTCTTGAGCCGCTTCATCGCCCGCGCTTTCGACGGATCGGAATCCGTTTCTGCATACCCTTCGTCGTGAATAATGCGGGTCGTGCGCGCTGGCTCAAGGCGACGACCAATTCACGCCGCATCCGCCTACAGCACGGCAACTTACGTCGATCGTCTCGTTCCAGCCCCAGGTTATCGGCACGATCGGAGCCGGGGCCGTTTCTCGCAGAGAAATCCG